>NZ_VLTE01000325.1:0-319 GCF_007558965.1 Bacillus sp. HY001 | reverse complement strand
CAGAATTCTTGTATATTTTCCTCGTCTATCTACTTTGGATTGATGAAGCCGATAATAATGATGAATGGTTAGAAATTGATAATGTTCATAATAATAATAATGTAGCCCTTAAGCATCCCTTAGAACATAAGCAATTTAAAACAGATGCTATGCACATTATCTATGAAATGGAAATTGTAATTGTAATTAAGATGTTCGGTGTAACGGTTTCGGGTACTTTATTTTTTATTTAAGAAAAATGCTTACTGATCTAAGTGAAAATGTTGGAAGAAGATTGTTTTAAGAAAGTCTCAAAAATAGTCAAAGTCAAGTGGCTACC
>NZ_VLTE01000324.1:0-272 GCF_007558965.1 Bacillus sp. HY001 | reverse complement strand
TTGGCTTGGTTTTCACCACATTCGTTACAATAGACTTTACATACTCTATTCGAATATTCGCTAATCGAGCATGCAACTTTTGCACTCTAAGAACATTTTTATCTATATTCACTCTTTTATTAGTAACAGATTTTTCACCTCTCTTTTTTTGGATTTTCAAATTTACGTGCTAAAGAGCGTTGTTCACGTTTTAACCGTTTTTCTATCTTTTTTACTTTTATTGTTTTGTTGATGTTTTCATGAACGATACCATCGCTACGTGTAGCAAAATC
>NZ_VLTE01000323.1:0-501 GCF_007558965.1 Bacillus sp. HY001 | reverse complement strand
GAGCGTTGTTCACGTTTTAACCGTTTTTCTATCTTTTTTACTTTTATTGTTTTGTTGATGTTTTCATGAACGATACCATCGCTACGTGTAGCAAAATCTTTCACTCCTAAATCAATCCCTAGACCTACTGCATTGAGTGCTAACTTTGTTGCCATTTCTTCCAATTCGCAAAGTACAGATACAAAATATCTTCCTGCTCTTTGATATACTGTGCCACTTTTTACAGTTGCATTTTTAGGGATATATCCATACTCTTTTAACCTTATCCAACCAATTGTAGGAACTTTTACTCTATGTCTTTCTACTGTCCAATCTGTTTTGTTGTTTTTCGGAAAGTAGCACTTCACATCTTGCTTCCTCTTTTTTTTATATCGTGGAAACTTAGATAAACCTTTAAAAAATTGCTTAAAAGCTTTATCTCCATTCATAATCGCTTGTTTTACCGCTTTGCTCGACACTTCTTTAATCCACTGGTCACACTCTTTTGTATGAATGTTGTTT
>NZ_VLTE01000322.1:0-374 GCF_007558965.1 Bacillus sp. HY001 | reverse complement strand
ATCCCAATCACATCGTGGTTTTTGATGATCCTTGTAGAGAGTTTTTGCAAGTAATCCGTTCTTGCATTTTTGATTCGTTCATGAATACGAGCGACTTTCATTCGCTGTTTATTCCAATTCGCTCCGCCTTTTGTACGTCTAGATAGAATACGCTGGGCATGAGCGAGTTTCTTCTCTAATACCCGAGACCATTTTGGATTACCGAATACCTCACCTGTTGAAAGAATAGCAAAGTTTTTCACACCAACATCTATACCAACAGCGGAATCGGTCTTTGGCAATTCTTGTACTTCTGCTTCAGCAAGAATCGAGACAAAATATTTTCCACTTGGATTCCTTCTGACAGTAGCACTCAAAATTCGTCCTTCTATCTC
>NZ_VLTE01000321.1:0-279 GCF_007558965.1 Bacillus sp. HY001 | reverse complement strand
CGAGGTACTACAGCTACTATAGAAAAAATGGATTCTTCTGGTTTCCAGCACTTAGAACAACCACATGCATGGTTGTGCATTGTTTGCGAATCTACCTTGACTTCTACTTTATTTGATTCACAGAGACACTTTAATGTTCCTCCTGCAAAGTCTTTTACTACTGGATAATCATTAATCCCGTTATCTAATCTTGGATGTAATTTAGTGGTAGTCATATGTCGTTATCCTCCTTGAATATACTCATTATTTTTCATATGTTAACATCGTACGGATTGACTC
>NZ_VLTE01000320.1:0-368 GCF_007558965.1 Bacillus sp. HY001 | reverse complement strand
GGTAACACGGGTGCTACTGGTGCTACTGGACCTCAAGGTGCTCAAGGACCAGCGGGTGCTACCGGTGCCACTGGACCTCAAGGTGTTCAAGGTAACACTGGTGCTACTGGACCTCAGGGTGTTCAAGGTAACACTGGTGCTACTGGTGCTACTGGACCTCAGGGTGCTCAAGGTAACACGGGTGCTACTGGTGCTACTGGTGCCACTGGACCTCAAGGTGCTCAAGGTAACACTGGTGCTACTGGACCTCAAGGTGTTCAAGGTAACACTGGTGCTACTGGACCTCAGGGTGCTCAAGGTAACACGGGTGCTACTGGTGCTACTGGACCTCAAGGTGCTCAAGGACCAGCGGGTGCTACCGGTGCCAC
>NZ_VLTE01000319.1:0-216 GCF_007558965.1 Bacillus sp. HY001 | reverse complement strand
AAGTGTACATATATCGTCAAAATTTACTTCTCTAGTATACACGACGTGCTTTTCACAACCTTTCAACATCCTGTATCAGTGCTAACCAGGCTCTTTCAGGATCTTGTCAAAAACGGAAGAAAAGCACGAAGGTATAAGTGTCGTACACCGTTCGATATCCTTAGTATCACTCAAGAATGTACGAAAAGACTTCACAAAGCCGTATAAAAAATACGA
>NZ_VLTE01000318.1:0-472 GCF_007558965.1 Bacillus sp. HY001 | reverse complement strand
GAGCGTTGTTCACGTTTTAACCGTTTTTCTATCTTTTTTACTTTTATTGTTTTGTTGATGTTTTCATGAACGATACCATCGCTACGTGTAGCAAAATCCTTCACTCCTAAATCAATACCTAGACCTGTTTTATTGAGTGCTAACTTTGTTTCCATTTCTTCCAATTCGCAAAGTACAGATACATAATATCTTCCTGCTCTTTGATATACTGTGCCACTCTTTACAGTTGCATTTTTAGGGATATACCCATATTCTTTTAACCTTACCCAACCAATTGTAGGAACTTTTACTCTATGTCTTTCTACTGTCCAATCTGTTTTGTTGTTTTTCGGAAAGTAGCACTTCACATCTTGATTCCTCTTTTTTTTATATCTTGGAAACTGAGATAAACCTTTAAAAAATCGCTTAAAAGCTTTATCTCCATTCATAATCGCTTGTTTTACCGCTTTGCTCGACACTTCTTTAATCCACT
>NZ_VLTE01000034.1:0-13334 GCF_007558965.1 Bacillus sp. HY001 | reverse complement strand
CAAGAGAATAACGGAAGAGGCTCGCAAGGAAATAATGGGCACCAGCAAGAGAATAACGGAAGAGGCTCGCAAGGAAATAATGGGCACCAGCAAGAGAACAATGGAAGAGGATCACAAGGGAATAATGGAAATCAGCAAGGGAACAACGGTAGAGGGTCGCAAGGGAATAATGGAAATGGTCAAGGAAACAACGGAAGAGAATCACAAGGGAATAATGGAAGTGGTCAAGGAAACAACGGAAGAGAATCGCAAGGGAATAATGGAAATGGTCAAGGCAACAATGGAAGAGAATCGCAAGAGAATAATGGAAATGGTCAAGGCAACAATGGAAGAGAATCGCAAGAGAATAATGGAAATGGCCAAGGAAACAATGGTAGAGGGTCGCAAGGGAATAATGGAAATGGTCAAGGAAACAACGGAAGAGAATCGCAAGGGAATAATGGGCACCAGCAAGGGAGCAACGGCAGAGGGTCTCAGTAAGGAAGGCCCCTACCAGATAATATCGAGTGAAAGAATAATCTATAGAATAGGGAGGATTCCCTCCATCTGAAGAGATTTTTTAATATTTTTTTAAAATGACGGACATAAAATCGTATATCCTTTCGAATTATATATATGGATATCATTAATAGTTATCCCGCTTTAATGGGCAGTAAGACCCCCGCCTCAAAATTCAGCGAAAGCAAAGAAGTTAGGCGGGGGATCAACTGCCCATAAAAGCCCGATTGGTTCAACTAATAATCAGTGGGGGATGAAGAAAACCCCCACTGATTAAAGTTTCACTTTATATAAAAGGGGAGAAAAAATATGAGAGAAATGTATGAAGAAATCACTGAAGTATTAAAGGTGCTGGCGCATCCGGTCCGTTTATCATTAGTAAAAATAATGCTTGCAAAAGGTCCTATTAACGTAACGACAATGTATGAAACATTACAAATGCCTCAAAGTACAATTAGTCAACATTTATCTAAACTAAAAGCTACTAAAGTCGTTACAGGTACTCGGAAAGGGTTAGAAATTTATTATGAAGTAACGGATAATCGCACAAAAGCGATATTATTAAGCTTGGCTTAAAGGATGACTGTTTAGACTTCAAAAGAAAGCACTTCAGTAACTGTAATGTTCTTAGTAATGTTAGTCGTATTTGTTGTTGTTTTTCGATTTGTCTAATGTATTTCTTTATTTGGGTCTTGCCGTATCACTATCAAGCTAAATTTTAAATGGACTGTAAAAATGAAAGCTTTCTTATTAAGGTCTTTTTGTTAGCTTGATAGTGATGTGCCGTTCCCGCTAGTCTGTAAAGAAATGGGTACGTTTTTTTAGTCATGTAATCTTTTGATTTGATGATCTTTTCCCCATTCACATAGTTCATCCATAATTTGCATTAAAGATTTCCCGTACTCGCTTATTGTGTATTCAACTTTTGGTGGTACTTCTTGATATACAGTACGATGGATAATCCCGTCAGCTTCAAGTTGCCGAAGTTGTTGTGTAAGAACTTTTTGCGTAATGTTTGGGATTTCTCGCCGGATTTCATTTGTTCGCATTTTCCCATCCATCAAAACACATAAAATATGAACCTTCCATTTTCCGCCGATTACATCGAGTGTCGTTGCAATTGGGCAGTCTTCATTTTGATTCATATAACACCTCCAAAGGTACTTTAAGGTTCCTATAGCACTTTAAAGTACGTACTTTTCAATTATATGTGACTCACTCATACTAATACGTAAAGGATTGAATAATTTGAAAAGGGGATGGGAAATGATGAGAACACTTGTAATTGTAGCACACCCTGATATTGAAAAATCAAAAATTAATAAAAGATGGATAGAAGAACTTGAGAAACATTCGGATGAAATTACGGTGCATGAATTGTATAAAGTGGCACCGAATTGGGAGTTTAATGTGGAAGAAGAGCAAAAGCTGTTAGTAGAACACGACCGATATATATTTCAATTTCCGCTTTACTGGTATAGCTCACCACCATTATTAAAAAAATGGTTTGATGATGTATTAACATATGGATTTGCGTACGGATCAAAAGGAGATAAAGTGAAGGGGAAAGAATTTGGTTTAGCTATTTCTATAGGTGGATTAGAAAAAGACTATGAAAATAGCGGAATTACGATGGATGAGTTGACGAAACCATTTCAAGCTACGTGCTTATATACAGACATGAAATTTATACCTTCATTTTATTTATATGGTGCCGAATATAAATTAAGTGATGAAGAGATTGATAAAAGTGCGCCTGAGTATGTACGATATGTGATGAATAAGCAGTATTCTAATATATAAAAGGGAATAGCCATTTACTTGTTAAGTAGATGGCTATTTTTATTGATTTTATATTCACTAAGTGTAATCTTTAGTAAATTAATAGTTAATCTGGTAAAATAAAAAATCTAACATATATAAAGGGGAGTTTTACTTGAGAACGATACAAAAATTATTACAAAAAAGAGCAATGCAGTCACCAAATTTGGAAGCGCTTGTAGGCGGAGAGAAAAGGTATTCGTTTCAACAGTATAATGAACGCGTAAATCAGCTTGCACACTATTTGTTACAAAACGGTGTACAAAGAGGAGATCGTATTGGAATACTATGCAAAAATAATCATCCGTTTCCAATCGTTATGATGGCAAGTTTAAAAATTGGAGCTGTATGTATTCCGCTAAATCATCAGCTTACTGCGTATGAATTAGAAACGATTGTAAAAGAAGCAAAATTAAAAGTATTAGTTATTGATGAAGAATTTCATGAAGTTCTAAAGATTGATGCTGTTAAAGAAATTCTTTATGTAATTAAAACGACAGAAGAAGGCTTTGGTTCATTTGAATTAACATTACAAGAACAGACAATGACAGAACCGAACGTAGAAGTTCATGAAGATGATGATGCGATTTACTTATTTACTTCAGGAACGACTGGACAGGCAAAAGCATGTGTAATTGGACATAAAAACTTACATCATTATTTTACTGAAATTGCGGGCCAAAGAGAATTTCCTGCAGGTGAACGCTTTTTATCCGTGCATCCTTTATTTCATATGAGTGGCGTGCTGTCTATTTTAAATTGTATTTATCATGGTGTTACGATGATCTTTTTAGCTGATTCGAATCCTGCTCTTATTTGGGATAAGATTGAAGAAGAGAAGGTTACGACGATGCTTGCGTTCCCAGCTGTTTATAGCTACATGCTTGATGAGCTAAATAAAAAAGAACGTAACATTTCAACTTTTAAAGTAGCACAAAGCGGTGGAACAAAAGTGCCAGAAACACTTATTCAAAAATATATGGAAAAAGGAATTTATATGGTGCAAGGCTATGGGAGTACAGAAGGTTGGGTTGTAACTTCATGGCATCCAATGATGGGAAAAGAAAAGATGTCTTCTGTAGGGAAAACACTGAAACATGTAGAGTTAAAAATTGTTCATCCAGAAACAGGTGATGAACTAATAGCAAATGAAGTCGGAGAGATTCATGTAAGAAGTCCATACATGTTTAAAGGGTATTGGAATAATGAAAAGGCGACAAAGAAGGTAGTAAAAGATAATTGGTTTAACATGGGCGATGCTGGCATGATAGATGACGACGGGTTCCTGCATATTATGGGAAGATATAAAGACGTTATCATACGTGGTGGTGATAACGTATATCCAGATCAAGTAGAAGATGTCATTCATGAACTACATGGTATTTTAGAAGTTGCAGTAGTTGGAGTTCCGGATGACTTTTGGGGAGAGATTCCGACAGCGTACATTGTAAAAGATATGCAAACGCCTTTAACGGAAGAAGAAATTATACAGCACTGTAAAGAAAAACTAGCAAGTTATAAAATACCCGAAGTTGTATTTATGGAAGAATTACCAAAAAATGCGTTAGGGAAAGTATTGAAGAGGGAATTAAGAGAAGGTGTACTTGTAAAATAAAAAGTGATTAGATGATGAGGAATCCAGTTATGTACAAAGCATAGCTGGATTTTTTGTTTATGATTCTGTTAGTGGATATTGTTAATATTTGAAACTTTTTGTTTATTTTTAGTGTAATATTGAAAATAAAGGAAGTTAATTAATTTCAGTACAAGGGGGAGAAAATGTGGCTATAAAATTAGAATCTGAGAATTTATGTATAGAACCTTTTACCAATGATGATGTATGTAGAATTAAAGAATTAGCTAATGACAAGGAATTAGCCAATATTCTTGGGCTTCCACACCCATATAAATTGGAGTTCGCGCAAGATTGGGTCGATATGCAACCAGAACTTATGAGGCAAGGAATCGAATATCCTTTAGGAATCATTTCTAAAGAATCAAGAGAAATTGTAGGTACAATTACACTAAGAATTGACAAAGGTAACAATAGAGGTGAGCTTGGTTATTGGATTGGTAAGAATTATTGGGGGAAAGGTTTTGCAACCGAGGCTGTAAATAGAATGATTCATTTTGGCTTTATTGAATTAGGTCTAAATAAAATTTGGGCATCTGCTATTTCCAGAAACAGATCATCGATTAAGGTGTTAGAAAAGTCGGGTTTGTGTAAAGAAGGCACATTGAGACAGAATAGACTTTTATTAAATACATATGAAGATGTCGATGTTTATGGAATATTAAAGACAGAATATACCTTTTTAAATCATAGATAACATTGGTAGTGTGATGGCAAAAGGAAACCCTTCAGAACGGGGTTTCCTTTTTGTATGTCTTAAAAATCGGCATTGTAGTTTAACAGAGCTCTGTTCATCAAAAACATAATAATTTACTAGATTTTCTATTTCTTGTAAGATAATAAAGAATATTCAATTAATAATTAAAGGAAGAGATATAAATGAAGCTGCCGCTATTACAAGTAGAGACAGAGAGACTTAGTATCCGTCCGTTTCAAAAAGAAGATTATAAAAGTTGGCTAGATGGATTCCAAATGCGGTTACCAGCTCAGTATAAATACGATGATGGCTATCATGACATGTCGTGTTCAACGAAAGAATGGTTCACGGAATGGATAAGAGGTTTTGATGAAGCAGCACATCGAGATGAGATGTATGTATTAGGTATTTTTCGTAAAGAAGACGGAGCTAATATTGGAAAGCTAGAGCTAATAAAAATTTTACGTATGGATTATCAATGGGCGATGATGGGGTATTCCATACATAATCAATACTGGAAAAATGGATATGGTATTGAAAGTGTGAAAGCTGCGTTATCGTTATTTTTTAGTAGTCTTCATTTTCATAGAATTGAATTACATATACATGTTGATAATAAGCCGTCCGTCCGTCTCGCGGAAAGAGCAGGTTTTTCATTGGAATGCAAGAGAGAGGCTTTTTCTTTAGAGAAGGATAAGTGGATGGATTTTCTTATTTATTTTAAAAATAAGGAGATGGAAATATGAGAGTTCTAATTACAGGTGGAAATCGCGGATTAGGGTTACAGTTAGTAAAAGTATTTCATGAAAATGGGCATATCGTTTATCCGTTAGTTAGAACTGAGGCTGCGGTAACGCAATTGAAGCAAATGTTTAGTTGTAGATGTTTTCCTATATTGGCAGACTTATCGATTGATGAGAGTACGGCGCAAATTAAGAACCAGCTTAAGAAATATACAGAGTATATTGATTTAGTTATAAATAACGCTGGAATTACTGGAAAGGAGACTGAGATTTTACAGACGAATTCAGAAGAGTTAACGGACTTATTTAACATTCATTGCTTAGGTGTAATTCGAGCTGTAAAAGGTACATATGTAGCTTTAGAGAAATCGGATCATCCGAGAATAATAAATGTGTCCTCTCGCTTAGGGTCATTACATAAAATGGCGAGTAAAGAGTTTCCGCAAGGTCAGTTCTCATATTCCTATCGAATTGCTAAAGCTGCACAAAATATGTTAACACTCTGCTTACAACAAGAGTTTGAGAATAAAGGAATTCATGTAACGGCAATTCACCCTGGAAAATTAAAGACTGACATTGGTGCCTTTGATGCGAATATGACTCCGGCTGAAGGAGCGCAAAATATATATGATTGGGTAATCGATTCAAATGAGGATGTTTCAGGGAAGTTTATTGAGCCTGGGATAGGAGAATTAAAGTGGTGAAGTACGATCTTACAGTTGTTCAAAGTTTATTTGGTCCTTCGAAAAAAATATTAAATGGTTTACCAAATGCAGTAACGATTGAAGAGATAGAAGAAGTTGCCTTTTATAACGTACAAACTTATAAAGAGAAGATAAGTAGATTTGAAGAAATTTGTTTTAACTGGGAGTTAAACAGAGCGAGTATTGTATTAAATAAAAGGTTTAGTAGTTATAACACAAGTGCGAGAGTGTTACTTGATGCGGGTTTTTCTTTATATGCAGCAAAGATAGAAGTGTGTAGAGAGTTAGACAATGTAGAAGCGCTTGAAAAACAATTTACATACCGTTCAATAGAAGAAACGTTATCGGTAAAAGATTTTAAATGCATTTGGGAGCAATGTATGTTGAATTCAGGAAATCAAACTTCCACTTTAAATATTGATGAGCATTTTTATTCAGTGCAAACAGAGTTAGGTAAAGGTTGGGAGAAGTCATGCATTGTTTTTTATGATAAAAATGAGCCGGTTGGTTTGTCTATACCGCATATAGAGACTGGAACAGAAAGTGAAGGACGATTATTTTACTTTGGGGTAATGCCTCATTATCGCGGGAAAGGAATCTCTTCGCAACTGCATCTTCAATCTTTACATATGTTAAAGGAAATGGGCGCTACTTATTACATCGGCAGCACACATACTTCAAATGAAAAGATGCAGAAGATATTTTGGAGAAATAATTGTTCGGTGAAAACGGAGATAGAGCTTTATTATAAAATTTTTAAAGAAAGTTAGGAGAAAAAATGAAGACTATAAAGGTATTTCATTATGATGCATTTACGAATAAACCAAATATGGGGAATCCAGCAGGTATTGTATTAGATGCGGATGGATTAACGGAAGGGGAAATGCAGCTTATTGCTGAAAAAGTTGGATTTAATGAAACGTCTTTCGTCCTTTCTTCAAAAGTAGCAGATATAAGAATGCGCTTTTTTACCCCTGGTTTTGAAATGGATTTATGTGGTCATGGGACAGTAGGAACAATATTTTCCTTGTGTGAAAGAGGTTTACTAGAAGAGAAAAGTAACCTTACGATTGAAACGAAGGCTGGGATTTTACCGATACAAATAGGTGTAAATGGAAATGGAGAAACCTTTATTAAACTGAGGCAGGCAGCACCTCAGTTTAAAGAATTTACCGGTTCAAAAAAAGAATTAGCTCATAGTATCGGTTTAGAAGAAAATGATGTAGATGTAAGTTTGCCGATTGTATATGGAAGTACGGGGAACTGGACCGTACTTGTACCGGTTAAAAATCTAGATGTATGTGAGAGAATGAAACCTAACAATGAGGTGTTTCCATCCGTATTAAAAGAAATACCTAAAGCTTCTATTCATCCAGTTTGTTTAGAAACTTATGATGAGCAGGCACAAATGCACGGGCGTCATTTCTCATCGGCTTATGCGGGAACGATTGAAGATCCAGTGACAGGAACAGCTTCAGGTGTAATGGGAGCGTACTATGCGACGTATTTGAAGAAAGATTTTGATCATGAAATGGAGTTAATCGTGGAACAAGGACAGGAAATGAATAAAGATGGTCGTGTAACGGTATATGTAACGAAAGATGTAGAAAATGAGAAGTTACAAATAGATATTGCAGGAACAGCGGTGTATGTGAACGAATTTGAAGTTTCGATATAAAAAGAAAGCCCAGAATATATCCGGACTTTCATTATCTGTTCAACACTTCAATATACGAAGCATCTCCAGTTGTTCTTAAAGCAGAGCGGAAATTGTTGTTTTCTAGCGTTCTAGCGACTTGTTGTAACTGCTGTGCATCATCATGATGGATAAGTAAGCTGTCAGCACCGCTTTCTTCTATATGAATGTGTTCGACATTACCAATGGCATCATGTACCGCTTTTAAAAATTCAGGTTTCATATTGTCCTCCTATATGTATGTAACGTTGTTGTTAGTATTTCCCTATTTTTGAAATATAAAAGTAAATGAATTTTTGTTATATTAAGATTTTGGAAGGGGTTTCCTATTTGTTTGTCAAATAATAGTAAAGTTGTCTTTGAAATTGAGGGAATCTTCGGGATTAAAGGGTGAGGGAATGGACATTTCAATAATTGCTGCACAACTCGTTAAGGAGAAAGTTATTTCACATGATCCAAATAACGTAAAAGTGTTGAACGGAGGAACGACAAGTACTGTATATTTGTTGGACGAAAAATATGTTGTAAAGCTGAATGAAGCGGAAGTAATACGTGGAGAAGCTCATTTTCTTTCTTTTTATGAGGGGAATACTTTATTTTCAAAGCTTTTGTATAAGGAACCTTTACATACATATATTGTGTATTCTTTCCTTGAAGGTAATACTTCGTGCGAACAAGGATATAAACGAAGTACGCTTCGTACACTTGTAAAAGAAGTGATCAATAAGTATAAAATTGTTCCAGAGGCAGATGGCTGGGGCTGGAAAGAAAATCCGGTTCAATCTTGGAATGAATTTTTAACAACAAATGTGGTAGAAGCTCATGAAAATGTAAGACGTTACATAAGTGAGGAAGAGTATAGAATTGTTCTTAAACTAGCAAATAGGGACGCCGGAGTAAATCAGCCATTTTTATTACATGGTGATTTCGGATTTCATAATTTTATATTTCGAGAAAATAGGTTACATGGAGTAATTGATCCGTTACCAATCCTTGGAGAACCTTTATATGACTTAGTTTACGCGTTCTGTTCATCTCCGGAAGATATAACGAAAGAAACGATTGCTTATGTGATGAAACAATGTGTATTTCATAAACAAGAACGAGATTTGTACGAGGAGATAGTCATAGGATTATATTTGCGTATAGATACATGTTTGAGGCACCACCCGAAAGATTTAGAAGATTATTTAGTAGCTTGGCGTTATTGGATGGACGAAATCAATCCGGCTTTATAGTACAAATAGTTGGGGGGAGATAGTGAAATGAACATAGCAGAAGCAAAAAAAGATTTAGCGCAAAAAACGAAGAAGGGAGTTCCTGTTATAATAGCTGGTATTTTGTTTTGGATTGTAGCGAGTGTAACGGGTATTCTTCTTTCTGAAAAGCAAGTTGTGTGGGTGTATTTAATTGGTATGGGTTGTGTGTTTCCTTTAGGTTTAATGATAGCTGCCATATTAAAAATTGATATGTTTGCGAAAGGAAATCCGCTAGGGACTTTAGCTGGATTAATTGGCGGGATAAATGTATTAAATATTCCGTTTGTATTACTTGCCTATTTTCAATTTCCAGAGTGGTTACCTTTTGTAGTAGCAATGTTAATAGGTGTTCATTTTGTACCGTACGTATGGATTTATGAGAGTAAAAGTTATGGTTTATTGTCAATAGGGACTGTATTCGTCACGTCAGTTTGCGGGATTCTTTTTGCAGACAATGGATTTACTGTCATTCCATTGTCAGTTACAGCTGTCTATTTACTGACTCTAATAGGTTTATTAATCGAAAATAAAAAAGTAGATCACTATCAACAAAAAACAGCTTAATAAAAATATAGGGATTAGGGGGAATTATTATGAAAAATTTCGTTTGTACAACGTGCGGCGTACAGTATGCAGCGAGTGTGGAAGAACCGGTAAGTTGTGTTATTTGTGATGAGGAGAGACAATATGTGAATCCGAAAGGGCAGTCTTGGACGACTTTAGAAAACTTGCAATCGAGTGGCACATATAAAAATGAAATGATAGAAGAAGAAAATGGGCTTTATAGTATTACGTCAAAACCGGAATTTGCGATTGGTCAAACGGGATATGTAGTAAAAGCGGAAGCGTATCGTTTACTATGGGATTGTATTACTTATTTAGATGAAACGACAATTGAGAAGATAAAGGAGTTGGGCGGGTTAGATGCGATAGCACTATCTCATCCTCATTATTATTCAACACAAGTAGAATGGGCAGAAACGTTTGATGTACCAATTTATATACATGAAGACGATAAAGAGTGGGTAGTACGCCCAAGTAGCCGTATTATTTATTGGTCTGGCGAGTCTTTACAATTAGCGGACGGAATTACTATTCATCGTCTCGGAGGACATTTTAGCGGCGGTTCTGTATTACATTGGGAAGAAGGAAATGATGGGAAAGGTATTTTGTTAACAGGTGATATTATTCAAGTCGTAGCGGATAGGCAGTGGGTGAGCTTCATGTACAGTTATCCAAACTTAATTCCATTACCAGCGAGAAAAGTGGAGGAAATGGCGAATCGAGTGAAGCCGTTACAATTTAATCGTTTATATAATGCTTTTCACCGAGTAGTGAAAGAGAATGCAAATGAGGCAGTGGAACGTTCTGCTGAAAGATATGTTAAGGCGGTAGAAGGAAAGTTATTTCGTACGTAAAAGGAGAGTTAGTTTTTATGAATAAGTTAGTATGCTTCGGTGATAGTATTACAGCTGATGAAATGTTTTTTGATGGAACGCCGAGGTTAACACCGCGTCTGCAAGAGATGTTTTCAAATTGGAAGGTAGTAAATGCGGGTGTTCCGGGTGATAATACGTTTGATGCGTTACATAGGGTTGAAGATGATGTACTATCCCATAAACCAGACTTTGTAACTGTTTTTCTTGGTACGAATGATTCGGTATTATTTGATCCAGTACCATTACAAGTATACAAAGGTAATTTAGAGAAGATTGTAAGTATGATTTCACCAGAAAAAGTATTACTTATTAGTCCTGCACCAGTTGATGAAGAACGCCAGTATAATAGAACCAATAAAGTACTTGGTCAGTATGCAGACGTAGTAGAGGAAGTGGCGAAGGAAACAGGAAGTTATTTTTTAAACTTACATGCTGAGATGATTCAAGAACAGAATTATAAAAAATTTGTAGAAGATGATGAAAAAGACGGTTTACATTTTGGCCGACAAGGTTATGAGTATTTAGCGGAGTTAATTGGTAAAAAGTTAAAAGGGATTTTGTAAGAAGCAAAGTGTGCGCGCTTTGCTTTTTTGCTCTTGCCAAATTTTGAGGCGGTGCACTCAAATAGCGGGATAAAATGTACTTTAAAGAAGTGGTTAGCTGTAACACTATAGGACATTCGTAAAAAGGAAAATGATTTGTGCCCCTAATGGAATGCATCCAAGACTTAACAGTTGATTAATTGAACTGTAAAGTTTAAAATTACAGTATAGTTTTTAGAAGTGAGTTGCCATCGTTTGTAAAAAACAGATAAATTAAATATTCTCGAATAAATAATATAACGTGTATTTCATTCTAAACTGTAATTTTTTTTAATACATTTCAATAATCTATATAATAATTTTAAAAAGTAAAGGTGTGTGTAAAATATGGTGATTTTATATACGACAGCAAGCTGTAGTTCATGCCGAAAAGCAAAAGCATGGCTTGAAGAACATCAAATTGATTATACCGAAAAAAATATCGTATCAAATTCGCTTACAGTTGATGAACTTAAATCCATTCTTCGTTTAACTGAAGATGGTGCTACTGAAATTATTTCAACTAGATCTAAAACTTTTCAGGAATTAAATATCAATATTGAGGCGCTTTCGCTTAATGAGTTTTATAAATTAATAATTGAGTATCCTCAAATGTTACGTCGTCCAATTATGCTGGATGAAAAAAGATTACAGGTTGGTTTTAATGAGGATGAAATTCGAAAATTTTTACCGCGTAGCGTTCGAACATTTTTGAATATGGAATTGCAAAAAATGGCTAATTAATAAGTAATATTTTGAAAGGAGGAAATAAAAGTGATTGAAGTATGTGTTACAGTTAATTATAAAGATAGAAACTATCGCACAAATGTTATTGTGAGTAAAGATACGATTTGGACGAAAATTAAACAATTGGCAGAAGAACAAGTTAAGAAACAGTGGACTGTTTAAATTTATTTGCAACTTAAAAAGTTAAATGAAGTTAGGAGATATAGGGGAGTTCTGATAGAATATAAAGGGATTTATTTTTTCATGCTAAGCATGTTTCTTATATATTTTAACGTTTGACTAACCTATCTGTAATATTTATGGCTACAGTATGTTACTAAGCGAGAAATCATATTTTTTATCGTAGGAGGACAATAATGAACAGCGACTTTACTTTGGCCATTCACAGTTTAACTTATTTAGCTTTACAACCAGATCGGATGTCAACAAGTAATGCTATTTCAGAAAGTGCAGGTGTTCATCCAGTACGCATTCGCAAAGTGCTAAGTTTGTTAAAAAAACATAAGTTTATACAATCAAAAGAGGGAACTGGTGGAGGTTTTATTTTTGCCCGTGATTTAAGTGAAATTAATCTTTGGAATATTTATCAAATAACCTCTGAAGGTGCATTGCAACCGAAGTGTCCAGAATCAAATGATCAGTGTATTGTAGGTTCGAACATGCGGAAAGTTCTTTTTGCTATTTTTTTAGGTGCGGAAGAACATCTAGGTGAATATTTAAAGAATTATACAATGAAAGAAGTTGTTGACCTTATTAATCAAGAACGTTAAGCGGCTTAATTATTATGTAGCCGTGAGTTCTTCAAAAACAACTGTAATGAAAATAATTACAGTTAGAGTTAGTTTTTAACGTTACAAAAAATACTTATAAGAAGGTGAAAAGGTATGGTGTCAAATAATAATCATGTTTTAAAAGTGGGAGATTGGGTTCGTGGAATATCAAATGATGGTGAATTCATAGTTGGTTACATTGTATCACTTGATGAAGTGGAAGATGTAGTTACAGTTAGCATTGTGAAACGTGACGACAAGTACACAATGAACAAAGCGATTTTACTCTTTAGTAAACACGTTAACAAACTCCCTGAATCAAAGGTAATAAATAAGGAACAAATCCTTTATCTTATAGACCTTGCATTATTAACAGGGGATGAAGAATGGTTTATTGAGCTCTCTGCAAAATTAAACTCGATAAGAGAGCTAGTTAATGAGGGATTTTAAAAGTTATATTATTCATTTTGAATAGGTTGAATCGTGTAATAATCAATAATATCATCTAAAAGGAAATGAAATAAAAGCCATTCATTACAAACATAGAAATGTCCCTGAAGAAGAGTTGAAAAAACTAAAATTAAGATGACATGGAAGTGATTTGTTTGTCCACTCCTAATAATGATGTAAATAAGCTGTCCATATGGGCCATAGCCATCAAGTTAAAAAAATGAGTCCGATGCCTTTTGGCATCGGACTCATTTTTTTACAATAGGGAGTAGAAGAGTACGGTTTTGGACATACTC
>NZ_VLTE01000317.1:0-386 GCF_007558965.1 Bacillus sp. HY001 | reverse complement strand
GTATGTTCTTTGAAAACTAGATAACAGTGTAGCTCATATTTTTTAATTTTTAGTTTGGTTAAGTTAGAAAGGGCGCACGGTGGATGCCTTGACACTAGGAGTCGATGAAGGACGGGACTAACGCCGATATGCTTCGGGGAGCTGTAAGTAAGCTTTGATCCGAAGATTTCCGAATGGGGAAACCCACCATACGTAATGGTATGGTATCCTTACCTGAATACATAGGGTAAGGAAGACAGACCCAGGGAACTGAAACATCTAAGTACCTGGAGGAAGAGAAAGCAAATGCGATTTCCTGAGTAGCGGCGAGCGAAACGGAACATAGCCCAAACCAAGAGGCTTGCCTCTTGGGGTTGTAGGACATTCTATACGGAGTTACAAAGGAA
>NZ_VLTE01000316.1:0-842 GCF_007558965.1 Bacillus sp. HY001 | reverse complement strand
TGAAAAATGCTAAGAGATTCAAAGCAATTTCTGCTTTTTCGCCAATCTTAACCCCTAGTCAAGTTCCGTGGGGAATCAATGCTTTCACTTCTTATTTAGGTGAAGATAAAGATTCTTGGAAACAATGGGATGCTTCAGAATTAATTAAAGAAGATACGATTCCACCTATTCTTATTATGCAAGGTAGTCAAGACGAGTTTTATCCAAAACAATTGGAAGAGCATATTTTCTTAGAGAATGCTCAAAAAGATAGTCAACTGGTAACTTATAAAAAAATGGAGGGCTATGATCATAGCTATTTCTTTATTTCCACTTTCTTACATGAGCATTTCTCTTTCCATATGAAGTATGTAAGATGATTCTTATTTACAGCAAAATATAGTAACAAAAGTATCCGCATGTAGTTAAGATGCGGGTACTTTTGATTGTTATATTTTGTGATGAAGTATTTTTATAAAAAAGTGTGTTGGGATGGATAGTTTATGTGGATTAAAAAAATGACGATTAAATATTGTATGAAATCAGGGTTATTGAAATTTCAGAATGGGACTGGAAATAAAAAAAGTCAAATTAATTTATTTGAGAGTCTAACTGAAACTTCTAAAGCTATTTCAATAAAAGGTACCATATCTGCATCTCAAGAATTCCTGGCGGTACAGGTAGACAGTATTCCGCCTAATACTAAACCAGTAGAGAGGGTATTTAATTATTTAGGAATTCACAAATTTGCATCTCTTTCTGAGGACGATAATAAAAGGATTTGGCCACTAATATCAAAATGGTAAATTACAAAAAAATAGTAAATATCATTTCAAGTGTTTAAGATGAATAATTTTAGTCAC
>NZ_VLTE01000315.1:0-211 GCF_007558965.1 Bacillus sp. HY001 | reverse complement strand
ACGATAATAAAAGGATTTGGCCACTAATATCAAAATGGTAAATTACAAAAAAATAGTAAATATCATTTCAAGTGTTTAAGATGAATAATTTTAGTCACGGACTGAAAATTAATAAAAAAGTTGATGGAGTACGGCTTATATAAAAAAATGTTAATTAATAATTAAATGAAACCGTACTTATTCAAAGCCCGCTATGGGATTTGAATAAATA
>NZ_VLTE01000314.1:0-316 GCF_007558965.1 Bacillus sp. HY001 | reverse complement strand
CAGAATTCTTGTATATTTTCCTCGTCTATCTACTTTGGATTGATGAAGCCGATAATAATGATGAATGGTTAGAAATTGATAATGTTCATAATAATAATGTAGCCCTTAAGCATCCCTTAGAACATAAGCAATTTAAAACAGATGCATGCACATTATCTATGAAATGGAAATTGTAATTGTAATTAAGATGTTCGGTGTAACGGTTTCGGGTACTTTATTTTTTTATTTAAGAAAAATGCTTACTGATCTAAGTGAAAATGTTGGAAGAAGATTGTTTTAAGAAAGTCTCAAAAATAGTCAAAGTCAAGTGGCTACC
>NZ_VLTE01000313.1:0-329 GCF_007558965.1 Bacillus sp. HY001 | reverse complement strand
GTCCCAGCTTTTGGTCCCATTTCTACAATATAGTCAGCCATTTCTATGATGCTAGGATTATGTTCAACTAATATAACTGTATTACCTTGTTCTTTTAGCTTAGTTAGTGCTTGTTTAATAAGGATAATATCATGTGGGTGTAACCCAACACTAGGTTCATCAAAAATATAAACTAAATCAGATAATGAACTGCTTAAATATTTTGCAATTTTTATTCGCTGAGCCTCGCCACCTGATAAAGTGTCTGTTCCACGATTTAGGGATAGATATCCTAAACCAATATCAATTAATGCGTTTACTTTTGATAATATTTCACGCGTTACACCCTT
>NZ_VLTE01000312.1:0-399 GCF_007558965.1 Bacillus sp. HY001 | reverse complement strand
TGCTTTCCCTTAGTCCTCAATTTGCAACATGGTTGCTCTTTCTTTTACCTACTCTTCTTTACTTGCATTTCTTTTGCGCTTTGCTTTCCCTTAGTCCTCAATTTGCAACATGGTTGCTCTTTCTTTTACCTACTCTTCTTTACTTGCATTTCTTTTGCGCTTTGCTTTCCCTTAGTCCTTAATTTGCAACATGGTTGCCTTTTCTCTTCCCTATTTCTTCTTTACTTGCATTTCTTTTGCGCTTCGCTTTCCTTAACTCATCAACTTGCAACACGTTTGCAGTATCCTTTCCCTATTTCTCTCAACTTGCAACAGTATAATTTATTTTTCAACCTAGTAATTTTAAAATTTTTAAGCTATTTTTCTTATATTTTGAGTAAGTTACATACATAAAATGCA
>NZ_VLTE01000311.1:0-259 GCF_007558965.1 Bacillus sp. HY001 | reverse complement strand
ATTTCAATATAACAATTTTTTTCAACAAAAAAACCAAAACAGCTTAACCCCATTGTAATTATAGGTCAGAAAACAACTGGCAGATTAACAAGAGAACGCATTTTACTATGATTATAATTTAATTGATCCGGTTTGATTGCTAGGCAAAGGTTAGGAAGCCACTGTAGCAAAGTGCCTAATGCAATTTGTCCTTCTAGTCGCGCTAATGGAGCTCCCAAACAGTGATGTATACCAGCTCCAAAGGCTAAATGATTATTCT
>NZ_VLTE01000310.1:0-1233 GCF_007558965.1 Bacillus sp. HY001 | reverse complement strand
CTATCACTAACATTGCCGAACAAACCAATCTTCTCGCATTAAACGCTGCTATTGAAGCTGCGCGTGCTGGAGAAAATGGAAAAGGGTTTGCAGTAGTTGCAGCCGAAGTAAGGAATTTAGCAGAGAAGTTGAAAGAGTCCGCAAATGAAATTAATCATTTAATACAATTGATTCAAACAAATACAAAAGATACGGTGAATGTCATGCAAAAAGGTCAACAAAAGGCTACAGAAGGAAAAGAAGCTGCTTATCAAGCAGATCAAGCATTCTCATCTATTATGGTGGCTATTAATAAAATCACTAGCCAAATTCAAGAGGTATCTGCAGCAACAGAAGAAATGTCTGCTGGTACAGAAGAAGTTAATGCTTCTATATCAAGTGTTTCTGAAACTGCAACACAAATAGCTAAAGAAACCACTCAAACTGTACAGTCAATCCAATCACAAGCGGCATCAATTGAGGAAGTATCAAATCAATCTAACAACATAAAAGAAAAAGTAGAAGCATTATCAGAATTAGTTTCAAAATTTATTATTGAAACGCAAAAAAATGGAAAATAAAATAGGATAAACATAAAAAAACTACAGGTTCTTAATCAATTACAGACCTGTAGTTTTTTATTATGATTTATCTATTTTCAACCTTGGCCTTCTTTTTTGTAAAACGAAGTGAAAGTAGGAGTAGTTCAAATCTTTTCAAACATTAACTATACTTCCTGGTGGCGGTCACTAAAAAATAATACCTACAAGTATTTGTAGTTGTTACTTTTAATTATTTAGGCTTGTAAAATATTTCGTATTTCTTCTATACGTAAATTTGTAAACTTTGCAATATCTTCTATTGGCATTCCGTTTTTATGCATACCACGAATAAGTTGCATTTTCCCTTTTTCAATCCCTTTTTGTTCTGCATAAGCAAACTTTGCGGCTTCATCCATCAACGCTTTCTCCCTTGCTTCATACGCTTGTCGGAAAGAAGAATCTTGACTCATACGTTCCCATTTATTCATCGCTTTTTGTAAAATAGGGTCTTGGTTCATCGCAATATCCTCCAATGTTTGAGTTAATTGTTCATCCTCATTCGCTGGAAGTAATAACAACCAACGAACAAAAGAATCTTCCCAGGGATTAACTTGTTCATTCCGCCACTGTTGCATGAGTTTTGGAATCTCCACAATATGAACTTCAATATCATCACTTAACTTCTTTTGTTGTTGCTGATTCCATAAGATTC
>NZ_VLTE01000033.1:0-99443 GCF_007558965.1 Bacillus sp. HY001 | reverse complement strand
ATAAGGAAGAACTGCTCTTTTTCGAAAGGGTGGTGCAAGTGGGAAAACGATAGTTCGTTGCCAGTACCAACCAAAAACATACTTGGGGTGTTACCATAAGGTGGCATGAATGCTAGAGCGTCAACTGTCTAGCGATAGACGAAAAGACCTAGTGTTCTAACTCAAGCCCCCACTGAAATGTTTTATCTTAGTGGGGGTAGTTGACTTGTAAAATAATACACTAGGTGATGAAATGGTACATACATATTTAGGTGAGACAATTCATTTTCATATAACTTATAAAAAGAAAAAGTCGGTGCGTCTTTTTGTAGATTCGTACGGAAATGTGGAAGTGCAGGCTCCAAAGGGAACACCTGTTGAATACTTAGTCCAGTTGCTAGAGGAGAAATGGGATTGGATTCAGAAAACACGTAAGGAAATGCAAGAGCGAGCGCTTGGACCGCAGGAAAAGGATTATGATCAAGGAGAGGGCTTTCTATATTTAGGAAATACGTATCCGATACAGATTTCTCAAGATGCAAGTATTACGCAAGACAGTGCAGTGTTTGAAGGAGATAAGCTACATATTTATGTGGAAGAGCTTAAGGATGAGAAAATCCAGCAGGCTTTAAAACGATTTTACTATAAGCAGTGTAAGTCATTGGTAGAGAAGAGTATTAAAGTGCATCAAAGTAACTTCAAAACAAAACCACGTTCTATTCGTATTACAGATAGTAGTCGCACGTGGGGTACTTGCGATTCAAATTTACAGCTAACATTCAATTGGAAACTAGCGATGGCACCACAGCGAGTAATTGATTACGTAGTTGTTCATGAAATGTGCCATATGGTCCATTTAAATCATGATCGATCTTTTTGGCGTCTTGTCGGGAAAATAATGCCTGATTATAAGGAAATGGAGAATTGGTTAGCATTATCTAGTTGGAAGATGACGGTTTAGTAATGCGCTTTATATAGGTTGCGATTATTGGCAATGTGTGTCGGTAAGTCGATATATTTCAAAAATCGCTGATATATTTGGAGTTGCGCCGATATATTTCAAAAATCGCTGATATATTTGGAGTTGCAATCGATATGTTCAATGAAGAAAAAGGAGATGTCACAGCAGACATCTCCTTTTTCTTACTTAGCAATTATCGTCCAAATTTCACAACAAAATCTTCGTCTATTTTCTCCAATCCATACCCATGATACCCCTCTGAAAGCAACGCCTGCTGTCCACCAGCATCGCTCATCAGAACGTTCTCAATCTCTGTCCAATCTCTCTCCTTGTCCCCACGCAATTCCTTCACAAAAACATACCGCATACTACCACCATATTTCTCCTTCAATGCAGCAATCTCCATTCCTTGCGCAAACTTATCCTTCAAACTCGGAATGTTAAAAGGGGCAACGGTGCAACAAACATAGTCGTATTTGCTATCTTCTTTTTGTAATTCGTCCATAATAACTGTAGCTAATATTTTTTGCATCCCATTTCCTCGGTTGTTTGGGTGAACATTTGAGATTTCTTGATAGATGACGCGGTGTAGTTCGCTTTCTGCTATACCAATATCAAGTCCTAAATGTTCATCGTCAATAGGAGGGACGAGTAGGGCACGAAATGCGATGAGTTCGTTTTCGATAAAAGCACCGATCATCATGCCGTTTCCTTCTAGAATGTATTGAAATTCTTCTAACGAGAGTGGTTGTAGGCGACTTTTATCCTCTAGCGCTTCAACTACAACGTTTTGTAGTGATAAGATTTGATCGATGTGCTCTAGTGATAGTAATGTAACGTGAAATGGCTCGTTATTTTGTTTTAATGATCCTTTGTATAGAACTGTCATGTGTTTAGTCCTCCTTTAGCGTACAACGTCTTGAAAGACGGTTAGTTCTTGTAATGTATCTTCATTTATTTCAATGCCGAGTCCTGGCTTTTCGTTTAAGCGAATAAATGGTACGTCGTAATGCAAGTTTCCGATGTCTTTCGTGAACTTTAATGGACCTGTAAGTTCAACGCTCGTAATGATTTTTTTCGAGAAAGCGACATGGAATCCTGCGGAAGAGGCAACGGATGATTCGACCATGGATCCAACTTGGCATTCAATGCCGGCCATTTCTGCTTGGTGAGCGAGTTTTACAGCGGGATATATGCCGCCGCACTTCATTAGTTTGATATTTACTTTATCAGCCGCGTCTAATTTAATGATTTGGCGCATTTCACGAGAACCTTTTAATCCTTCATCAATCATAAGCGGAAGGTCTGTTTTCGAACGAATGTGAGCCATTGCGTCAATATCGTCTGCGACAACAGGCTGTTCAATCCAATCGATGTTTAAATGAACTAATGAACGAAGTGCTGTTAATGTGTTGGCGCTATTTTTCCACCCTTGGTTTACATCAACACGAATTGCGATATCATTTCCTACACGTTCACGTACCGCTTCAATTCTTTTTACATCTTCGTTTACATTCGTACCGACTTTCATTTTGAAAGATTGATAACCTTTTTGAATCATGGAAGCAGCTTCTTCAGCCATGTCTTCAGGTTTGGCGATACTTAAGACGTGAGTGACAGGGAAGTCTTCATGGTAGCGCCCGCCAATTAATTGATATACAGGTTGATTTAGTTTTTTGCCCATTATATCAAAACAAGCAATATCAATCGCAGCCTTCGCAGTAGGCACACCGTAAATTGTATTGTCCATCATATCGTGTATTTTCTCGATATTCATTGGATTTTGCCCGATGAGCGCAGGAGCAAGTGTATGTTTTAAAGTATGGAAAGTACTTTCCCATGATTCGCCTGTAACGTGATCATCAGCAACACCTTCACCGTAACCGATAATACCTTCATCTGTTTCCATTTTGACGATAATAGAAGGCATATCAGAATAAGAACCATAACTAATAACAAACGGATCGCGAAGCGGTAAACGAATTGCATAAAGATGAATAGCTGTAATTTTCATTAGGTAGAGACCCCTTCCTGTTTACAATAGTTTTGTACATTTGATATAGTTGACGTTAAATAGTCGTTAATTAATGATAAGGAGTTAGAAAAATGATGATAAAAATTGCAGTCGTCGGTTCAAAAGAGTTTATGGAGACACTTTTACCTATTGCTCATAAACTAGAAGAAATAGAGATTGATCCATATATTTACCTTCATCCGGCAGAATCTTCTGAACTATTAACGCGTTTAAAGCCTTGTGACTTCATCTTTTTCTCAGGTGCTTTACCTTATTATATGGCAAAAGAAATAAGAGAACAATTACGAATTCCAAGTACGTATTTACAGCAAGACGAGACCACTGTCGTATCTTCCATTCTTTCTGTCATGTATCACCAAGGAATTCAACCACATAAAATTTCAATTGATTTAGTAGACAGCTCATTCATTACAAATGTGTTCCATGATATCGGTATAAAAGAAAGTCCACAAGTGTTTGATTATGAAAATATGCTGTGGAGTAAAGATGAAATAAATAGAGTTACGGATTTTCATATAGCTAAATATCAATCAGGAGAAGCTCATTTAGCTTTAACTAGTATTCACGCTGTCTATGATGAACTACAAAAAATAGGTATTCCTTCAGAGCGTATGATAGATCCGAAGCAATCCATTATACATGGGTTAAAAGATGCAAAAATAAAAGCTGAGTTAGCAAAAAGCCATTCAGCTACTGTCGGTGCTTGTATGATTTCTTCTTTAGAATTACGAGAAGATTTGCTTGAGCAATTAGATGCCATTTCAAAAGCACTACATGGTTCATTTAAAAAAGTTGATGAAATGACGTTCATTTTGTATACGACTCGTGGTGATATTGAATCGATTATAAAAACAAATATGATAAATACTTTATTTGCGAGTATAGAAGGAACGATAGCTATTGGATTTGGTTACGGGAAAACTGTGAAAGAAGCGGAGCAAAATGCTAAAATCGCTCAAAGTTTCGCGAAGAATAATCCAATAGACCACTGCTTTTATATACTAACAAGTGATAAAGAACTATTTGGTCCGTTCCCGAAAGAACAGAGAGTACAAAGTTTGAAGAATGAAAATCCGGAACTCATGAAAATAGCGAAGGAAACGAAACTTAGTCCAGCAAACTTATCAAAAATTATTCAATTTAGTCAATCACATTCGTCATTGAAGTTTACAGCAGCAGATCTTTCTGAATACTTACAAGTGACTCGCCGATCAACAGAAAGGTTATTAAAGAAACTAGTTGATTATGGATATGCTCATATTTGCGGGGAGGAAATGCCCTATCAACAAGGGCGCCCTCGCGCAATATATGAACTGAATTTACCGTTATCTTTAAGCTTCTAATTGAGCTTGTTGTTTTTTTAGTAGTTCTGCTTTTTCAATGTCTGATAGTTTCGTAATTGTGAGACCAGTTATGCCGTAAAGGATTGAAATAATAGGTACGATGAAATTCAATATAGCATAAGGAGCATATTCGAATGCGCCAACTCCAAGTGTTGCGAGTATAAATACACCACATGTATTCCATGGTACGAAGACAGAAGTTAATGTTCCGCCATCTTCTAATGCTCTGGATAAATTTTTAGAATGTAGTCCTTTTTCTGTGTATGCATTTGCGTACATTCTTGAAGGAACAACAATTGAAATATATTGTTCAGAGCAAGTAAGGTTAGTTGCAAAGCAAGATGCGATAGTAGAAGCGATAAGCCCTTTTGCTGATGTCGCTAATTTTAAAATTTGATTTACAATTGAGCGAAGAATGCCAGTATGTTCTAGTACCCCTCCGAAAGTCATAGCGACAATTGTCATAGAAACTGTATTCATCATCGAATCTAAGCCACCACGGTTAAAGAGTTCGTCTACTAACTTGTTGCCAGTGTCTATGACAAATCCATTTTGGAGTGCACCAACAGATGCGGAGACAGAACCGCCTTGAATAAAGACTTGTGATAAAAATCCTAAAATAATACCTACCAGAATAGCTGGGATCGCAGGAACCTTTTTAGCGACCAATACCATAACGACTACAGGTATGATTAATAGGAAAGGTGAGATAACAAAGTTTTGTTGCAATACTTGTAACGTTTGATCGATACCTTTTGCATCAATATTGTTAGCGCCGAAGCTTCTTCCTAAGAACGCATAAACGATAAGAGTAATAAGTAAACCTGGAATTGTAGTAAATAACATATGACGAATATGTGTGAATAGATCTGTATTTGTTAATCCTGCAGCTAAGTTTGTTGTGTCTGAAAGCGGTGACATTTTATCGCCGAAATAAGAACCGGAAATGATAGCACCGGCAACCATTGGAGCTGGGATTCCCATACTTAGGCCAATTCCCATTCCTGCAACACCAATTGTTCCCATTGTAGACCAAGAGCTACCGATAGCTAATGCAACAATAGAACAAATAATTGTAATTGAAACTAAAAATAGCGATGGAGTTAAAAGATTTAAACCGTAATAAATCATTGTTGCGACGATTCCGCCGCCAATCCAAGCACCAATCGTTAAACCTACTAGAATAATGATAACGATAGCGGGTAATGCGAGGCGAATTCCTTTATACATTGCTTCTTCGATATCGTGCCATTTGTAACCGTAACGCCAAGCTACGATAGAAGCAACGGTAGTACCGATAATAAGTGGGACGTGAGGGCTTTGTTTTAATACAACAATTGTAACCATCATAACTGCAACTGTAACGATAACAGGGATCATTGCTACGCCAAAAGGTATTTCTTTTTTCATAAACTGCCTCCTCATTATGTATGTTTGTATTTTTAGAATTGTCGCAAAATAGACGTTATTAAATTATAATAACTAAAAACTGATATGAGCGTCAATAAAAAAACAGAAAATAAGGAATCTTCTATCGTTATAGAGTGAGTGGAAATAAGTTGTCGATCGTATTTAAAAATAAACAATTGACTTTTTTCTTAAAATTCAATATGTTCATAAAAACATCTGTTTTTCATAAGTATAATTAACCTGAATGGTTTTGGAATTTGGGAAGGAGAATGTAGCTTTGAAAACATTAGAACTACAAGAGCGTTTAACTGAAATTTTTCAGTATTTACATGAAAACCCTGAAGTGAGTTGGAAGGAGTATGAAACGACAGCGTATATTACTAACTTTTTAAAAGAAGAAGGAATTTCATATAAAATATTTGATGATTGCCCAGGCGTGATTGCTGAAATCGGAAGCGGGAATCCAGTTATTGCGATTCGTGCCGATATGGATGCACTTTGGCAAGAAGTGGACGGAGAATTTAAAGCGAATCATTCATGTGGTCACGATGCTCATATGACAATTGTGATGGGGCTTATTTTACAATTGAAAAATATGAGATGGAATAGTGGAACAGTTAGATTTATTTTTCAGCCGGCAGAGGAAAAAGGAAATGGTTCTTTAAAGATGGTAGAGAAGGGGGCTGTGGATGATGCTGACTTCTTATTTGGTGTTCATTTAAGACCGATTGAAGAACTACCTTTGAAACAAGCTGCCCCGTCTATTCGTCACGGAGCAGCAGGATTTTTAGAAGGAACGATTCATGGAGATGATGCACACGGGGCACGCCCACATCAAGGGATAAATGCAATTGATGTCATTTCTATGATCAATATCGGTTTGAAAAATATATGGCTACCACCGCAAAGTTCCTATTCAGTGAAGATGACAAGGTGCCAAGCTGGTGGAGATAATTTAAATATTATTCCGGGGAACGGCCATTTTAGCTTAGATGTCAGAGCAGAAAATAACATATTACTAAATGAATTGAAGCAAAAAATAGAGCGAGTAATTCTGTCGGCTGAATCAATGGGATCTAAAGTATCGTATGAGTGGATCGATCTCGCGCCAGGAGCTGAAGTGTCAGAAGAAGCTGAGCGCTTTATGCGAAAAGGCATTCTTGAAGTGTACGGAGAAGAGGGATGCACTGGACCACTGTATACGACAGGAAGCGATGATTTCCATTACTACACAGTGAAGAGACCACATTTAAAAGCTGTCATGCTTGGACTAGGGGCTAACCTACAACCTGGATTACACCATCCGTATATGAAGTTCGATCATAGTTGTATTATGGATGGGGTAGAAATATTGAAACAAACTGTATTGAAAGTATTAGAGGACAGGGGCTAGAGAGCTCCTGTTTTTTTGTCGTGAATTGTCGGTAAGTCGATATTCCTTGTCGAAACGTCGATATATTGAAAAAATCGTTGATATATTTGAAGTTACGATAGATATATTCAGAAAATCGTCGATATAATTTCACGTATCAGTTAATCCAATGAAAAATGAGTCTCCAGTACATGGTGTATAATAATAAGTACCATTTCTTAATAGGAGAAAATCAATGAACGAACAATATTATGATGCAGTTTTAAATATAAAAACTGTCGGTGAGCAAAAGGGCTTTAACAAGTCTATGCACTATCATCGTTATGAACCAACGCCATATAGCGGATTAGATGAACTATTAAATCAATATGAAATAAGAAGTAGCGACCGAGTTGTAGACTTTGGATGCGGAAAAGGACGATTAAACTTTTACATGCACCATAAGTGTGGCGCTTCAGCGGTTGGAATTGAAATGAATGAAGAGTTTTATAAAGAAGCAATGGATAATCTAGAGCGCTATGCACGAAAGGTAAGAAACAGTAAAGATAAGATTGGGTTTGAATGTTGTTTAGCGCAGGAATATGAGATTGATCCACGTGATAATCGGTTTTATTTCTTCAATCCATTTTCTGTACAAGTATTTATGAACGTAGTAAATAATATTTTACTTTCGGTAGAAGAGATGGAGAGAGAAGTGGATATTATTTTATACTATCCTTCTGAAGATTATATTTTCTTCTTGGAGAATCAGACTGCGTTTGAGCTAAAGAGGGAAGTAAGGTTACCTGGGGCTTATGAGAAGAATGCGAATGAGAGGTTTTTAGTTTATACATTAAGATTATAAAAAAAGCAGGTGCCAAGGCACCTGCTTTTTTTTACTCACGTCTATATAATTAGTTACGGATTAAGTAATCAAATGCACCTAAAGCTGCGTTTGCACCTGAACCCATAGAGATGATGATTTGTTTGTACGGATTATTTGTACAGTCACCTGCAGCAAACACTCCTGGTACGTTTGTAGCGCCGTGCTTGTCTGTTACGATTTCACCGCGAGCGCGTTCAACTGTTTCGCCTAACCAGTCTGTGTTTGGCACAAGACCGATTTGTACGAATACACCTTGTAATTCAACGTGATGAACTTCTTCAGTTTCACGATCGATGTAAGAAATACCGTTTACTTTATCAGTACCAGTGATTTCTTTCGTTTGAACGTTTTTCAGAACAGTTACGTTTGGTAAGCTGTTAAGACGCTCTTGTAATACAGCATCAGCTTTTAATTCTGGCATGAATTCAAGAACAGTTACGTGCTTAACAATACCTGCTAAGTCGATAGCTGCTTCAATACCAGAGTTACCTCCGCCGATAACTGCTACGTCTTTTCCAATGAATAATGGACCGTCACAGTGTGGGCAGTATGCTACACCTTTATTTTTGAACTCAGCTTCACCTGGTACGCCAACGTTACGCCAGCGAGCACCTGTTGAAACGATTACGCTCTTACTTTTCAGAATAGCGCCGTTTTCAAGTTCCACTTCAATAAGTTCTTTTTTCTCTAAACGTTTTGCACGTTGTAGATTCATTACATCGATGTCGTATTCTTTTACGTGCTCTTCAAGGCTTGCTACTAGCTTAGGACCTTCAGTGCGTTTTACGCTGATGAAGTTCTCAATACCCATAGTATCCATTACTTGACCACCGAAGCGCTCAGCAACGATACCAGTACGGATGCCTTTACGTGCTGCATAAATTGCCGCACTTGCACCAGCAGGGCCGCCACCAACAACAAGAACATCGTATGGATCTTTATCAGAAAGCTCTGATGCATCTGGACCGTTACCCATTTTAGCTAAAATTTCTTCAAGTGTCATACGACCGCTTCCGAAAGATTCGCCGTTTAGGAAAACTGTTGGTACTGCCATGATGTCTTTGCTTTCTACTTCCTCTTTGAATGCAGCGCCATCAATCATAGTATGTGTAATACCAGAGTTTAGAACGCTCATTACGTTAAGAGCTTGTACAACATCAGGACAGTTATGACAACTTAGGCTGATATAAGATTCAAAATGATATTCGCCTTGAATGTTTTTAATTTGATCGATTAATTTTTGTTCAACTTTTGGAGCGCGTCCACTTACTTGTAGTAAAGCTAACACTAATGAAGTAAATTCGTGTCCTAATGGAATACCAGCGAATACGACACCAGTGTCTTCACCAGGGCGATTTACGCTAAAGCTTGGTGTTCTCTCTAATTCAACTTTTTCTACTGTAATCTTAGATGACATAGTAGCTAATTCGTCTACTAGAGCTAACATATCTTTAGATACGTCGTCGTCTCCAGCGCTTACTTTAAGTAAAATATCGTTCTCCATTAACTGAAGGTATTGGGATAGTTGTGTTTTTATATCTGCATCTAGTATCATTTTGATCGAACTCCTTAGATTTTGCCTACAAGGTCAAGGCTTGGTTTAAGTGTTGCAGAACCCTCTTGCCATTTAGCTGGGCAAACTTCACCTGGGTTGTTACGTACGTATTGAGCTGCTTTAATTTTGTTAACAAGAATGCTTGCGTCACGGCCGATACCGTCAGCATTTATTTCCATAGATTGGATAACGCCGTCTGGATCGATGATGAATGTACCACGAGCAGCAAGACCTTCTTCTTCCATTAAAACGTTGAAGTTTGTAGTGATTGTGCGAGTTGGGTCACCAATCATAATGTATTCGATTTTGCCGATAGTTTCTGAGCTATCATGCCATGCTTTGTGAGTGAAGTGAGTGTCTGTAGATACAGAGTATACTTCAACGCCTAAGTCTTTAAGAGCTGCGTATTGGTTTTGTAAGTCTTCAAGTTCAGTTGGGCAAACGAATGTGAAGTCAGCTGGGTAGAAGCAAACTACACTCCATTTTCCTTTTAAACTTTCGTCAGTAACTTGGATAAATTCTCCATTATGGTAAGCATTAGCTTTAAACGGTTTTACTTCTGTGCCGATTAATAACATATTAAAATTCCTCCTAAATGTTGGTTTTGAGCATCAAAAAATAGTGTGCTCATAAAATATATTTTTTAATTAACTATAATAATTCTAATTCGATATTAATTATCATATAGAAGTGGTTATTTTGTCAAGAGAATAAACTAACTTTATATCAATTTAATTAATATTTATTCTCAATTAAGGTTGTTAGAGAATGAAAAGGTAGTTTTCATGTAATCGATTTTCAACGAGTATGTAAAAGAGTAGTGCGTATGTTAGAGACATGGTGTAAGTATAAATTGTTAGGAAGGGAATATTTCTTAGAAGTTGTGGATTTGAAAAGGGATTGCTTATTTCTATTTTACAAAGAATTGTGTGATAAATAAAATAAAATGAATTAGAATCTTTTTGAACAATTTATGTCATCTCAAACATATAATTAGGAAGCATATTGCAATGATATAGAAACATTGACTCAAAATGTTAACAAGATATAATAAAACCTAGATATACCTTTCAAAAAGAAGAAGATATAATATAGGATGAAAAAATTTTACCCTATTATTTTTATAGCTTTTAGAAAACGCTTACAATTAGTGTGGAGGGGAAACCATGTCTAAGTTCACGAAGTATTTTTTAATGGAAGCTAGCGATGTGATTGTGTATGTGAAAGAGAAATTATCTAGGTTTGAGGATGCAAAGGGGTTGCAGTGTAAAGAAATAGGCGATGGTAATTTAAATTATGTATTCCGCGTTTGGGATGAACAAAAGAATATTTCTGTCATTGTAAAGCAAGCTGGGCATACAGCACGCATTTCAGATGAGTTTAAGTTGTCGACGAATCGTATTCGTATAGAATCAGATGTTTTGCAGTTAGAGGAAGAGTTAGCACCTGGGCTTGTCCCAGAGGTGTATTTGTTTGATAGTGTGATGAATTGTTGCGTAATGGAAGATTTATCCGATCACACTATATTGCGTACAGCACTTATAAATCATCAAATGTTTCCAAATCTTGCGGATGATTTAACTACTTTTATGGTAAATACTCTTCTATTAACATCAGATGTTGTAATGAATCATAAAGAGAAGAAGGAACTTGTGAAAAATTATATAAATCCTGAGTTATGTGAAATTACAGAAGACCTCGTCTACGCTGAGCCATTTACAAATCATAATAAGCGTAATGAGTTATTTCCGTTAAATGAAGGATGGATTAGAGAGCATATTTATAGTGATAAAGAGCTTCGTATGGAAGTAGCAAAACTTAAGTTTTCTTTTATGACGAATGCACAGGCACTTATTCACGGTGATTTACATACTGGTTCTGTTTTTGTAAGAGATGATTCTACAAAGGTTATTGATCCTGAGTTTGCTTTTTATGGACCGATGGGATATGACGTTGGGAATGTAATGGCGAACTTAATGTTTGCTTGGGTAAATGTAGATGCGTCCATGCCGCCCGGGGCTGAGAAAGATACGTATATAGATTGGCTACAATCAACAATGGTAGAGGTAATTGATTTATTTAAGAAGAAGTTTTTAGACGCTTGGAATATGCATGTGACAGAGATTATGGCGAAGGAAGAAGGCTTTAACGAAGTATATTTACAATCTGTATTAGAGGATACGGCTGCAGTGACGGGCCTTGAGTTAATTCGTCGTATTGTTGGGCTAGCGAAAGTAAAGGATATTACTTGTATCAAGAACGAAGAAGCACGTGCTAGAGCAGAACGCATTTGTCTTCAAGTAGCGAAGAAGTTTATTTTACAGGCGAATCAATATAAAACAGGTACAAGCTTTGTAGAAACGTTAAAAGAACAGTCCATGCACTATGCGAAGTAAGGGGAGAAGATGATGGAAGAACAATTAATACCAATTCAGTGGAAAGATGATGCTTTAGTTTTATTGGATCAAACATTACTACCGAATGAGATTGTCTATGAATCTTTCAAGACAGCTGAAAGTGTGTGGGATGCCATCCAAGTAATGAAAGTAAGAGGAGCGCCAGCGATTGGTGTTTCAGCAGCTTATGGTGTGTATTTAGGAGCTAAGGAAGTTACTCAAAGTACGGTGGAAGAATTGATAGAGGAAGTAAAAAAGGTATGTGCATACTTAGCAACATCAAGACCGACAGCAGTAAATTTATTCTGGGCACTTGAAAGAATGGAGGCAGTCGCGACAGAGAACGCACACTTATCAATCGCCCAGTTGAAAGATAGATTACTAGAAGAGGCAAAAGAGATTCATAGAGAAGATGAAGAAATTAACCGTCAAATTGGAGAACATGCACTAACATTATTCCATGATGGAATGGGAGTATTAACACATTGTAATGCAGGTGCATTAGCGACGACTAAGTATGGTACTGCGACAGCTCCAATGTACTTAGCGAAAGAAAAAGGATGGGACTTAAAAATCTATTCAGATGAAACACGTCCTAGATTACAAGGTTCAACGTTAACAGCATTAGAACTACAGCGAGCGGGGATTGATGTTACTGTTATTACGGATAATATGGCAGCTATGGTCATGTCACAAGGAAAGATTGATGCGGTGATTGTTGGATGCGACCGTGTGGCAGCTAATGGTGATGTAGCAAATAAAATTGGGACATTAGGCGTATCTATTTTAGCGAAATACTACAACATTCCGTTTTATGTAGCGGCACCAACACCGACAATCGACTTAAAAACACCGACAGGAAAAGAGATTCCGATCGAGGAAAGAGATGCTTCTGAAGTGATTAATCGCTTCGGACAATATTCTGCTCCGAAAGAAAGTAAAGTATATAATCCGGCATTTGATGTCACGCCACATGAAAATGTAACAGCGATTATTACGGAAAAAGGGATTGTAAAAGCACCGTTTACGGAGAACTTAAAAAAGCTATTTCAATAAGTAGATAGATTTAAAAGGTCAGTCATCATAAGCTTCATACTTAGGGGGATGTATATGTTATTACAAAAAGAAAGAGAAGAAATTGTAGCGTATGGAAAGAAAATGATTTCTAGCGGTTTAACAAAGGGGACAGGCGGAAATATTAGTATTTTCAATCGCGAGCAAGGTCTTGTTGCCATTAGCCCAAGTGGTTTAGAGTACTATGAAACAAAACCTGAGGATGTAGTTATATTAAACTTAGATGGTGAAGTAGTAGAGGGAGAGAGAAAACCATCAAGTGAGCTCGATATGCACCTTATTTATTATAGAAAGCGTGAAGATATAAATGCGCTTGTGCATACACATTCTCCTTACGCAAAGACGATTGCATCATTAGGATGGGAACTTCCTGCAGTATCGTATTTAATTGCTTTCGCAGGCCCGAATGTACGCTGTGCACCGTATGAAACATTCGGTACGAAGCAATTAGCAGATGCTGCTTTTGAGGGCATGATTGATCGTCGTGCCGTTTTACTTGAGAACCACGGTTTAATTGCAGGTGCAAATAACATAAAAATGGCGTTTACTGTTGCAGAAGAAATTGAGTTTTGTGCGCAAATTTATTATCAAACGAAAAGCGTCGGAGAGCCGAAGCTATTGCCAGAAGATGAGATGGCGAATTTGGCGAAGAAGTTTGAAGGGTATGGGCAGCAATAGAATGAAATAAAAACACCCTCAAGAAAAAATCTTGAGGGTGTTTCTTACGCCTTTTTAAGCAACAAATACATAAAGTAAGGAGCACCAATTAAAGCAACGACAATACCAGCTGGAATACCGTTAGGATCGACGATATTACGTCCGATTGTGTCTGCTAATAACAATAGCCATCCGCCGATTAAAAGAGCGATAGGCATGAAAATTTGATGTCTTGGACCTACTAAAGATTTTGCAATATGAGGAGCCATTAGTCCAACAAAACTAATTCCTCCTGTTACGGAAACAGCTGCAGCTGCAAGCGCAACGGCTGCGACTAATAAGTATCTGCGTTCTTTTTCAATTTCAATTCCAACACCGATTGCGACTGGTTCGTTTAATGCTAGAATGTTTAATCGATTTGCTTTATAGAAAACGAACGGAATTAATACGATTAACCATGGGAGCATTGCTAAAACGAAGACCCAGTCATCTCCCCAAATATTTCCGGCAATCCATTTGGCGATAAAGTCCACTTTCATACGATCAGCGGATGAAATAAGGACAATCATCATTCCAGATAGTGCAAATGAAAAACCAATACCAGTTAATGTGAGTCGGATTGGCTGAAGTCCAGTTGATTTACTATAAGAAAATACGTAAATTAGAACAGCTGTAAGAAAAGCCCCGATAAATCCAACGACTGGTAGTAAGTAAAGAAATGAACCTACATCTATTGGAAAGTATAAAAAGAAAATAGCAACAGCAACACCGGCTCCAGAGTTGATACCGAGAATACCAGGTTCCGCTAAATCATTTCGGGTAATTCCTTGTAGGATAGCACCTGATAAAGCGAGGGCCATACCAGCTAATAATGTAATAACAATTCTAGGTAGTCGTAAAGAGTATAAAACAAACTCCTCTTTAAAAGTCCCTTGTCCCATTAATGTTGGGAGTAGTCGATCATAAGATAAAGATGCTGAACCGAGTCCCATTCCAACTACAATGGTTGTGATGGTTAGTATAAGTAAAGCGAGTATAATAAGACGTTGTTTTCTTAGAATAGATTGCATCATGAGAATGTTTTTCCTCCTTTACGTACAACGAATAGGAAGAATGGCAGCCCTACAATTGCGACAATAGCGGCAACTGGTGTTTCGTACGGAGCGTTAATAGTACGTCCGACTGTATCTGCAAGTAGCATAAAGGAAGCTCCAGCAATTGCTGACATCGGTATAACAAAACGGTAGTCCGGCCCAACAATTGGACGTACCATATGAGGTACCATTAAGCCGATAAATGCCATATTTCCGACAAGAGCTACAGACGCACCAGCAAGTAATATAATAATGATAAATAGAATGGTTTTAATAACAATAATTTTTTGGCCTAGTCCAATAGCCACTTCTTCACTGAAACTAAGAACTGTCAATTTTTTTGCTAGTAAGATAGCGATGAAGATACTAATTGAAATGACTGGAATAATAATTTTCAATTGGCCCCAAGTTGTTCCAATTACGCCCCCAGCAGTCCAAAGTGATACCTCTTGTGAAATTTTGAAGTAAATGCCGACTCCTTCTGAAATTGCGAGTAGAAATGCTGAAACGGCAGCACCAGCTAATACAATTCGAAGAGGGGACAGCCCGCCTTTTTTCACCATACCAATTCCAAATACCATAATTGCGCCAATTGCAGCACCGATAAAGCAAGCAAATGTTAAGTAAAGATAGCTGATGGAAGGATTGAAAGCAAGTGTCAGTGCAAGCGCAGCATTTGCTCCACCAGATAATCCTAATAGTCCAGGATCTGCAAGTGGATTTCGTGTTAACCCTTGCATAATTGCTCCAGAAACAGCAAGTCCAGCTCCTACAAAAATTGCAGCTACTTCACGTGGTAAACGGATTTCTCGAATAATAGATATTTTGTCCCCTTTAGCAGAAGAAGTGAGCGCTAACCATACATCTTTTATTGAAGTATCGGCAGCCCCTAATACCATTGCCACCATAAAAATAAGAAAGAATGCAATTATGCTCAAAATGAGTTTGTATGTAAAAGCTATAGAACGTGGATTGTCGTGATCTTTTGTCATTCGTTTCACATCTTTTCTGTTCATAGAATAAAGGAAGAGGAATTCTTAATTTAAGAATTCCTCATGTTTGTATTATTTACCAAGAAAGCTCTTCTTGAAGAAGTCTAGTTGGAAGTCTAATGTAAGTGGATCATTGAAATAGAATTCCATCATGTTTGCTTCGTATACGCGATTATTTTTTACTGCTGGGATGTTTTTATATGATTCTGTCTCTTGGAATGAGTTATCAGTATCTTTGTTTTTACTTACGATTAAGTAATCACCAGCAAACTCAGGTAATACCTCAGTAGATAATGCGTAGTAACCTTCTTTTAATGCTTTTTCTTTTACTTTTTCAGGCATTTTTAATTTCATTTCTTGGTACAGAATTTCTGTTCCACGGCCCCAGTTTTCGCCGTATACATAAAGCTGTTTGTTGAAGTTTTCTACAACAGAAACTGTTGCATCTTCACCGATTTTTGCTTTAATTTCTTTACCAGCGTCTTGTGCACGTTTCTTGAAGTCATCAACCCAAGTTTTTGCTTCTTTTTCTTTGTTTAATAACTTACCGATTTCTAAATGCTGTGTTAAGTAATCAACTTTTCCGTAAGTGTATGTTACAGTAGGAGCGATTTTCTTTAACTTATCAACATTTTTAATATTTGATAAACCAATGATTAAATCTGGATTTAGTTCAGCGATTTTTTCAACGTTTTCATCTGATACTTCAGCAACATCTTTCAGTTTGCTATCAAAACGTGGGTTTTGTTTAGACCATGAATCTACCCCAACAAGATTTACTCCTAATGACATTACGTTACCAGCGAATGATGATAAAACAACAACGCGTTTTGGATTTGCAGGAACTTCTACTTTACCATTTTCAGATTGGTATGTAATTGTTTCTGATTTACTACCTTTTGCATCGTTCTTTTTGTCTGTAGAGCCATTGCTACAAGCGCTCATAACAAGAACGAAAAGAACTGTTAGTGAAATAAATAACTTTTTCATCGTCTTTCTCCTTTAACATAGATGATATGTGTATACAATAATTTGTTTAACTGTAATCTTTTGAAAGAGTAGTGGTAATACAAAATATGCATTAATAATCTTGAATACGAGATTTTACAATATAGTATTAACCATATTAATGAAAGAAGATGTAATCTCAAATTTGCTAATTATTAACAAAATGATAATGATTATCACTATTGATTCTTTAAATAATATAATTTTATATAGGTGTATTGTCAATAGTAATTTTGATTGTAAAATTTGCGGAAACAGGTTATATTTTATTGAGAATGATAATCAATGATTAGTAGCTGAGGAGTGAAGGTGAATGGATAGAGAAGAATTGTTTGATGTAACCGTGATAGGCGGGGGACCTGCAGGGCTTTATTCAGCTTTTTATAGTGGACTCAGAGAGATGAAAACGAAAATAATAGAATTTCAACCACAGTTAGGTGGAAAAATACATGTTTATCCGGAGAAAATGATTTGGGATATTGGCGGGTTATTACCGGTTACTGGTGAAAAATTAATTGAGCAACTGGTACAACAAGGGTTAACATTTCAGCCAGAAGTGGTATTGAATACAAAAATAGAATCCATTATTCGTAATAAAGATGGGATTTTTACGTTAAAAACAAGCAATGGAGAAGAACACTTTTCAAAAACAGTGATCGTTGCAACTGGAAGTGGTATATTAAATCCACAAAAGTTATCAATTGAAGGTGCGGAGCGATTTGAAGTATCAAACTTAAATTATACAGTTAAATCGTTAAAACGTTTCAAAGATAAAACGGTCATTATTTCAGGCGGAGGTAACTCGGCAATTGATTGGGCAAATGAGTTAGAACCAATTGCGAAAAAAGTTTATTTAACATATAGAAAAGAAGAATTATCTGGTCATGAAGCACAAGTGAAGCAACTTATGAACAGCTCAGCGGAGTGTTTCTTTAATACCTCTATTACAAAATTAATTGCTGGTGATAATCATGAAGCAATTGAATATGTAGAATTAACAAATCACGAGACAGGTGAAGTTGCCCATTTGCCTATTGAAGAAGTGATTATTAACCATGGATATGAGCGTGACATTACATTATTAGAAAATAGTGAGTTAGACGTTGCAATTATAGATAATTATTATATTGCAGGGAATGCAAATAGCGAGTCTTCAGTAGATGGATTATATGCTGCGGGAGATATTTTAAAACATGAAGGGAAATTACACTTAATTGCGGGAGCGTTCCAAGATGCTGGAAATGCTGTAAATAAAGCGAAACAATTTATTCAACCAGATGCAAGCGAGTATGGAATGGTTTCTTCGCATAATGAAGTATTTAAGAAGAGAAATCGTGAATTGATTAAGCAGATGATGAAATAATAAAAAACAAGTATACCCCCATTTACTTCTCTATTCGAGTGATAAGTAAATGGGGGTTTTCCTGTTTACTATATTTTCAATCATTATAATGACACCGGTTTCATCAGTCCATATGATATGAACGTTTTATTTGTAAATCTTCCTAGAAAACAATGAATCTATGTTTTGCTGAAGCAGAACAGTATTATATTATGCTGTCCCTTTAGCTCGTTCGTTAGGAAATGGCATATTTAATATAGAAGTAATGTACTGTTTTCCATGCATTCGAGCTAATGATTCTAATATTTGACGGACGCGTTTTGTAAGATGTCCTTCTGCCTTTATAGCTTCACAATATGCGTCATAGAAAGCGTATTTAGCCCAAAGGAAATCATCTTGTTGGAATAAAAAATGATTTTTGTACCATTCCCCAATTGTATGGTAACAATTGTTTTCATGTATTACTGAGCTTTGAGAAAGAATACGATCAGATAAAGATGTAGCTAAATGAGAAATTGTGTTTTCTGTTTCAACCTGTAATGTTTTTTCTAACATTGTAATGATGTGACGAGTAGCCATATGTTAACTCTCCTTTGTGTAAATGGGTAATACCATTCTATATTTAAAAAATCCTTACTATATTATTATACAATATATGGAATGCATCCACCTTCTTTTTAAATTGCATTTACAAAATCTTTTTTATTTGTTTACAAAAATAAAGTAAGATACAGTATATAGGAAAAAACAATAAAGGAATGAACGCGTTGTATATAACAGTAGAAGAAGCTGCGGAGTATTTGAATTTACCAAAGTCGTATATTGAAGAGCTAATTCAACAAAAGAAAATTCGTGCACTGTTTGATGGAGAGCAATATTTATTAAATAAAGAACAATTCAATACACATTTAGAACAAATGGAGAAATATAAGCATTTAGTGGAAGAAATATTGAACGAACCAATTCCAGAAGATATGGATGTTAAAGACGAAGATTAAACGATGGGAAATCCCGTATGAAGATATGCAGAAATGTATATCCATACGGGATTTTTTTTGTTTAAAGATATCAAAAGCCTAAGGAGCTTTTAGCATTTCTTCGAATATTGATAGGTAGTAGTCTACCATGTTAAAAGCATATTTTTTTCTAGCTAGGACAAACATAGAGAACGTAACCTGTACAGATACATATACTATCAGTGCAAAAGCTTATAAATTAATGGAAGGGGTTTTCTCGTGAGTTTATTTCATTGGGATTTTTTGAAAGACTTAATTGGATCTTTTGTGAGAGTAAACAGGGGTGGTCCAGAATCTCAAAAAGGAACAATAATATCAGTATGTTCGGACTACTTCGTATTGCAGAATGAAAAAGGTGAACTGTATTACTATCAACTTAATCATCTAAAAAGTATTACAAAAAATGCGAAAGACTGTGGATCAAGTGATTGCGATTGGGAAGATTGCGCATGTGCAGAAGACTTTGAAGCACTACTTCAAAGCTTCAAATATTGCTGGGTGAAAATTAATCGCGGTGGTCCAGAGAAAGTAGAAGGCATCTTACAAGATGTTTCTTGTGATTTCGTGACATTGATCGTAAAAGAAGAAATTATATTAGTTGCAATAAAGCATATTAAAAGCGTTAACTATAATGCATTAGCATGCGGAGAGAGCGATGAGAGCGACGATAGTAAGGAAAGTAGCAATAATTCAGGTCGCGCTCGTGCACAAAGACAATCAAGTAGAGGAAGATAATAAGAAAGGGGGATACAAAATTGGAGAACGTATTATGCTGTGACCAAATTAAATGTTTAGTTGGTGAGACTGTAAAGGTAAACCTTCGTGGACCAGAAAGTCGAGTGGGTGAGCTCGTATCGTTAGGAAAAGATTATCTAACGTTACAATTACCTCATGGTGAATTAGTGTATTATCAGTTGAAACATGTGAAGAGTCTAGTTAAGAAAGTGAAAGAAAGTAAATGTGGCGATTGCTATAGTTCATGTTTCTGCTCTGATGAGGATACTTTTTTAGATATATTAAAAGACTTGAAGTATAAGTGGGTAAAAATTAATCGTGGCGGTCCAGAATGTGTGGAAGGTTTATTAAGCGAAGTACATGCTAAATGTATTACACTAGTAAACTGTGATGAAGTTATTTATGTAATTAAGTCTCATATTAAGAGTGTGAGCCAAATAGTTAAATGTAAAAAGAATGAAGAAGAATAATGTTTGATAAATAAGAGGGGCATTATGGTTGAAGGTGAAGAACGATTTCTTATTTCGGATAGTACGAAAAGGAAGTCCTTACTATTCAGACGGAACATTGCCCCTGATTATTTTTTGAAATGAAAAATAGGAAAGCAAAAAATTTATAGGAAGGAGGATATAGATGAATGAGTTAAACAAAAGTATTGGAGAAAATATATATGTTAAATTAATCGGTGAAAAAAGATTTAAAGGTGTATTAATAGATGTGGGAAATGATATTGTTGTTCTTTACAATGGACAAGACTACGTATATATATCTTTATATCATGTACAATATTATAAATTTTTAAGACCACATGATGAAGAAATAATAAAACCAGATGTTGATTCTGTAATTAAGAGGGAGTCGCCTACCATTTCTTTAAGAAAAGTATTAAGTACTTCTAAAGGAATTTTTACAGAAGTTTATGTAGCAGGAAATGCTCCAATACATGGTTATGTTACAAGTATAATGAACGATTATATTGTTTTTTATAGTCCAGTTTATAAAACAGTATATATATCTTTAAAGCATTTGAAATGGTTAATTCCGTATAAAGAAAATCAAGTCCCTTATGCCCTCAATAAAAATGAACTCCCCGTGAATCCGTTAAATATTACGTTAGCTAGAACATTTGAAGAGCAGCTTATTAAAATGGCTGGCAAAATCATGGTGTTTGATTTAGGTGAGGAATCTAATAAAATCGGAAAAATGGCGAAGATTGATGAGGGGCATATTGAAATATTAAAAGCACGTGATGCAAAAATGTATGTGAATATTCAACATGTGAAATCTGTCCATTGTCCGTAGACTCGTTGAAAGGGCTGGCTTTTTCTTTTATATGTAGAAGAAAAGGTCGAGCCTATTTGTTTAGCTCGATTTGAATATGAGGGGAAAAATGAATTGAATAGAAATATGTTAGCTTTATCTATGAAGAGCTAATCTTGTGCGAAATTATAAAAAATATGTACGAGCCATTTTTTCATATATTCAATTTGTTTTTTGAGGGAGAACTGCTTAACTACTATATTAAAGGGGTTTTGTTGGTGGAGCAGTTTCCGAATTCGTTATCGATTACATTACTTGGTAGTGCTGGTGGAGCAGCAAAAGCAGTTTTAGCAATTTTAAATCAAGCGATAGTAAATGAAAAAGATCCGATTTATGAAGCGATAAGGAATGTTACATTTCATTTGGTTGATATAAAACAAAAAAATAGGACTTATTATGATGAGTTGTTTCCAAATTTGAAAGATCAATTGTTTTTATATGAAATTGACCTTCAGGATGTAGTGAAATTTAAACAACATTTGAAAGAAAAAAGTACTGGTGTTGTTATTGATGTTTCGGGGGCAGATACGATCAGAGTATTAAGCTGTTGTAATGAACTTGGAATTTGTTATATTAATTCAGCTTTGGAAAATGAAGCAGTAGATCAGGACGACAGTTTAATCGGTTTTCAGCTTACGGAAAGATATACGAGGTTTGAGAAGGAGAAAGAGAAATTTACAAATACAAAAGCAATTATAGGTTCAGGTATGAATCCAGGTGTTGTGCAATGGATGGTTGTTGAACTTATGAAGGAACGTCCAAATGAAAAACCAAAAGCATGCTATATAGTAGAACATGATACTTCATTTTTGAATGATGAAGCACTGATAAAGCCTCATACACTTTATGCTTCATGGGCAGTAGAGCGATTTCTAGATGAAGCGATATGGAGTTATCCGATGTATATGAGTCATCATCGTCCCCTTTACTTTTATGAAGATGTATATGCTTCAGAGTATAAAGTAAAGTTAGGAGAGAAAGAGTTTCATGGTTGTTTAATGCCACATGAGGAAGTTTTAATTTTAGGGAAAAACTTCAATATGGAAGTAGGCTTTCTGTACCGAATTAATGAGTATACGACCAATGTAATTAGACAGAACTTAGACCAAGTAGAAGATTTATGGAAATGGAATCGTAAAGTATTTAATCCAGCGGAAGAAGAGATTGCAGGGGAGGACCTGGTTGGTGTGCTACTCGTTTATGAAAATAGCGAGACGTATATGTACAATGTAATGAATAGTAGCCAAGTTTTTCATAAATATAAAACGAATGCAACTTACTTTCAAGTAGGGTGCGGGATTTATGCAGGCTTGTGCAGTTTATTATTAGATCACTTTGGACAAGGTGCTTACTATGTCGAGGAATTATTATTAAATACAGAAAGTAAGTACGGCGAATATTTAAATTTATATATGAATAATTTTGTAATAGGACATAATAATTTTACAGATGGTCTGCTGCATGAGCGGGTAAGATGGATATAAGTTATAGCGAAAAGGAAGGAGAGATCTCCTTCCTTTTCGTATGATAAGGTTGTATATTGCCCTGAGAGCAATTTCATACTTATAATTTAGAAAGATAACATGTGTATGGATCATGAGGAGTATTTATATGAACAAATTTAAAAGCTTGATTTATGAGGAAAGAGAAGCTTTAAAAGTATTTAAAAAAATTAACGGATTTTTTAGGGAAACCAAAGCCAACAAATTACGAATGATGTAATATACGAGCAATCCTTTTATATGTTGTACAACTAATGGAAAGTTATGCAGTGCAATATAGAGTGAGATTTCATTTGCAAGTAGATGGGAATAGGAACGAAAGTGAAAATTTCTTTACCGACGGTATAATGTACTAGAAGAAAATATTTTTCAGAAAAGTGTTCTTGTTGTGTAAATATAAACATTTTATAAAATGTTTAAAGAAGGGTTTTTTTTATAAAATACTTCGTTTATAATGGAGGAAAATATCGACATGAGATTTGTTATTCATGTAACGGTTCGGTAGTGTTAGGAAAAGAAGGGGTGCACGCGCATCCTTTTTTCTATGCAGATATTATGAAAGAGGTGGTATGATGGAATTAACATTAAATTCGACTGTATGTTTACACACGATTCAATTTAGAAAAGAGCAAAAGAATTATATTGTAAAAGATACAATTACAGGAGAAAAATATGAAATGCCGCCACTTTGGATTGATGCATTGGCAATGATGCGTGACGGTTTTTTATTGGGAGAAATTGAGGAGAAATTAAAAGAAGAGTATCCAGACGAAGAAATAAATATGTTAGCATTTACGAGGCAACTGTTAGAGCTAGAACTTGTCGGAATGGTAGATGGAGAAGAAATAGCTTGTACAAAGAAAAGAGAGAAAGATTATTTAGCTTGGTTACGTCCTCGTGTTGAGCAATTCTTTCTTAGTTTAAATAAAAAAAATAGAAGCAAAGGTCAATGATGATCTTTGCTTTTTTTGTATAGTTTGTTTAAAAAATTACAGCGAACGCCCTGGCAAAAGCACCATCGCTATCTTTAATTTTTAAAGGTGCCGCTGAGAAAAAGAAACGTTTCGTGTGAATGGCATCTAAGTTTGTTAAGTTTTCAATTAAATAAATATTATTCCCAAGTAGTATGTGATGAATTGGTGATGTTTCTGTCGTTACCTCATCAGGAGAAATGAAATCTAGGCCGACCGATTTTATTTTTAATTGAACTAATTCCTCGGCTAATTCTTCAGAAAGATAAAAAGCTTCTTGCTCATATGCCTCTGTATTCCACTTAGTAGATAGATTGGAATGGAAAATAACAATATCCCCTTCTTTTATGTCAGCATTGTGCAATACTTCTTTAGGTATTTTTCGTTCTTGTACATGAGTTACATCAATAAGAACCGCCTCGCCTACAAATTGATCTAGGGGTAATTGATCAATAGTCGTTGCGCCTGAGATGAAATGAGCAGGAGCATCACAATGCGTGCCAACATGAACGACAGAATGAAAATCTGTAACTTGATAGCCTGTCTCTTCAACGCTTGTAATGGCCCCTAAATTGATTTTTGGTGTTCCAGGGAATTGGGACATATTGTTTTCAAATGTTTGTGATAGGTCAATTACTTTCACTTTACATACCTCCAGTATATGTTTTGAAATAAAAAAACTCACCTTTCGTAATCAAGAAAGATGAGTTTTGCACACAATAGTTACGTTTTATCTTTCAAAATGCAATGCATTTTGCAGGAATTAGCACCTATTCAGTTTGTATAAACTGAGGTTGCTGGGCTTCAAAGGGCCGGTCCCTCTGCCTCTCTTGATAAAGACATATTTAATTTCAGTTCTGAATATTCATTGTATTTAAATTGTAATTCATTTCCTTTTTTCGTGCAATACAAAATAGGTATTCACCCAAATAAAGATGCTCGCATATTGTAGCTTATGTAAATAGAATGCTGCGAAGGAGTGAGTGCAGTGACAGGGACTGTATTGAATTATTATGCTGGTGGAAATACAGCTAGAGGATTTCATAATTTATATGATGAGAATTTAAAAGGGTTAGACAGATTATTTATTTTAAAGGGTGGCCCTGGAACGGGGAAATCTTCTTTAATTAAGGCAATAGGTCGTGAATGGGTTGAAAAAGGATATGATATTGAATTTTTACATTGTTCTTCCGATAATAAATCGGTTGATGGTGTAATTATCCCGAAGTTAAAAGTAGGAATTGTTGATGGAACATCTCCGCATGTTATCGAGCCGAAAATGCCAGGAGTTGTTGAGGAGTATATCAATTTAGGGGTTGCTTGGGACTCAGATAAATTAAGAAAGCAGAAGGTGGAAATTGAACGATTTGTTTCAGAGGCAAGCAAAGCTTTTCAAACTGCTTACGCTTGCTTTCACGAGGCGCTAATTATACATGATGAGTGGGAGAAAATATATATTAATAACATTGATTTTAATAAAGCAAATGAACTAACTGATCAGCTGATTCAGAAGCTCTTTACGGATAAAGGAGGGAAACAATCGCTTGTGAAACATCGTTTTTTAGGAGCAGCTACACCAAAAGGAGCAGTTGATTTTGTTCCTAATTTAACAGAAGGATTATCACATCGTTATTTTATAAAAGGACGCCCAGGCTCTGGGAAATCAACAATGCTCAAAAAATTAGCTAAGGCAGCAGAAGAAAAAGGCTTTGCGGTTGAAGTATATCATTGTGGGTTTGATCCAAATAGTCTTGATATGGTTATCGTAAGAGAGTTAGGGTTTGCAATTTTTGATAGTACCGCACCACATGAATATTTTCCAAGCCGTGAAGGTGATGAAGTTATAGATATGTATGCCCTAATCGTGACACCAGGGACAGATGAGAAGTATGCGACAGAAATTCGCGACGTGTCGATTCAATATAAAGCAAAAATGAATGAGGCGATGTCTTTCTTAGCGAAAGCGAAATCAGTTCGTGATAAATTAGAACGAATTTATATTGCGGCTATGGATTTTTCAAAAGTAGATGTATATAAAGAGGAGATTCAAAAAGAGTTTGAACGAATTGCGGTTAGTGTAACAGAAAAGAACAAGTAAAAAATAAGGGATTTTGGCAGGCTGTCGGGAATTTTCTGACAGCTATTTTAGTATGTAGTAAACTTAGTAATATATTTGTCGAATTTCCAAGGAAATAATCAGAAGATGGAGAGGGTATGAAATGAGAGAGAAAATTAAAGCGGAGTTAGCAAGAATTGAAAAAGAGAATGATGTGAAAATCTTATTTGCAGTGGAATCAGGAAGTCGCGCTTGGGGATTTCCATCGAAAGATAGCGATTATGATGTTAGATTTGTTTATATGCATCCGGTAGAGTGGTATTTATCAATTCATGATAAACGAGATGTAATTGAGTATCCAATTAGTGATGATTTAGATATAAGTGGATGGGATATTAAAAAGGCGTTACAACTATTCGCAAAATCAAACCCAGCTTTACTTGAATGGATTCGATCACCAATTTTTTATTCGAAAAACACTCATTTTCCAGAACAGCTTCAGCAAATGAGTGATAAGCAATTTGATCCAAAAGCAACGATATATCATTACTTACATATGGCTTCAAAAAATTATCGTGAATTTTTGCAAGGTGAGAATGTAAAATTGAAAAAGTACTTTTATGTATTACGTCCTATTTTAGCTTGTAAGTGGTTAGAGGAGAAAACAACTTTGCCTCCTGTAGAATTCGATCGATTGATTACAGAATTATCATTAGAGCGTAGCGTATTAGATGAAATTGAACAGTTGTTAATAAAGAAAAAGGCAGGTACTGAATTAGATGTTGGATTAAAAATTGAGGTTTTGAATCAATTTTTAGAAGAACAAATTCATTACTATCAGCAATATGTAAAAGGAATTGAAAAGGGATCAGGGATTGATATTGAGAGTTTGAATACATTGTTTCGAGATATGTTGTTTGCAGTATATGAAAAAGAGCACAAGTGAGTTTGTGCCCTTTTTTATTTTGTAGGAATAAAGAAAACAGATATAGCTGCGATGAGACCTGCGAATGAGAATAAGTAAAAATTCCATGCTAATTCGTATTGCATTGTCATAATAATGCCGACAAGAATAGGACCAGCAATTGCACCAACTCGGCCAAGTCCAAGTCCCCAGCCTAAGGAGGTAGCTCGAATATGGGATGGGAAGTATTGTGTTACATATGCATTTAATATTTGAGTAATGCCGACTGATCCAATTCCAGCAAGACCAATTAAAAGATAGATGATTGTCACAGAAGGTTTAATTGTTAATAATCCAATACATATAGCTGCCATAAGATAGGAGATGCTAATAACAATTTTAGCTCCTATACGATCCGCGATTGCTCCAGCAAATAATGCACCGATAGCGGCAGTAATATTTAGCATAAGTAGAAATGATAAACTAGATCCAAGAGGGTATCCAGCTTGGCGCATCATCTGTGGTAACCAAGTATTTAAACCATATATTAAAAACATTCCCATTATATAAGTAATCCAAAAAAGCAGCGTCGCTTTTCTGTATTCTTTTGAAAATAAAGTAAGGAATCCATTTTTCTTTCGTATATTAGATGAGTTTTGATGAATTTCATCTTTTTCATGGAATGCAATTTGAAAACGATGAAGGATTTTGTCTACTTCTTCTTGACGATTACGTGATAATAAAAATTGAATGGATTCAGGTAAATAACGGATAATGAAAGGAATGAGGAGCAGTGGAATCATTCCGATGCCAAACATAGTTCTCCATCCGAAATCTTCTAACATAAACATAGACAAAATAGCGCCTAATACGATTCCTAAAGGATAGCCAGTAAACATAAGAGCATAAATAAAAGATTGTCGTTTTTTTGGTGAATATTCAACGGTAAGTGCTGAAGCTGTTGGAATAACACCGCCTAACCCAATTCCTCCGATAAACCGAGATAAACCAAATAATTCGGGAGAAGGAGCAAGTGCAGCTAGACCCATTGTGATAGAAAAAAGTGCTAAACAGCATATAAGCGTCCATTTTCGCCCAATTAGATCTGTAATGGTTCCAACTAGAATAGCGCCAATAAACATACCAAATAAAGCATAGCTAGCAATTGTCCCAGCGTGTGCCGGTGAAAGTGCCCAGCTTTTGTCTTCTAGGAGCTTTGGCAGAACGGCACCGTAAATACCTAAATCATATCCATCAGCTAGAATGGCTAGCCAACAAATAAAAACAACAAGTTTTGTAATAGAGCTCGAAAAGATAGTTTCTGTAGATTCTAGATGAGGTGGAGCTGAAGGTTGCATAATATTCACCCCTTTTAATTTGTAGATGAATATATTATTTTATTTGGTGTTAATATTTTCCTTCTCGTATCGAAATTTATCTGAAAATGTTTTATAACAAATAAAGAAGTTCAACAGGAAACCTGTTGAACTTCTTTATTTGTTTACTCATTATCAACTCGTTTTAACGGTTGATCTGCTGGACCTTCCATAACATCGCCCTCAATTGAAAAGCGGGAACCGTGGCAAGGACAGTCCCAAGTACAATCACCATTATTCCACTCAACCTCGCAGCCAAGATGTGTACAAGTTGTATCGACAATATGTAATTTTCCATCTTTGTCCTTATAAGCACCTGCTCGTTTCCCATTAACATGTACGACAGATCCTTCACCAACTTCGAGATCTTCTGGTTTACGTAATGCGGTTTCGATCTTTCCTTCAATTAAATGTTTCGCAACATCGATGTTCTGGGAGAGGAACGTTTTTATATCTGGATTTGCATGGAAGCGTGATGGTGCATACAGTTCTTTATAAGGACTGTGGACTTTTAGAATGGAGTCCTTCAGTAAATGAGCGGCAGCAGTTCCAGTTGTCATTCCCCATTTACGATATCCAGTTGCAACAAATATATTTGGATTCCTTTCATTAATATGTCCGATATAAGGAAGTTTATCTAGCGTGATTAAATCTTGTGCTGACCATCTATAGGGAACTTCATCTACTCCAAACGTTGCTTCCGCAAAAGAATACAGTGCTTCGTAATGAAGCATCGTGTTAATTCCTTGTCCTGTTTTATGACTTTCTCCGCCAATTAAAATTAATCTTTCCCCATTGTTTGTTGTATAGCGTAAGGAGCGTTTGGGATCATCAATGCTTAAATACATGCCACCTGGATAATCCGTTTTTGCTTTGATTGCAAGAGCATAAGAGCGCTCAGCATACATTCGTGTAAAGAAAAAGCTATTTGCATCATAAAAAGGAAAATGCGAGCAAGAGACAACATATTTGCAAGTGATGCGATGTCCGCCCTTTGTAATGACTTGTGGATAATCACCTTTTTCCACGTCAATAGCTGTTGTTTGTTCATAAACTTTTCCGCCCATCTCTACAAACTTTTCTAAAAGTGTTTTCAAATAAAGGATGGGATGGAATTGTGCTTGGTTTTTCATGACCAGTGCAGATTGTACGGGAATCGGAATCGATAGAGATTGAACATAGTCACAAGGTATATTTAATTTTTGATAGGCTTCATATTCTTTTGATAAATTTCTTAATCCATTATCAGTAGTTGTATATAAATATGAATCTTCATTTGAGAAATTACAGTCGATTTTATATGTTTGTACAGTTTCATTTATAAATTGAAGAGCATGATTATTTGATTCATAGTAAAGCCTCGCTTTTTCCAAGCCGAAATGATTGATTAATTCATCATAAATAAGATCGTGTTGCGCTGTTACCTTTGCTGTTGTATGCCCAGTCGTTCCATTTAAAATGAGACCAGAATCAATTAAAACAACGTTCATACCTTCTTTTGCAAGTAAATAGGCAGTCGTGATGCCTGTAATCCCAGCTCCGATAACAGCAACTTCAGTTTTTGTATCTTCAGATAAATGAGGAAAAGTAGGGACTTGAGTAGATTCAATCCAATAGGATAATGGAAATTGTGGAAATGTATCGCTTGTCATTATAAAAACCTCCCGATTTTAGAACAATTTTCCTTTTAATATTTCCATATGATATGAAATTCATGTGTGTTGTTTTATAAGGTGTCTATTTTTATTAAAAGAAAGATAAAATTATTTTAATATAATTATTTAATGTCATCGGTATGAAGAGGTAGGAGTTGTGTAAAGCTAGATTCAAGTGAGTTTATTTGTTGTTTACACCGAGAGTTCTTGAATAACATAGAGTCTATAGTATGTCAGTGTATGTATATGCATGATGGGTGAAACCTTATAAAGTCTATGTTTTTTCTTTAGTGAAATAAAGTATGATTATAAAAATATAACCAACTTTTATTACTAGGTCATAAAAGTTGTTGACAATATAGAAATTCTATTGATATGATTCATCATGTGGAAAGGTTGATAGAGAGTAAAAAGAGAAATGTTTTTCATTGATAATAAAAGCGAAAAAATAAGTGACGATAGAGTGAGTATATTTTCCTTATAATAGATGCTTTTTTTGATCACCTAGTAAAATCAATCTGGAAGCAAGAATTGATATATGTAAGTTGCGCAAGGCGCGGCATAAGAAAGGGGCAAAAGGATGAAGGAGCTTCATACGTTTGGGTGGTATGCAGCACGTGTATCACCACATTTGCCGAAAAAAGCATTTAAACCAGTTCCTACTCGTTTATTTGGTGGACTGGCTTATTTGCTTGTGGCATTGGCGGGGTTAATATCGATTGGTGTATTTGAATTGAATGTGTGGGCGAATCTAGGAATTGCGATTGTTCTTGGATTATGTTTTGCTTCACTTGGGTTTTTAGGGCACGAAATTTTACATGGAACTGTTGTAAGAAAAGCATGGCTTCGTGATTTCTTAGGCGCGATCGCATTTATGCCATTATCAACAGGTCCTAAACTTTGGAGAAAGTGGCATAATGCAACGCATCACGTTCATACACAACATGAAGAGAATGATCCAGATGCATGGCCGACACTTGAGAAGCTTAAGAAGAGTAAGTTTTTGAGCTGGGTATATCGTATGCCTCTTCATGTACGGTCATTCTTTAGTTTTCTGTCATTAACCATTCAATTTACATTGCATTCGACTCGAATGTTCTTTCATTTTATAAAAGAATTTAAGTCATCCAATCAAAAATCTGTATGGCTTCAACTTCTTTTGCCTTGGACAGTTTGGATTAGTTTATTGTTTATTATGGGACCTGGAAAATGGTTATTTGCATATGTGATTCCGTTGTTAATTGCTAACTTTATTGTAATGGCATATATCGCAACAAATCACCGCTTAAATCCAATTGTTCCAGTAAATGATCCATTAGCAAACTGTTTATCAGTAACAGTGCCGCGCTGGGTAGACGTTTTACATTTCAATTTCTCATATCATACAGAACACCATTTGTTCCCTGCTATGAGCTCTAAATACTATCCGTTAGTAAAAGAGAAAATTAAAGAAATGTGGCCGGAACGCTATCATGAGATGCCAATGACAAAAGCTTTGGCAGCGCTATGGAATACACCACGTGTGTATTATCAAGGAAGTGAATTAGTGGATCCGCATAGAGAGCATTTCTATGGTTCTTTAGGAAATGGACTAGATCCTCATAATATTTCATATCGTGAGGAACATATAGAGGAAGAAGAGAGTATTAAAAAAGTAAATCAGTAAAAATTGATATATTTTGCAGTGAAAAAGCAAGCCATCTTAGGCTTGCTTTTTCTTATAAAGAGACTTCTTTTTTATTCTTTCTACTAACTTGAACTGAATTGGTTTCTTTTCTTTGTAATCGTTGCTCTAAAAGATTAACAAAGTAAGTAAATAGAAGAACAAGTACGAGGTAATATAAACCAACAATTATGTATGTATCTAATTGTTGGAAGTTACTTGCAGCAATTGATAAACCTGAACCCCATAATTCGGACAATCCTACATATGCAACGAGCGAAGAATCCTTTAATCCAATAATAAACTGATTTCCTAAAGGAGGAAGAGATTGACGAAATGCTTGCGGCAATATAATACGGCGCATTGCTAAAGGGTAAGGCATACCTAGAGAGCGAGCGGCTTCTAACTGTCCACGGTCGACAGATTGAATGGATCCGCGGAAAATTTCAGTAATATATGCACCGTTATGGATTGCTAAAGCAATTGCTCCTGCCCAAAAAGGAGTGAAAACAACAACGGATGTAATCCCAAAATAGAGAATGGCAATTTGAACAATTAAAGGTGTACCGCGAATAATGGCGATATATACATGAGCAATACTATTTAAAATCTTATTGCTAGAGATTCGAAAAAAAGCGAATAGTAATCCAATTAGTGAACCGAGTACTAGGGAAGTTAATGTTAATTGTAATGTGACAATAGTAGCCTTTAAGAGTGTGGGATAAGTAGACATGAAAATTTCAAACATATGTGTCACCTCATATTGTATGGATTTTGGTAGGGAATGAAATACCCCACATAAAAAGTGGGGCATAATGTATGAAACATTTGACTAGCTAATTTACTTCGTTTTTTCCTCTTCACCGAGAATATTACGCCCAAACCATTTTTTACTAATTTTTTCATACGTACCATCTTTAATGATTTCATCTAAAGCTTTATTTACTTTCTCAACCATTTCTTTATCATCTTTACGAATAGCAATTCCCATTTCATCAAGATTTAATGGTTTTCCAGCTTCTTTTATATTTGATTTCCCTTCTTTGATCATACGTAAACCGACCATTTGATCAGTGATTACTGCGTCAACACGCCCAGGCTCTAAATCCATAAGTGCAGTAATATCGCTATCGTATTCTGTGATTTGATCTGTATGTTTTGCAACAAGGGATTTAAAGGTACTAGCCTTTACAACACCAATTTTCTTACCTTTCAAATCTTCTGGAGAAGAGATAGATGTATTCTTTTTAGCCACAAAAATTTGGGCACCAGAACGATAATAAGGATTTGAGAAATTAACAGCTTTTAAGCGTTCTTCTGTAATTGCCATACTACCCAATATAGCATCATATTTTTTCGATTGTAGACCTTGAATTAGCGTTTCCCACGGATTTGTAATAGGAGTGGGTTTCATATTCATTTTTTTCGCAAGTGCCTCACCAATTTCCACATCAAAACCGGCAAGCTTTCCGTCATTTTCTTTATAGTTAAAAGGTTTATATAAGCCACTCATCGCATAACGGAATTCTTTTTCACCATTTGAAGAAGTAGTAGCACTTTCCTTACTACAGGCTCCTAGTATGAAGGATGTACATAATGTAATACTCGCAACAATGGTTAATAGTTTTCTTTTCATAAAACCCCTCCTATATATTGATCATACGGATGGTTTTAAGTATGTTATTGAGTTGTGCACCGTATGAATGTATTTCTTTTCGTTTGAAACAGAAGTTACATTATAAAACGTTGCGTAAAAATTGTTTTGCTCGTTCATGTGATGGAGCTGAAAAGAATTGCGCTGGCGGAGCGTCCTCTACAATTTTTCCATCATCCATAAAAATGACGCGATCAGCTACATCTCTTGCGAAATTCATTTCATGAGTAACAATAATCATGGTCATTCCTTCTTCAGCAAGTTCTTTCATAACTTGCAATACTTCTCCAACAAGTTCAGGGTCTAAGGCTGAGGTAGGTTCATCAAATAGCATAATTTTAGGGTTCATAGCAAGAGCTCGTGCTATAGCAATGCGCTGTTTTTGACCACCTGATAGGAGGTGAGGCGTCACATCTGCTTTATCTTGTAGGCCGACTTTTTGCAATAGCTGATTTCCGATTTCCTTTGCGTTTGTTGCTTCTAATTTTTTTACATGAATAGGTGCTTCTATGATGTTTTCTAGTGAGGTCATATGGGGAAAGAGGTTAAAGTGCTGAAAAACCATACCGACATTCTCGCGGACTTTGTTTAAATTTGAATGCTTAGGATCAATTTGTTCCCCTTGTAAGTGAATTTCACCTTCATCGTACATTTCTAAAAAGTTCAGACAGCGAAGTAATGTACTTTTACCGGAACCACTGGCACCAATTAAAACAACAACTTCTTTTTCTTTTACTTCTAAATCAATTCCTTTTAAAACATCAAGTGAGCCGAATGATTTTACTAGATTTCGAACCTGAATCATACAAAACCCCCAGTCAAAAATATATTTTGCAAATGTTGCCCCTTATTTCTGTTATTAGCCACAAATTGTCAGAATCCTTCATTTTTTTCGGAGGATAGTTCCTATATAAATAAATCTGAATGTATAATTCAATTAGAAAGACCACCTAATTTAGGTGGTCTTTCCTATGCTTACAAATTTTAAATTTTAAATTGAGTTGCGAACGCTTCTAATTCTTCAACAAGTTTTTGCATTTGAAGAGACATATTTGTAATATCCTGTATTGATACCGACTGGGCTTGTGAAGATTGAGATGTATAATTAGTCTCCGAAACTATATTTTGTGAAATTGAAGAGATATTAATAAGTGCGCTATTTATTTCTTCTGAGCTTGCTGACATTTCTTCTGCACTTGCTGTTATATCTTGTATTTGATCTGTAACCTCATTAATATGATTCACGATATTATGGAATGCTAATTTTGCATTTTGAACGGCATGAATGCCTTCTTGAATTTCTTGTTGTCCTTTCCCCATAACGTTGACTACATCTTTTGTATCATTTTGTACGAGTAAGTTTAGTTTTGTTATATCTGTAGCTGCTTGTTTTGATTGTTCAGCAAGCTTACGAACTTCTTCAGACACAACTGCGAATCCTTTTCCATGTTCACCGGCGCGAGCAGATTCAATGGCAGCGTTTAAAGATAATAGATTTGTTTGTTCAGAAATGTAAGTAATAGTTTGTAATGCTTTATCGATATCTTGTGTACGAACAACTAATTGATCTACCACTTTATATATTTCATCCATGACGGTATGGATAGTTGTCATTTGAGAAATAGATTTCTCAATGATTTCGCTTCCTATATTCGCCTTATCAGAAGTAGAAATAGCTAAGTTTGAAATCGTTGTAGAAGATTCAGCTATGCTTTGCACGCCATTTGCTATTTCATCCATAGCTGTAGAACTATCTTTAATATTCGCAGACTGATCATTAATATGGTGAGACAACTGCTTCATTGTATTTGCAATGTTATCCATAGTGGAAGAGGAAACGGTTGCTGTTTCAACAATGTGGTTTGTAGAGCCTTTTACTTTTGCACTTGTTTGAATCACATTGTTAATAATTTGCTGTAAATTTAATATCATTTCATCAAAACTATTAAACATATGACCAAATTCATGACGATATTGTTTTGGTACAGCAACGGTTAAATCACCTTTTCCAGCTGTATTCATTATGTTTCGTAATGAATTGATTGGATTGATAATAGATTTAGCAGTAAATAAGGAGATAAGAATGCAAAGAACTAAACATGCAATGAATAAAATAATTGTTACGCTTATCACTTGCTTATAAGAGTGTTGACTTTCGTTATACAGATTTTCAGCTATCTTTTCGTTATAATCACTAAGATTTTTTAAAGAATCTACTGTAGCCGATAAATTAGGTTCAACTGTAGTTAGATAAAATGAATATGCTTGATTAAGTTTATTCTCTTTAATGAGATCAAGCATTTGAGCACGATGCTTTTCATAGTTTGCAAGTTTTTCTTTATATTGGTTGAGGAGTTTTTTTTCTTCGCCTGTTACATATGTATTTTCATATTGAGCTCGTAATTTTTCGGTTTCTTTATTTGCATCATTTAATTTAATTAAAATTGTAGTACGTCGATTCTCATCTTCAGTAATAATGAGTTCCTTTACATAACTAAACTCTTGGTACATGCTGCTCTCAATAGAGCCTAGCCATTTAATAGGTTGTAGACGATCCACATATACTGTTTGAAGCTGTTTGTGCATTTGTTGTAAATTTATATAATTTACAACGCTAATAATTAGTATGGAAAGAATGGGTACTGCCACTAACAATATCAATCTGTTTATAACATTTAAACGATCTAAAGTTTTTAACATAGAATCACCTAACCTTACATTATTTAGTTGAATATATAATTGGCATCCAAATAAAAGTATACATTATTTTTATTCTATATACAGAAAAAGTAATGTAATGAATATGTAAATAAAAAAACAAAAATCGATATATCTTTCTATAAGGAAAATATGGATAATAATATATAGATAGTATGTATATTACTTATGAGGAGGAATGAGAAATGGAAAAGGAGAAGAAAACTTTTTCCTTTGGTTTACGTACACAACTTATGCTATTTACTACAGTTTTAGCTTTTATTACATATTCAACAAGTATATTTTTTATTTACGTGATATACGATTATTTTCAAAGTTATGTAAGTCAAACTGTCTATAATATTATCGTTATGTTATTAGGTGTAGTATGGTCTGGAATTTTAGCGTATGGAGCAGCAATCTTTTTAATTAAACCGCTTCGAAAATTGGAGGAGGCTGCAAGGAAGGCCGCCGATGGTGATATTCGTGAAGATGTCCCGTTACCAAAAACAGATGATGAGATTAAATCTTTAAGTGTTGCATTCAATATGATGCTAGGGAACTTAAGAGGTATGGTAAAAAATATTGATACTACATTTTCGTATACAAATAATCAAGTTCAGCAAATTAGAAGACAAACAGGGGAAGCAACAAAGCAAGCACGAGGTGTGTCTGAAACCCTTGCAGAGATTTCTTCTGGCGCGGAGCAATCAGCAGCGTCCATTCAGGCGATTGTTTCGGCTGTCGATACAACAACTTCCATTGCAAGTGAAGTAGAAGAAAAAGCAAAACAGTCTGACGAGTTGTCTTTAGAAATGGTTCAAGCTTTAGGGCAAAGTACACGAGTCTTTACTTCCTTAATTCAAGGTATTCAAACATTGGCAAAAGAAAATGAAAATTCGATGCAAAATGTACAGAAGTTAGAAGAACGTATGAAACAAGTGGAACATATCGTTTCTGTTGTGAGTGAGATTGCTAGTCAAACGAACTTATTAGCACTGAATGCTTCTATTGAAGCAGCCCGTGCTGGAGAGCATGGAAGGGGCTTTGCAGTTGTAGCTGAAGAAGTACGTAAACTTGCTGATGAAAGCGATCATTCTGCAAGAAATATATCGCAATTATTACAGAATATGCAAGAGGAAGTGCAACAAGTCGCATTGAAAATGACAGAGCAAGTGAAAACAGCTAAAGAAGAGGCACAACGTGGGGCAGCTACCGAATTAATTTTAAAAGAAATGTCATCGAGTATTATGGAAGTTGCCGATGCAACGAAGCAAATTAGTGGCTATATGAACGAACAAGTGAGTCACATTCATCAAACAGGAGCACAGACGAAGGCTGTAGCAGCAATTGCTGAGGAAACATCAGCTGGTTCACAAGAAGTAGCACGTGTGACGTTGCAACAATCAAAAAATATGGTACTAATCGATCAATTATTAAAGGATTTAGAGAAGCAAGCAGCGGACTTGAAACAAACAATTGAACGATTCTCAATGTAAAAAGGAAGAACAGCATTCTGTTCTTCCTTTTTTACGTATGAAAAGGAGGGATACTCTGTTGAAAATGAAAAACATTGCACGGATCATATATGGTTTTCACTTTGCGCAATTTTTGAAAGTTAGGACCATAATAACTAGTTTGCCAATTTTTAATGTCGATATCGGGCCAATTGACATAGTCACCTAGTGTATAGGGATCTAAGCTTTCTCGTAAGTCTTTAACCCAGCGTATGTTAAGATTTTCTTCATCATCGCATTTCCAAGAGGTAATGTATTCTTGCGCAATAATTGCTTTACGATGAAAATAAGCTGTTTCGGTAGGCGGAATATTTTCAACAGCACCTACGAGCGATTGGTGCCAAATACTCGCATCTTTATTTGGAGCATGAGAAAGAAAATGTTGCATGATTTGAATTCCTTTAAGAGGGATAGGTTTATACACGTAGGAACCAGAACGCTTAAACTTTTCAGGAATATTACCGCTATTAAAGAATTGAACCGCTTTTATATACGGAACTTCATCTATAAAAAGTGAGGGGGTACCAGTTTCAAGAAGAGGAGATAATAAGGAATGGAGTTCAGAGGGAGGGCCAACAAATTCACCTTTTACTTCAATTTTATTTCGTTGCTTTGCGAATAATTCAATTGATGAAGTGAGACGCTCGTCTATATAAGGTGCCCAGTTTTGCCACGCTTGAAATGCAGCGATAAAATCTTCCCATTCCCATGTAATTGAGAAGATTGATACATTCTTTATAGAATGCACTCGAAAAGTTAAAGAAGTAACAATTCCGAAGTTTCCACCACCACCACCGCGGCATGCCCAAAACAAGTTATGGTTTTCATGTTCGTTTGCGCGAATGATTTTTGCTCCAAATTTACCGCACGCTTGTACCATTTCAACTTCTACTAATTGATCACATGTTAATCCAAATAAGCGTGAAAGCATACCGATACCACCGCCAAGTACTAATCCAACAATTCCAACGCTTGCACTTGTACCAGCTGGTATTGTCACACCATAATTCCAAAGCTCTTTATAAACAGTGCCAAGATTTGCACCAGCTTCAATTGTTGCTGTTAATGTATCTGTATTAACAGTAATGCGATGCATTTCACTCACATCAATAATAAGTCCTCTATTTAAAAGAGAAAAATTTTCATAGCTATGACGGCCGCTTCTTAAGCGAAATGGTACATGACGTTCGCGTGCCCATTTTAAAGCATTGCACACATCATTTTTATTTTGGCAAAAAACAATAATACAAGGGAGTTTTGGAATACTTAAATTTAAATTCATTCGGGCTACGTCATAGTCAGGATCTGAGGGAACAACGATACGACCTGTTAATTTTGTTTGTTTCAATTTATCACTCCTTTCTAAAAATAAGCAGTGCTTTTTATTAATATATGAAAAGCGTATATAACGTGCGTGGACAAGAGCAGGTGAGGAATGAGATTTGCTTTTGTGAGAAATAAATAAAGCATAAGAATAAGGAATCTACATAGAGTTCAATGAAAACAGTTGCAAACTATTCATATTTTGTTATGATAGTGTTACGAAAACGTTTGCATAAATTTTCCGATGGGATGCAAAAGGAGAGAATGACTATGAATAAGACATGGTGGAAAGAAGCGGTTGCTTATCAAATTTACCCACGTAGCTTTATGGATTCAAATGGTGATGGTGTTGGAGATTTACAAGGTATTATTGCGAAACTAGATTATTTAAAAGATTTAGGTATAGATGTAATTTGGATTTGTCCAATGTATAAGTCACCTAATGATGATAATGGTTATGACATTAGTGATTATCAAGATATCATGGATGAGTTTGGTACGATGGAAGACTTTGATGCTTTACTAGATGAAGTTCATAAGCGTGATATGAAGCTTATTATTGATTTAGTTATTAATCATACGAGTGATGAACATCCATGGTTTATTGAGTCGCGTTCATCTAAAGACAATCCGAAGCGTGATTGGTATATTTGGCACGATGGTAAAGATGGTGCGGAACCAAACAACTGGGAAAGTATTTTTAATGGTTCGGCATGGGAATATGATGAAGTAACAGGACAATATTATTTACATTTATTCTCGCGTAAACAACCAGATTTAAACTGGGAGAATAAAGAAGTTCGCGAAGTGTTATACGATACAGTTAATTGGTGGCTTGATAAAGGAATTGATGGTTTCCGAGTGGATGCAATTAGCCATATTAAAAAAGAAGATGGCTTTAAAGATATGCCAAATCCAAAAGAACTAAAGTATGTACCATCTTTTGATAAACATATGAATGTGGATGGTATTCAACCTTTATTAGAAGAGTTAAAAGAAAATACGTTTTCTAAGTACGATATTATGACTGTTGGTGAAGCCAATGGTGTTAAGATTGAAGATGCTGAGCTTTGGGTTGGAGAAGAGCAAGGTAAGTTCAATATGGTATTCCAATTCGAGCATTTAAGTTTATGGGATGCAGAGAAGAAGAAAGACCTTGATGTTGTAGGATTGAAAAAGGTATTAACGAAATGGCAAAAAGGGTTAGAAAATAAAGGATGGAATGCTTTATATATTGAGAATCACGATAAGCCACGTATCGTTTCCACTTGGGGAGATGATAAACAATATTGGCGTGAAAGTGCAACAGCTCTTGGAGCAATGTATTTCTTTATGCACGGTACACCGTTTATTTATCAAGGACAAGAAATTGGGATGACGAATGTTCAATTCCCAAATATTGAAGATTACGATGATGTAGCAATTAAAAATTTATATCGTGAGAAAATTGCAGAGGGTGTATCACATCAAGATATGATGGAGATTATATGGGCTTCTTGCCGCGATAATTCACGTACACCTATGCAGTGGAACGATGAGATGAATGCTGGCTTTACAACAAGTGCACCTTGGTTTGGTATGAATCCAAACTACAAAGAAATTAATGTTGAAAAGCAGAAGGATGAAGAAAACTCTATTTTCAACTTCTATAAGAAAATGATTGCCCTGAAAAAAGAGCATGATGTACTGAATTACGGTACGTACGATTTACTTTTAGAAGATGATCCGCAAATTTATGTATATACTCGTACATTAAACGATGAAAAAATCGTTGTAATTAGTAATATCTCAAAAGAGGAAGCAGTGTATAATGAGGGCTCATTTGCACTAGAACGCAAACGTTTGCTTTTAAATAACTATAAAGTTGCGGAACATGAACAAGTGACGACAATTACGTTAAAGCCCTATGAAACAAGGGTTTATCGCATTTCGTAATAAAAAAGGATGCTCTTAGAGCATCTTTTTTTATGAAAAAAAATAAATTTCTATTGCAAAGTGAAAACGCTTTTATTAAAATAGATTTATGAAAACGGTTGCGTAAAGATAAAAATAAAGTAACATAAGGAATCGTTTTCATAATAGAAACAGAAATTATAATTTAAATCATTATGTTGTTATAAATAAAGGGGAGGAAGAACAGATGAAAATTACGTCTTTTGATTTTTGGCAAAAGTTCGGGAAAGCATTATTAGTTGTTGTAGCTGTAATGCCAGCAGCTGGTTTAATGATTTCTATCGGTAAGTTAATTGGGATGTCTGCTGGGGATATTAACGCAGTTCATACAATCGCTCGCGTAATGGAAGACATCGGTTGGGCAATTATTACAAATCTACACATCTTATTCGCAGTAGCAATTGGGGGATCTTGGGCGAAGGATCGCGCAGGTGGTGCATTTGCAGCGCTATTAGCATTCGTCTTAACGAACAGAATTACAGGAGCTATATTTGGCGTAAACGCTCAAATGTTAGCGGATTCAAAAGCGACAGTTTCTTCAGTATTAGCAGGAGATTTAGTTGTAAAAGATTACTTTACTTCTGTACTTGGTGCACCAGCATTAAACATGGGAGTTTTCGTAGGGATTATCACAGGTTTCTTAGGAGCTACTTTATATAACAAATATTATAACTATAACAAACTGCCACAGGCATTAGCATTCTTTAATGGAAAACGATTCGTACCATTCGTTGTAATTGTTTGGTCTACAGTTACTGCAATTGTATTATCACTTTTATGGCCATTCATCCAAAGTGGATTAAATGAATTTGGTCGCTGGATTGCAGCATCTAAAGATAGTGCACCAGTTGTTGCACCATTTGTATATGGAACGTTAGAGCGTTTACTATTACCATTCGGTTTACATCATATGTTAACGATTCCGATGAACTACACAGAGCTAGGCGGAACGTATACGATGTTAACTGGCTCAAAAGTGGGACAAATTGTAGCAGGACAAGATCCATTATGGCTTGCATGGATTACAGATTTAAATAACTTATTAGCAAATGGAGATACAAAAGCATATAACGATCTATTAAATAATGTTGTACCAGCTCGTTTCAAAGCTGGACAAGTTATCGGTTCAACAGCAGCGTTAATGGGTATTGCTTTCGCGATGTTCCGTAATGTTGATAAAGAAAAGCGTGCAAAATATAAACCAATGTTCTTATCTGCAGCATTAGCAGTATTCTTAACAGGTGTAACAGAACCAATTGAATTCATGTTCATGTTTATTGCTCCAGTATTGTATGTTGTATATGCAATTACAACAGGACTTGCATTCGCATTAGCAGATTTAATTAACTTACGTGTTCACGCATTTGGATTTATTGAGTTAATTACTCGTACACCGATGATGGTTAATGCAGGATTAACTAGAGATTTAATCAATTTCGTTATCGTTTCATTAGTATTCTTCGGTCTGAACTTTACATTATTCAATTTCTTAATTAAAAAGTTTAACTTACCAACACCAGGACGTGCAGGTAACTACATTGATAATGAAGATGAGTCATTAGAAGGAACAGGAAATGTACAAGATGGTTCATTAGCGACAAAAGTTATTGATTTATTAGGTGGTAAAGAAAATATTGCTGACGTAGATGCTTGTATGACGCGTTTACGTGTAACAGTAAAAGACTTAGATGTTGTTGCACCAGAAGCACAATGGAAACAAAATGGTGCTTTAGGACTTATCGTAAAAGATAAAGGTGTACAAGCAGTATATGGCCCGAAAGCTGATGTATTAAAGTCAGACATTCAAGATATGTTAGGTGCGTAATAAGATGAAATTGCTAACTTTAAACTGTCACTCTTGGCAAGAAGAGAATCAACTAGAAAAGATAAAATATCTTGCTAATGTCATTCAAGAAGAAGATTATGATGTGATCGCATTGCAAGAGGTAAGTCAGTCTATACAAGCTGAAAATGTATGCGGTCACAAGAAAAAAGATAATTTTGGACTTTTACTATTAGAAGAGTTAAGAGCGTTACATGTAAAAGATTACAATATTACTTGGGATTTCTCTCATATTGGATATGATGTGTATGAAGAAGGATTAGCGATTCTAACGAAACATAATGTTATAAAAGAAGATACGTTTTTTGTATCAGAAAATAAGGATACAAAGTATTGGAAAACACGCAAAATTGTAAGTGCAACAATTGCTTATAATGGTAAGAACATCACGTTTTACTCTTGTCACCTCGGTTGGTGGAATGATGAAGAAGAGTCATTCAAAGGTCAAGTTGATCGTTTAATGGAGCGTGTAAATCGCAATGAACTTTCCTTCTTAATGGGTGATTTTAATAATAATGCCCGTTTGCAAGGAGAGGGTTATGAGTATATGATGCAAAAAGGTTTGTATGACACATATGAACTAGCAACAGAGAAGGATGAAGGAACGACTGTCCAAGGTGAGATTGCTGGTTGGGATGAAAATAAACATAATTTACGAATCGATCTAATATTGTGTAACCAAAATGAAAAAGTTCGCTCTTCAAAAGTCATTTTTAATGGTACAAACCGAAATGTAATTTCAGATCATTTCGGTGTAGAAGTACAAGTAGATATATAATAGAAGAAAACCTCACAGATAATGAAAAGCTGTGAGGATTTTTTTTAGGAATACAAGTATTTCCAAGAGAAAATACTTGTATTTTTTATGACATTTCCTATATATTTGTTATTATTGAATGTAAAACTAATTTGGTCATTTTGTATGCATACTTTTTTTACTTCGTTATATAATGAAGTAAGTGAAATATTTAATGGGAAAAATAGTGTGTTTTCGTTTAATCCACGATGTAGAAAGTGATATAATTGCAAAATGTATGTATCATTTTCTAAAGAAGGAAAAATATATAATTAGGTGATAACTTCTATGAAACAAATTTGGCGTATTTATAAGACAGATTTACGGAATGTAGCTAAACATTGGGCTGCAATTGTTATTGTTTTAGGGTTAATGATTTTACCATCGTTATATGCATGGTTTAACATTAAAGCTTCTTGGGATCCATATGGAAATACAAAAGAGGTTCCCATTGCAGTTTCTAACCAAGATGCAGGCTCTAATTTAAGAGGGAAAGATATCAATATCGGGGACGAGATTGTAGATTCTCTTAAGAAAAACAAAAATCTTGGGTGGAAATTCGTAGATCAAAAACAAGCAATTTACGGAGTTGAGCGCGGGGATTACTATGCAAGTATTACAATCCCAAAAGATTTCTCTGAAAAGATTGCAACTGTTCTGGATGAAAATCCACAAAAGCCAGAACTTGATTACTATGTAAATGAAAAAGTAAATGCGATTGCACCGAAAATTACAGCAAAAGGTGCATCAGGTATTACAGAAGAAATTAGTAAAAACTTTGTTAAAACAGCAAACGGTGAGATTTTTAAAGTTTTTAATGATCTTGGAATCGATTTAGAAACAAACTTACCAAGTATCGAGAAAGTAAAAGATCTCGTGTTTAAGTTAGAAGCGCAGTTCCCAGAAATGAATACATTAATGGATAAGGCGTTAGATGATGCGACTCGAGCAGAGGATCTGGTAAAAGTAGCTCAGAAAGAGTTGCCAGTTGTAGAAAGTGTTATCAATGATGGGCAAGAAGCGTTAGGGAACTTAGATAAGTTCTTTGCCAACAATGATGAAACATTAAAGAATGCACCTGGAACAATGAGGAATAATTTAACTGTAGCAAAAGATGTAATGGATAAGGCCAATACTTTTACGAACTTTTTAATGAATCCAGGGATAGACCTTTCTGGTATGAAGGGATTACCGGAGTTTCCAGCACGCCCGGATCTTTCAAAGATGAACGATGAAGGTTATAAAAATATTGCAAGAAACATTAATCAAACAGTGAATAATGTTTTAAACTCAGCACGTGCAGGAACAGCATACGGGAAAAGTGTTGTGAATGGATTGCAAAATGGCCAGTTTGATCCAGAAAAGGCAAAACAAGACCTTAATGCGGTTTCTGAAAATCTTCAAGGTCGTACAGATAGTATTGCATACCTTATTAATGTATTTACTGAACTTCAAAAATCGGCAACGACTGATTTTGGTCAAAGCTTTTTCCAAGGGCGAGTGGATCGCTTAACTAAGCTGAAAAGCGGTATGGAAAATGCAAACAACGGTATTAAAGATATTGTAAATGTTATCGGTACAGGACAAGAAGTAAAGAAAGATGTAACAGATGTAGCGAATCAAAAATTAGATGCAGCAAATGGATTAATTGATCAAGCGGAAAAAGATTATAATGAAACGTTTGTAGCAGATTATAAAAAAGCAGTTAGCACAGTCGATCAAGCTAAAGCTGATGCAAATGAAGCATACGATAGTGTGAAAAATGAATATGAAAAGGCAAAAAATAATTTTGAAGGTGTTATAGCAGACGTAAATAATAGAGGTGTTAATGGATTAGATAGTACAAAAGTAGCTTTAAATGATTTAAATGGTCAACTACAAGCTACTAATAATCTAATTGGTGATGCGATTCCGGTTCTAGAAAGTACAAATAAGGTATTAGCAGATGTAAATAGTGACAAAAACCTTAATGGCGGAATTGCAAAATTAAACAAAATACAAAATTCTGTTCAAAAAGGTATAGATGCAACGAATAAGGCAACTACACTAATCAATAATGGACAGAAGCCTACAAAAGAGGTCGTAGAAAGTATTAATGAAGCAACTAAAAATGCTTCAGCTCAATTAGGCGATTTCTTAGCAACATATGATTCAGAAATCGTTCCAAACTTTAACACAGCAATTGAACGTACGAAACGTATGTCTAAAAACACATCTCAAATTTTAAAAGAAGCAGACAAAAAGCTTCCAGATGTTAAAAAGCTACTAGAAGATTCATCAAAAGGCTTAGTAGACGGTAAAAAGAAATTAACAGACATTAAGGCTGACATGCCGGAAACTGAGAAAAAGATTAAAGACTTAGCAAATAAAATTCGTGATTTTGAATCGGAAGAGGATATAAAAGACATCATACGCTTATTGAAAAATGATGTTGAAAAGCAAAGTGACTACTTTGCGAATCCAGTAAATTTAAAAGAGAATAAATTATTTGCGATGCCGAACTATGGTTCAGCAATGTCACCATTCTATACAGTGCTTGCATTATGGGTAGGCGCATTATTAATGGTTTCATTATTAACAGTAGAAGTACACGAAGAGGGCGCGAATTATAAGAGCCATGAAATTTACTTCGGACGTTTATTAACATTCTTAACGATAGGTCTTTCACAGGCGTTTATCGTATCGATGGGAGATATATTCTTACTCGGTACGTACGTAGTCGATAAGTTCTGGTTTGTATTATTTAGTTTATTTATTGGTGGGGTCTTCGTTTGTATCGTATACTCACTCGTTTCTATTTTCGGAAACGTTGGGAAATCGATGGCGATCATTTTACTTGTACTGCAAGTAGCAGGATCGGGTGGAACATTCCCAATTCAAATGACACCAGCGTTCTTCCAAGCAATTTATCCGTTCTTACCGTTCACATACGCAATTAGTGCAATTCGTGAAACAGTAGGCGGAATGCTATGGGATATTGTAACTCGAGATTTACTTGTGTTAAGTGCTTTCGTAGTAATTATGATTGTTGCTGCGTTATTACTGAAAACACCAATTAACAAATCGAGTGAAAAATTCGTTGAGAACGCAAAAGGAAGTAAAATTATTCATTAATAATAAAAGGTTCCTACCGATAGAGGTAGGAACCTTTTTATTTAATCGAATTTTAATTTCTTTAAAGCTTCTGTTTGGTGATTCTTAAACGAGTTATGTCAATTATGACTGATATATAAGGTGCCCCTTACAGCTCTTCTTGAAAACTGTGGTATATTAAACAGTATATAGTTAGTAAAGGAGTTTGAATAAATGGCAAAGAGTGTAGTAATTGCTGAGAAACCATCAGTTGCACGTGATATAGCAAAAGTATTAAAGTGTACAAAAAAAGGTAATGGATTTTTAGAAGGTGACAAATACATCGTGACTTGGGCTCTTGGGCATTTAGTGACGCTTGCAGATCCTGAGGCTTATGATAATAAGTATAAAACATGGAATCTTGAAGATCTTCCAATGCTTCCAGAACGTATGAAATTAGTTGTTATAAAACAAACGGGAAAACAGTTTAATGCTGTGAAACATCAAATTACCCGAAATGATGTTAATGAGCTGATTGTGGCTACCGATGCAGGAAGAGAGGGCGAATTAGTCGCACGTTGGATAATTGAAAAAGCAAAAGTAAATAAACCAATTAAGCGTTTATGGATTTCTTCTGTAACAGACAAAGCCATTAAAGAAGGTTTTAATAATTTGAAACCAGGTAAAGCTTATGACAATTTATACGCTTCAGCTGTTGCACGTTCAGAAGCAGATTGGTATATCGGTTTAAATGCTACTCGTGCACTAACAACAAAATTCAATGCGCAACTAAACTGCGGTCGTGTCCAAACACCTACTGTTGCTATGATCGCTAATCGTGAAGATGAAATAAAGAACTTCAAAGCTCAAACTTACTACGGCATTGAAGCACAAACAACAAATCAGTTAAAACTAACTTGGCAAGATGCAAATGGCAATAGCCGCAGTTTTAATAAAGAAAAAATTGATAGTATTGTAAAAGGTTTAGATAAACATAATGCTAATGTTGTGGAAATTGATAAAAAACAGAAGAAGTCATTCTCTCCTGGTCTTTATGATTTAACTGAATTGCAGCGTGATGCAAATAAAAAGTTCGGTTACTCTGCAAAAGAAACATTAAACATTATGCAGAAATTATATGAGCAACACAAAGTGCTAACATACCCTCGTACAGATTCGCGTTACATTTCATCTGATATCGTTGGAACACTTCCAGAACGTCTAAAGGCGTGCGGAGTTGGAGAATATCGTTCTTTAGCACATAAAGTATTACAAAAGCCTATCAAGGCTAATAAATCATTTGTTGATGATAGTAAAGTAAGCGATCATCATGCGATTATTCCAACAGAAGGATACGTTAACTTCTCAGCATTCACAGATAAAGAACGCAAAATTTATGATTTAGTTGTAAAACGTTTCTTAGCTGTTTTATTCCCAGCATTCGAATACGAACAACTAACGTTACGCACAAAGGTCGGCAATGAAACATTCATTGCACGCGGAAAAACGATTTTACATGCTGGTTGGAAGGAAGTATACGAAAATCGATTTGAAGACGATGATGTAACTGATGACGTAAAAGAGCAGATTCTACCTCACATTGAAAAGGGCGATACATTAACTGTAAAGTTACTTATGCAAACATCAGGTCAAACGAAAGCACCTGCACGCTTTAATGAAGCAACTTTACTTTCAGCAATGGAGAATCCTACAAAATATATGGATACGCAAAATAAACAACTTGCTGATACGTTAAAATCGACTGGTGGATTAGGTACTGTAGCGACACGTGCAGATATTATCGACAAACTTTTCAACTCTTTCTTAATTGAAAAACGTGGTAAAGATATTCACATTACATCAAAAGGTCGTCAATTACTTGATTTAGTACCAGAAGAATTAAAATCCCCTACACTAACTGGTGAATGGGAACAAAAACTTGAAGCAATTGCAAAGGGTAAACTGAAAAAAGAAGTATTCATTTCGGAAATGAAGAACTATACGAAAGAAATTGTTTCTGAAATAAAATCGAGTGATAAAAAATATAAACATGACAACATTTCAACAAAGTCTTGTCCAGACTGCGGTAAACCAATGCTAGAGGTAAACGGCAAAAAAGGAAAAATGCTCGTTTGCCAAGACCGTGAATGTGGTCATCGTAAAAATGTATCTCGTACAACAAACGCTCGTTGTCCTCAGTGTAAGAAAAAATTAGAATTACGTGGTGAAGGTGCAGGACAAATCTTTACATGTAAATGTGGCTATCGCGAGAAATTATCCACATTCCAAGAAAGACGTAAAAAAGAATCTGGAAACAAAGCTGATAAGCGCGACGTTCAAAAATATATGAAACAACAGAACAAAGAAGAAGAACCATTAAACAACCCATTTGCAGAAGCATTAAAAGGATTGAAGTTTAATTAAAGTGGATTCTTAATGAATACCAATGGATTGTCAAAAGATAAATTGTTTTATAATTTAAAAGAAACCAATGTACTTTTATTTTAAAGTTTAGTTCTTGTTTAGAAGCTTCGAAAGGAAACACAATTGATTTTTTTCCTAAACAAAACAAGAAACCAGAAGGCTGCAAAGCGCTTTTTCAAGAAAGCTTTGCGGTCTTTTTATTTTTCAAAGCCATGTGTTATAACAGTCTATAAGAACCCAGCTTATCCTGTAGCAATTGAACAGTTAAAAAAAGAAAAAAGCATACCTGATGGTATGCAATTTAGACAACAAAAGTACTTGAATAACATAGTAGAACAAGATCATCGCTTTATAAAGAAGCGATGATCTTGTTCTATGCTAGGGTTCAAATGTTTTGATACAGCTACATCCATTCTTTCTGGAGTAGGAGTCAAAAAGAACAGCTTGATTTACGGGACCAGTCTGTCCAAAATCAGAAAGAATTCATTCAGCAATTGTTTGGATTTGCAGCATAAGCTACAATTCCGTTAGGAATATATGCGCTTTATGCTCTTTTATTTTAGCAATAGAACTAGAATTACTTACTATTCTTTATTAAAAATACTCAGGCCATTTTGAACAGTGCGTTGTAATCGTTTAAATTCAAGTTCTAAAACTTCTTTACCTAAGGAGGTTAGTACGTAATATTTCTTCCTATCCATGGATGCTACCTCAACAATTAGCTTTTCATTCAATAACTTTTTTGTATTCCCATACAATGTACCAGGTCCAAGTTTGACTTCTCCATGTGTAAGAGTTTCTACCGCTTGCATAATTCCATAACCATGTAGGGGTTTTAGTAATGATAATAAAATATAGTATTTTGCTTCTGTTAATGGGATGTATTGCCCTGCTGCATTATTTATTATAGCCACCTCCGATATATCGTTAATCGATATTTTAAGGCGTTTTTCCAATAAAAGCAACCAATGTTATTTTTAATATATACATTGGAAGAAAAAATTGAGGCACGTTCAATTAATCTGTTTTGAAAGTGCACTCTAAATAAAGGTGGTGCTCATGCCGTTAATTTTGGGCATAGATAGTTTTAGTATTAAAGGACAGGTTTGAATCTTTATATTACCACTAAATTTTTTTTTGATTACTAGTTACTAAATGAATATGCATTATTGCATATTCATTATTCGTAATTTTGTGTTATCCTTAAATTGTTATATATGGTATTTATTTATTATTTTCCTCCCAGATGATGGGTGGAAAATAATAATTAAAAATCATATATTGAATCATTTATTTTGTTTATATATATAATTTAATAAATGATTTTTAGTTGATGCCTCTGAAGGATAAATGAAAGGAGATGAACGAATAATGTTATGTCTAAAATTCTTAGAAATTGAAACTGAAGAATTAAATTGCGGCTGGTGCATGGGCGCTGGAGTAGTTGTAGGTGCAGGTGCCTCTGTAGGAGTCGGTGTTGGCATTGCTATATTAACATAAGGAATGATTAATGTAATTATGAAAAAATTATACTTTAAAGAAATTCAATTAGAAGAACTGAACTCGACACCATTATGGGCTCAAACAGCAGCTATGGCTGGGGTAGGAGCAGCAGCAGGCGTTGGGGTACTTATTATCGTAACCTGATTATGTGTATATTTCATTTTGTAAGGAGGTGAAAAGAATGAAGAAATTATATTTTAAAGAAGTTGAATTAGAAGAGTTAAATTCGTTCTGGGAGGGAGTAGCTACTGGAGCAGCTATTGGAGCAGGTCTTGCCGGTGGATTACTTGTAATTACATGATCACAGCAGTAAAAAAATAAAAAATTCAAATAAGGAGGCGAAAAAGTATGAAGAAATTATTCTTTAAAGAAATTGAATTAGAGGAATTAAATTCACATGGTACGGACTTCTGGACTGGAGTGGGCATTGGAGCAGGTGTTGTGGGTGCAGGAGCTACAGTAGCTGGAGTAATACTTACATGATTAATATCCATAATCAGTATATATATATTATAATCCCTGCATTAATAGTGTTAGGATTGGTTGCTATTATTAATAGTACTAATTTATACATTAATATTCTTTTAGGAACGTTAATGACTATAGGCTCTGGGATTTTAGTAAGTAATGTACTACAGAAACGTAATAATTAAATTAAATAGATTGTAAGATAAAAAACTTCAGAGGTATCAACTAGAAAAATCAGGGGGACAAACTTATGATTGGAATTTCTTGTGTAATTGAGGAGCAAGGTTTATTTAAAAATGCATTAGAAAGTAACTCAAAAGAGTTACTTTCTAATGCATCTATCGATATACATTTTGATAAATTTGATTTTGATAATAACACATTTATTGATTTTGTTGACTATCTAGATTTTCAAGAGTATCAAAAATATATATTTATCGTCAGTGGTAGCTTGGAAAGAATATATAAGTTAGTGGGATTTTTAGAAAAGGAAGTAGAAGGAACTGAATTTTATATAGTAAATGATAATTTAGAAATGAAACATGGTAATTTAGAGTTGCTAGATGTATTACAGCCTTTAAAAGGAAAATTCCAAATAGATCAAGAAAAGATGAAGATGACTCATTTACTATATTTAAGAAATGGGTTAATGTCATTGTTCTCAGGGGTATACCCGCATACTATAAATAAAAATTTATTAAAACATCTATACATGGATAATAGCAAAAATATTAAAAGTATTAACGCGGAAGTTTACTATAATATGGCAATTAATAGCTCGATTTTTATAGATCAATCAAGTGAGGAAGTTGAATTTGAAGCGGATTCCTTGAAACAAGTACCTAATATTATTCTTTTTAACAATACATTAACAAATTTCCAAAAAGAGGATTTAATTTCTGTAGATAAAGATGAGTTCGATACCTTAATAAGCAAGTTTAAACAAACGAGTGTAGTCGAGAACATGCAAAGTAAAAAAGCAATTTTTGATTATGCAAGTTTGACAGAAACTATTACAAATAATAGATTATTTTTCTTTTCGGATGGAATTTTCAATGATTATATGAAAGAGAATCTAGTTTCAAGAAATATTAATTTAAGTTATTTTGATATTTTGTCAAAATATCAGACGAATAATGGAGAACAAGATAAGTATGATTCTGTAATTAAGAGTATATTTCCATTGATATTCAATCTATCATCATCATTTAAGGGGGATGAAACCACCTTTATTACGCCATATACAAAGAATACATTGGATCCATTAATAGATACAATTGTTGAATTTAAGCTAATTGGTATTAAAAACAATAAAGGTTCTTTTGTTTATAATATCCAGACAAATAAAATTTTTGAAACAAACGCAACGTTCCTTGAAATTTTAGAAGCGGATCAAAAAAATAATCATAATTTTCTAAAGGAACGTTTTAATGAACAATATGATGAGATTTTGAATGAATATAAGGGATTGGTGGAAAATGCATAGTAAGTATATATTTGGTCCCTTTTTGAAGAAAATACAGAAGGGGAACGTGGAAATTTCAGATAACATTTATTCAGATTCACATTTTGCTGAATTTTATAACCTTTCGGTAGGTGATAAATTTGAAATAAATGATTTAGATTTTTATAGAGAAAAAATAACTAAACGTGATGTAGTACTGGAAATAGGATCTGGTAACGGAAGGGTATTTAATGTTTTATCTAGAGAAGGTTTCAATATTTATGGTGTTGAACCACAATTGGAAATGATAAAATATATAGACCCTAAATATAGAGAGAAAATTTTTACTATTGGCATTGAGGATTTAGAAACTATTAATAAAAATAATTTCACAAAAATTATTATACCAGCTACAACTGTATCTTTATTTTCAGAAGAACAGTTTAAAAGCTTTTTAATAAAGGCTAAAGGTATTTTGGATAATCATGGGGAGATAATATTTGATTTTCTTAATCATAATTATATCAAAGATAATTATGGAGAAGTTTTGAATTATAAAACAGATGATAGTATGTTTTTTATAAGTAATTCCATTATAGATAATAAGTATGTTTTGAATATTTACATGGAGGGAAATGGTGTGAAAAAGGTAGGGTATTCAGTAAAGTTTTTACATACCATGGAATTCTTTAAGGAAGTTTCTCGAGAACTAAATTATAAATTAAAGTTATTATACAATGGGAAAATGTTGTATTTTTTGGAGCTGAAAAATAATGAAAAATAATACTTATGTTGTTCCAATGGGAAGTATTACTCAAACCACCTTTTATAATATCGAACTTGAGGAAGCTAAAGATAGTTATTTATTTGATACTAATGGAAAAAAATATTTAGACTTAAGAAGTGGTCTATGGAATGTCTCATTAGGATATAATAAAGAGTTATATCAAAGAGTATCATCTCAATTCGATTCGTATTTACAAAAATCATTGCCTTTTTTAGATATCCATGCTTACAACCATCATATTTACAGTGATTATAGTGATGCTTTATTAAATTTTATTAATGAAAAAGATTTTGTATATAATAAAGTCTTTTTTACTAATAGTGGTTCGGAAGGAACAGAATTGGTTACAAAAATTGTAAGGCATTTAAACATGAATGACAAAAAAATAGTTACTTATGATAAAAGTTATCATGGAACATTTTTTGCGGGTATATCAGCTAGTGGATTAGATGATCAGATTACTGAAGAATACAAACCTAAATTAGAAGGGTTTTGGAGTATTAAAACACCTGAAAATCAGGATGATGAAGAAAATGTGCTGAATTTTATAGAAGAAAATCATCAAAATATATCAGCCTTTTTATTTGAGCCCATTATTGGTTCAGGTGGGGTTTTTATTTTTAATAAAAAATTTATTATCGAATTATATAGAACATTAAAAAAATTTGACATATTACTGGTTTTCGATGAGGTTGCAACAGGTTTTTATAGAACAGGTAATCGTTTTTTCTTTAAAGAATTAGGAGTGCAGCCTGATATTTTAATTTTAAGTAAATCTATAAACAATGGAATTCTTCCTTTTGGGGCAGTAATAATTTCAAAAGAAATAGAAGACGCGCTCAAAAATAAACATATAGAGCACTTCTCTACTCAAAATGGTAATTTGCTAGGAGTTTTATCAGCGAAAATGACATTAGATTATATTCTAGAAAATGAACAATTCATTATTAGTAATGTACAAGAAATAGATAATATTGTATCAAATACTCTAAGTAAGCAAAATATCACTTATACGGGTATTGGAGGAATGTTTTCTATCCCTATAAATGATCAAATCAAAACTATAGAATTAGTTAACAAGTTAAAAGAGTTAGGTATCTTAGTATACCATTATATGAATAACGAAGATGATAATGGTATTACATTATTTCCTACGCTTTTAATAAATACTAATGTATTGTCAAAAGCTATGAAAATAATTGCAAAGAGGGTATTAGTTTGAAAGAGGTACATAATTTAAATGTTTGCAATGTAAACCTTGAATACTACATAGAAGATTATGTTTATATATATAACCCTAAAAATGAAAGAATGTTACAAGCAGATCAGAATACATTAGAGTATCTTAAAAGTTATAATATCGAAACAAGTGAAAAAGTTGAAGGGTTAGAAAGATTTTTATTTGGTAATAAAAAATATAACCTTTTAAATTTTAAGTTACTAACTTTAAGTGTAAGCACAAAGAGGTTTGAGACATTATATAAAATAGAAAACATTAAATTTTTTAAATACTTATTCCTATGTTTACTTATAATTTTTGGAACGACTTTTCCTTTTGTTATTAAGGAGGCTTATTCATTTTACAATAGCAACTCAATGAACTTTAATGTGTATTATTTATTGTATATATACATAGCTCAGCTATTTATAATTTCGTTTCATGAATTTTCTCATTATTATACCTATAGAAAGTATATAAATTCTAATAATATGCGTTTTGGAATAATAATTAGATATTTCTTTTTATTGTTATTTTTCACAAATGTTAACTATATGAGAACGCTTGAAAGAAAACAGAAAATATCTATAATGTTATCAGGTATTGTTGGCCAAATGCTTTTAGGAAGCTTATTAGCCATAGTGTATTTCCTTTCAAAATCCGATGTAATATTATATGTATATTTAATAAATTGTATAATTATTTTTATTAATATGATGCCGTTTTTAAAATTAGATGGTTATTGGGTTATAAATCTAATTATAGGTTCAGAAGATTATATGAAAAACTTCAAAAAATTTATATTAAATAGACAAAAGATAAAGTCTTCTGAGTTACTGTTAGGGCTAGTAAATTTTATTCTCATAACAGCAGTTATTTCGAGTGGTGTATATTGGGTATTCGATATTGTAAGGAGAGGAATAAATTGAGTGGTAATATACTGATACTAGGTGCTAATGGATTTATCGGTAAAGATTTACAATTAGAAATTGAAGATACAAAAAATATATACTGTATCGATAAAACTTATAAAGAAAAAAGAATGAAAGATACTAATAAATTCTATTTTAAATTAGATGTTAATCAAGAAGAAGATATTAGATTTTTATCCAATTACTTAGAAGAGAATAATATAACTATAGATTGTATTATCAACTTGATAGGGCTTAATACTTTATCTAATTTTTATAATGTGACAAATGCAGAGTGGGATAAAACATTTGATTTAAATATCAAGTGTTTTGTTTTTTTACTCAAATCCTTATACAGTTCATTTTCACAACGTGTCTCAATAATTAGTGTAGCCTCACAAAATGGTATAGTGGCACATGAGGATAGAATTGCATATGGGGCATCGAAAGCGGCTCTAATTCACTTAACTAAAAATTTAAGTATTGATTTTTTGAAGGATAAAAAGAGAGATATTAAAGTTAATTGTGTGTCACCTTCCTATATTATAAACGATAGTAACGAAAATTTATTGAAATCTTTTGAAGGGGATAAGTTATTAAAAAAGATACCGTATAGAAAATTTGTTGAAATTTCCGATGTTACAAATGTCATTTTATTTTTAATGTCTGATAAGAGCGATGCAATTAGGGGACAAAATATTGTGGTTGACTATGGATATACAATTGTATAAAAAAATCATTTTGGGGATTAAGGGTGTGGATAATGACTTTAATAATTAAAGATTTAACAAAGAAATTTGATGATCATGTCGCGGTAAATAATTTGAATATCGAGATACCGAAGGGTGAAATATTTGGATTCCTGGGTGGGAATGGAGCTGGTAAAACTACTACATTTCGAATGATACTTGGACTATTATCAAAATCAAGCGGATCTATTTCATGGAATGGTAAACCTATAAATTATGATGTTACTGATAAGATTGGCTATTTACCAGAAGAACGTGGTCTTTATGCGAAAATGACTGTCAAAGAACAAGTTAACTTTTTTGCAAAACTAAAGAACATGAAAAGTAAAGATGCAGAAAAGGAGCTTCTATATTGGCTGGAGCGTTTTAATATATCAGAGTATTTGAACAAAAAAGTAGGAGAACTTTCAAAAGGTAATCAACAGAAAATCCAGTTAATAACAGCGATTATACATAAGCCTGAACTTTTGATTTTAGATGAGCCATTTAGCGGTTTAGATCCAGTAAATGTTGAAATGTTAAAAGAAGCTGTTCTTGATATGCAAAAACAAGGTTCGTCAATTCTTTTTAGTTCGCATCGTATGGAACATGTGGAAGAGTTATGCCAACACATTTGTATCATGCATAAAGGAGTACCTGTTGTTCAGGGTGACATTGCTAAAATTAAAAGTGATTTTGGTAAAAAGAATGTTGTAATCGTTGGCGATCATGACTTTGACCATTTGAAAGAAATAAAAGGTGTAGAAAGTATTAAGAAACGTAAGAATGCGGTTACTCTTAAAATTTCGTATGAAGAAGTTTCACATGTTTTATTTAAAGAAATAACGAAGTTAGGGTATGTTAAAAAGTTTGCAGTAGAAGAGCCTACACTAAATGATATCTTTATTGCGAAAGTAGGTGCACAATATGAGTAGTTTCTGGACAATTTTTTTACAAAACTATAAATCTAAGGTGAAATCAAAATCATTTATTGCTATTACAATAATAATTTCTATGTTAATTATAGGATTGATGAATGTTGACAAGATTTATGACTTTTTTGTGGGGAATGGGGAAGAAAACGTTGTTGTTGTTACAGAAAAAGAAGAATTATATACAACAATTCATCAAGTATTTAAAAATGTCGATAGTAAATTACATGTAAAGCACAGTACGGATAAACAAAAGGCAGAATCGGGCGTTAAAAACGGTGAATATACATATGCAATAGTTATAGAGGAATTGGATAATAAACAGCTGAATGCTACGTATATAGCTGAGACAGATGTAAATCAGGAAGATGTTACAAAGGTTCAAACTATTTTATCTCAAATACAATCTTCAAATTTCGCTCAGCAATTGAATCTTTCGCAAAGCAATTTAAAGGTACTAACTACGCCAGTAGAAATACAGACCAAAACAGTTTCAGATAAGATTAAAGATGGAGAGCATAAAGAAAGTGTAGCAATTTTAATTAATGTATTTATTTTCCTTAATTATTTAATGATACTAATGTATGCTGCACAACTAGCTACAGATGTTGCAACTGAGAAATCTTCGCGTGTAATGGAGTTAGTTGTTTCAAGTATATCGCCTACAAAACATTTATTTGCAAAGCTCTTTTCAACATTATTAGCTGGGATTACTCAAATAATAATTTGGGGCTTTGTCGCAACTGTAGGCTATAAAACAGCAATTAATGGATCGAAGAATGATATTTTAAATGGAATTGATTTATATTCATTCGCTCCTACCTTAGTGGTGTATGGGATTATATTCTTCACTTTAGGATTTTTATTATATGGCTCATTATCTTGTCTATTCGGCTCCATTATTAGTCGTATAGAGGAAGCTTCTCAAGCAGTTATGCCGCTGACAATCATGTTACTTGCTGCTTTGTATATCGCACTTTATGGCATTTCAAATCCAAGCAGCTCTTTTATTACCATTACTAGTTATATACCATTCTTCACTCCTATTGTTATGCTCGTACGAATTGGATTCTTGAATATCCCAGTATGGGAAATTGCTCTTGCATTAGTTATTCTATTAACAACAATATTTATAATGATAGGTTTAACGAGCCGTGTTTACCGCGGGGGGGTACTATTATATGGTAAAGGTGCATTCAGTAATATAAAAAAAGCAATCAAGTTAGGAAAGTAATTGTAGTCCCATATGGTGTATTGATAATTGTTAGCTAGGTAGTCAACTTGATTAATTCATCTGAATACTCATTTTCATTTTCAGATTCTTTTAGCTTGGCAGATCTGTCTATTTTGGGTGAGCACACTTTTAGTTCTGAAATTAAAGCGATACGGTTAAAATCATTAATGTTTAACCTCGTACTAGAAGAATTTTTGAAGAGTGTATCTAATACTTTTATTACAGTAAATAAATAAGAGGCACATAATTTAAAGATAAATTATGTGCTTCTTTTTATGTACAATTATAAAAGTATTAGATACCACAGTTAAATTAAGGATGAAAGGTGTTTTAGGATTTATGTGCAATTATATTTTATAGAGATAAATCAGCATCTGTCGCTACAATAATGTCATTTACATCTTTTCTAAGTAGCTGACTTTTTACAGCGTTAAATTGTTTCCCAGTTTGTTTAATAACTGTTAATTTCAAACGCTCAGGTAGCATCGGTAAATCTTCTAAATTCCACTTTTTATATTTCACATCGTAGCTTTCTGGATCTGCTAATGTAACAAGATGACCTAAAGCCCAAGTTACAATATATTTACTACCTTCAAGGTAGCCATTTCCTTTTTTATCGCACTTAAGTACACGCGCAATATCACGTGCAACGGAAGGCTTTTCAGCGATTATAACGCTTTTTGACATATTTAAAACATCCTTTCAAATTTCCATACGTTAACTATAGCATACATCTTCTTGAGATTCAGTTTCGCTCTAGATTTGAACGTTTTTTAGTGGGATAACATCCATTTGAAGGTGAATGATGGCGATAGAACATAATATGCACCATGATGAGACTATGAGAAATAGATATTTATTATGCGTGTTGTTTTATTATTGCTTCTATATGAAATAGAAAAGTAAAGAACTTGTTATTTTACTAGAATAAGAGTAGACTTTGAAGTAGATGAATACTAAACACATGGGAGTTTGTGGATGCAAACTGAGAGTATGACTAATCCGTCATTGACCATTTGAACCTGTTGGATAATGCCAGCGTAGGGAGAGTGTAAAAGCACATGTTCAGGCACTTTGCGTACGCGCAAAGTGCCTTTTTGTGTATCTCCCATCACTATAGTTAGGGGATGAGAAGGATGAATATGAAAGAAATTAGTAAAGTAGTGGATTTGGTGAGAGAATCTAATCCGCTCGTTCATAATATTACAAATGTGGTTGTAACAAACTTTACAGCTAACGGTTTGTTAGCGTTAGGGGCATCGCCTGTAATGGCGTATGCAAAAGAAGAAGTAGCAGAAATGGCTAGCATTGCTGGAGCGTTAGTATTAAATATGGGGACACTTCGTCCTGAAGAAGTAGAAGCGATGTTACTTGCGGGTAAATCAGCAAATGTGAATCATGTACCAGTATTGTTTGATCCAGTTGGTGCAGGAGCAACATCGTATCGAACAGAAGTTGCAAGACATATTCCAGCTGAAATTGATTTAGCGATTATCCGCGGAAATGCAGCTGAAATAGCGAACGTTATTAATGAGAGATGGGAAATTAAAGGAGTAGACGCCGGTGCTGGAAATGGAAATATCGTAAGTATCGCAAGGCAGGCAGCTGATGAATTAAATACAGTTGCGGTGATTACTGGAAAAGAAGATGTTGTTACAGATGGAGAGCGAACGATTCTTATTCGAAATGGTCACTCTATTTTAACGAAAGTTACGGGAACTGGTTGTTTACTAACTTCTGTAATAGGAGCATTTGTAGCAGTAGAAAAGGATTATGTAAAGGCAGCAGTAGCTGCATTAACGTTTTATGGTGTAGCTGCGGAACTGGCAGCTGCTAAGACGGTGGAGCAGGGACCTGGTAGTTTCCAAATTGAATTTTTAAATCAGTTAGCGAATATAACTTCAGATGATATTGAGAAGTATGGGAAGATTGAGCTTATATAGTAAGGAGGGGGAATTAGATGTCACGTATTACAAAGGCTGAAATGTCTAGATTGTTATCAGTATACTTTATTATGGGAAGTAACAATTGTACGAAGAAGCCACTACAAGTGTTGAGAGATGCACTTGAAGGCGGTATAACAATTTTTCAATTCCGTGAAAAGGGGGAAGGGGCTTTAACGGGAGAGAAACGTATTCGTTTCGCAAAAGAACTACAAGTAATTTGTAAGGAGTACGGTGTCCCATTCATTGTAAATGATGATGTGGAACTAGCTATCGAGTTAGATGCAGATGGCGTGCATGTTGGACAAGATGATGAAGGAATTACTTCTGTTCGTGAAAAAATGGGAGATAAAATTGTTGGTGTATCTACACATACAATTGAAGAAGCACACTGGGCAATTGAAAACGGAGCTGATTATTTAGGTGTTGGCCCTATTTTTCCAACGAGTACGAAAAAAGATACGAAAGCAGTTCAAGGAACGAAAGGTTTAGCTCATTTTAGAGAACAAGGAATTACAATACCGATCGTTGGGATTGGTGGCATTACAATTGAAAATACAGCCTCAGTTATAGAAGCAGGTGCGGACGGTGTTTCAGTTATTTCTGCGATTAGTTTAGCGGAATCTGCGTATGAAAGTACGAAGAAGTTAGTAGAGGAAGTAAATAAGAGTTTGTAGAAAAAAGCTATGTAGTATTAAAATGCTACATAGCTTTTTTGGTATTAATAATTAGAAATAGGGGGGATTATTTGAAACGGAATAGGTTTGTAGCGTTGCAAAATGAGTTGTTTCGTTTATTTGAAAAAGGGGAATTTGATGCAATTTATAGATGCATAAGTGAAGCGGAAAGAGAATTTCCTGAAAGAATAGATAAAACGAGTTTTTGGAAAGCTTGTGCATATTCAGTAGAAGGCAAGGATGAAGAGGCGATTGCTATTTTAAATGGGGCTATGCAAAAAGGGATATGGTGGAATCCCCATACACTTATGTATGATGAAGACTTAAAGGGGCTACAAGATAAAGCGGATTTTAAAGTAATAGTAAAAAGGTGTGAAGAAATATTTAAGAAACAGCAGTTAACAGCTAACCCGGAGCTATACAGTTATGGAAATGAAAAAGCAAAAACTGGACTATTTTCTTTACATTGGAGAGGATCAAATATAAATGATTTTGCACCATATTGGTGTGAAGAAAAAATACTAAGTGAGTATATGTTAGGTTTTTCTCAATCCTCGCAAATATATGGAATGAACTCTTATAGCTGGGATAATCATGATATAGCTATAAAAGATGCTATGACAACTTTTAATGAGTTCACAGATAAATATAGATTGGGGGACATCATTATTACAGGAGCTTCTCAAGGTGGGAATATAGCGATAGAGTTAGCGTTAAAGAATATGTTAGGGACTCAAAAATTTATTTCGGTTATACCTGCTATTCGAGATGTAGAAGCGATTGAAAGGATGGTTGCATCAAGCCAAGTAGCAAATGTGAAAGGATATATTATTACGGGAGATAAAGATCCATTTTATGAAAACACACTTCAATTAATGTCTATGTTTGAGAAATATAATGTGGACTGTAAATTAATTGTGAGAGAAGGCTTAGGTCATCTTTTCCCGGAGGACTTCACACAACTATTAAAGAACATAATGGAAGAATGGACGGTTAAAAATATTTAAACAAACGTTTGATTAAAAAAGCACAAACCCTTTAAAACTGTAGGTTTGTGCTTTTTCTTTAAAACATAATTGAAATTAAGAGCATTCCAATTCCGATAGAAGTGAATGTTGCGATTAGGCCTGGAATCATAAAGCTATGATTTAAAACATATTTACCAATGCCAGTTGTACCAGTGCGATCAAAGTTAATGGCAGCAACGATTGTTCCATAGTTTGGAATAAAGAAATATCCATTTACTGCAGGGAACATCGCGATTAGTAGTGCTGGTGGAATACCGAGTGATAATCCAAGAGGCATTAAAGCACGTACTGTTGCGGCTTGGCTATATAGTAAAATAGATAGAATGAATAATGCGATGGCAAATAGCCATGGTGCACTTGTTACTAGGTGCTGAATTGATCCTTGAATCATATTTAAGTTTCCGTTAAAGAAAGTATCTCCCATCCAAGCGATACCGAAAATAGCAACAACTGCTGTTGCCCCCGCTTTAAAGACGTTACCAGACACGATGCTTTCTACATTTGGTTTGCAGAAAATAATAATAAGAGCTGCGATAGTTAACATAACCATTTCAATTGTGTTTGGCATGGAAAGACGAGCTAACTTCCCGTCGACCATCCATCCTGGACGAAGTGCTTCAAATGAACCGAGAAGTACGACAAGGAAAGTTCCTACTAAGAAAAGGATAACGGATAGTTTAGCACCTTTTAAACCAACAAATTCTTTCTTCTCTTCAATTTTAGGAATCATTCCTTCTTTTAATCGCTTCAAGTATTCAGGGTCTTCATTTAATTCTTTCCCCATTTTGCTAGCAACAAATGCAGCTACCATACAAGCGATGAAGGTAGAAGGGATACTTACTTTTAAAATATCTAATAAAGTGATTTTATAGTCAGCTAACATTGCTAAAAGAGCAACTGTTGCAGCTGATATAGGGCTAGCTGTAATTGCTTGTTGGGAAGCGATTACGGCAATTGACATTGGTCGTTCCGGTCTAATCCCAGATTCGCGAGAGACTTCTGCGATAACAGGAAGTACAGAATAAGCAACGTGACCAGTTCCTGCGCACAGTGTAAATAAATAAGTAACAATTGGAGCAAAGAATGTAATGCGCTTTGGATTTTTTCGCAATGCTTTTTCAGCCAGATGAACAAGGTAGTCCATTCCTCCAGCGGCCTGCAGTGCACCGGCAGCTGTAATTACTGCTAAAATCATAAGCATTACATCAATAGGAGGAGCTGTAGGTTGTAAGTGGAAGACGAAAACAAGTATTGCCATACCAACGCCACCCATTACTCCTAGACCAACTCCGCCTAGGCGTGCGCCAATAAAAATGCAGAGTAGTAACGTAAGAAATTGTAGCCAAAACATAATAAACTACCTCCGAAATTCATTAGTTAAGATATATTTAAATAATTTAATTTGAATGAAAATTAAATTAAATACTCAAAACAATCCTTGTGTTATATATATTTTTTATTATATAACACAAGAATTGTAACATTCACGAACTTTGTTAAATTATTTCGAAAAAATAATACGTTGAAACTTTACATTTGCATCTCTAAATAGGTAGACATTTTAATTTTTATGTTGTAATCTTTGATAGAGAATACTTTAATTCTCATAGAACTCCCATATCGTTCAACTCGTTCAGCGAGAAAGGCAAACTAATGGAAACATTAGGACGCAAAACTACAGGAGCTAAGGCCGTAAGGCTATGCTAGCCAGTTACCGGACGGATAGGGTTGGTCTTGACCAATGCTCTTTTCATTGGTCTTTTTTTTGTGTGTAAACAAATGAGGATAATTATCATTTATTAATAAGGTGTATATTTTAATAGCGTTACTTTATAGTAAGTTAATTAAGAAAGGTGATGTTAATGAAAAAATATTGGCACAAGCTATCATTTCTTCAAAAAAATGTATTGCTAACTGTATCAGTTATTTTGACGCTTGTTGGTACTATGGGAGCGTTAAGTTTTAACATGTTTCAAAATAGCATGATGTCTATATTTGAAAGGCATTCTTTTGAAACAGGAGATACGGTATTACATAAATTAGACGCAGAAATATTAAGGGATGTTGCAAAAAATCCAACCGCAGAAAGAGAAAAAAGAGAGAAGTTAACAGAGAAATTAGATGAATCAACGGAAGAATTGAACAGTGTTGGACAAACGTATATTGTTGGAGCGAAAAAAAATGAAAAAGGTGAGCTACAAATCATTGATTTGTCCACAGGTTTAGCAAATGTTGTAGAAGTAAGACCGGGGGAATATTATAAACAACCAGATCTTTGGATGGAAGCATATGATAAAGTAATGAGCACAAAAAAAGCAAACATGACAGTAGTATATGAAGACGCATTGGGATCATGGGTAACGATATTAGAGCCAATTAAAGATGAGAAAGATAATATTGTGGCAATCGTTGCAGCCGATGTAGATGCCTCTATTGTTCCTATGACAAAAGAAAAGTTCATTATACAAGGTTTAATGTTTATTTGTATTTCTGTTTTAATTGCAACGGTTATTCAATTTCTAATCGTACGTAACGCACTTGCTCCATTGCGGGATTTACGTGAAGGATTGCGCAAAGTCGGTGAAGGTGACTTAAGTATTAAATTAGAGGAAAGACCAGATGATATTGGTATTATTAATGCGTATTTTAATAATACCATCGAGAAGTTTAAAGGGATTATAGATAAAGTGAAGCAGACAGCAGAACAGGTTTCCTCATCTTCACAAGAATTGTCAGTGAGTACGAAAGAGAATAGCATGGCAATCCAAGGAATCGTAAGTTCTATAGTTGAGTTAAGGGCTGGTATTCAATTACAAGAAACTGCAGTACCAAAGTATTTAGAGATTATATATGAAATGGAAGATAGGATGGAAGAGATAACTAATACTGCAAAACAAATGGCGAAAGAGTCTGAAGGTACAAAGCATCATTCAGTAAAAGGGAATGGTATTATTGAACAGACGATTAATCAAATGAACATAATACAAAATGCAGTACAAGATTTATCTTCTATTATTTATTCTTTGGAAACAAGATCAAAAGAAATTAGTGAAATTGTAACAGTAATTACTGGTATTTCAAATCAAACGAATTCGCTAGCTCTAAATGCTACTACTATTGAAGCTTCATGTGCTGAGAAAACTGGTGAGGGATTTGTCGTTGTTGCGGATGAAGTGCGTAAATTAGCAGAGCAGACCGCAGCGTCAGCAAAAGATATAGCAAAATTAATAGGGGAAACACAAGCTGGGACGGAAGAAGCTGTTGTTTCAATGCAAAATGTTTTAAAAGAAGTAGAATCTGGAATGAAACTTGTTGAAAGTAGTGGTGCTTTCTTTGATGGAATTTCAAAATCAGCACAATCTGTTACAAATCAAGTTAGAGTTGTTTCTGACAATTCAAGTGATATATTGCAAAATAGCCAAAATATTGTTCGGGTTATAAATGAATTATCACTTATCGCAAATACGTATGCGAATAGTAATAGTAATGTTGAAGAAAGTATGAAAGAACAGGAAATGTCTGTACAGGATATTGCTGAATTAGCTAGCTCTTTAAGCTGGCTTTCACAGGAGTTACAAGAGTTAATAGGGGAATTCAAAAGTTAAATGAAATGATTATACGTGCTTTTGTTTGTTCAATAAAATAAATCATGCTACAATGAAAACGAATTAAGGACCGGGGAGCCAATTGGCTGAGAGGATGTAAACAAACATCGACCCTCAACCTGATCTGGATAATGCCAGCGTAGGGAGTTACTTAAAGTGATGTAGCATATGTTATTCTATAATAACTTGCATACAAGGCTTTCCTACGTAGTAGGAAAGCCTTTTCTTGTTTTAAAATTTAATTTCATAAGGGGGATTTTACTATGTCACAACAAGTTACAATTTCATTTTCAGTAGTACCACAAGCGAAGCACAAAGATGTGTATTCTGTTGTTGATAAAGCAATTGAGGTTGTACAACAATCGGGAGTTCGTTATGAAGTAGGGGCAATGGAAACAACGCTGGAAGGAGAATTAGATGTACTTCTTGATGTCATTAAACGTGCACAACAAGCGTGTGTGGATGCTGGAGCAGAGGAAGTGATTACTTCTATTAAAATCCATTATCGTCCAAGCACTGGTGTAACGATAGATGAAAAGGTTTGGAAGTACCGTGATGAATATGCAAAACCAGAAGCAATCTAAAATAATTACAACTATTTGGCTTATCCTTCTCATTGCGATATGGGAAGGATCTGTTTCATTATTTAAAATTGAACCGTGGATTTTACCGAAGCCTTCTGCCATTGTTCAAGAATTAATTGGAATGAAAGATTTACTATTACCGAATACGATGCAAACGTTACAAGAGGTTCTAATCGGACTGTTTTTTGCGATTTTAATTGGGACAAGTATTGCAATTATTATGGATATTATCCCTTTATTTCGTATTTTAATAAATCCGTTGCTTGTTATTTCGCAAACGATTCCAATCGTTGTACTTGCACCGTTATTTATTATTTGGTTTGGATATGGAATGCTACCGAAAGTAATGGTAGTCATACTCGTTTGTTTCTTCCCGATTGCGCTTAGCATTTTAGAAGGTTTTCAAACGGTAGATAAAAATATGTTGAAGTTGTTGCAAACGATGAAGGCAACGAAATGGCAAGTTTACCAGAAAGTAAAGTTTCCAGCAGTGCTTCCGTACTTTTTCTCAGGGTTAAAAATTGCAGTTACATATAGCGTAATGGGAGCGATTATTGGGGAATGGCTCGGTGCCAGTGAAGGGTTAGGAGTTATGCTTACGCGAGCTACAAAATCCTTTTTAACAGCCCGAGTATTTGGTGTGGCAGCAATTATTGTTATGGTGACATTATGCCTGTATTTTATCGTGGAGTTTATGGCAAGAATAACAGCACCATGGATATATAGAAAGGACGGCAGAAAATGAAAAAAGGTTTAAAAGTTATGTTGGCTGCCTTATTAGCAGTAGGTGTGGCTGGATGTAATCCGGCGAAGAAAGAAGATAGTGCAAGTAAAGATCAAAAAGTAAAAGTAGTATTAGATTGGTTTCCAAATACGAACCATACTGGCTTATATGTAGCGCAAGCGAAAGATTATTATAAAAAGCAAGGCTTAGATGTAGAAATTATTCAGCCTGGTGATAATGTGACAGCGGAGCAAATGATAGCTTCAGGAAAGGCTGACTTCGCAATAAGCGCACAAGAAAATGTAACGTTGGCTCGTGTGGAAGGTATTCCTGTTGTATCTGTCGGAGCGATTATTCAGCATAACACTTCAGCTTTTGCATCGCTTAAGAAAGATAACATGACTTCACCGAAAGATTTTGAAGGTAAACGTTACGGAGGTTGGGGAGGACCAGCAGAAGAAGCAACGTTGAAGACAATTATGGAGAAACATCAAGCTGATTTTAATAAAGTTGAAAAAATCATCTTAGGACAAACCGATTTCTTTAAATCAATCGGCCGTGATGCAGACTTTGAATGGATTTATTACGGATGGGATGGAATTGAAGCGAAGCGCCAAGGAAAAGAGTTAAATACGATTATGGTGAAGGACTTAGATCCAGCGCTTGATTTCTATAGTCCTGTTATGATTACGAGTGAAAAACATACGAAGCAAGATAAAGACTTTGTGAAAAAGTTTATGAGTGCAACGACAGAAGGGTATAATTTTGCAATTAAAGAGCCGAAAGAAGCTGCTGATATTTTAATTAAAGCTGTTCCAGATGTAAATAAAGACTTAGTACAAGAAAGTCAAAAGTGGTTAAGTACGAAGTATCAAGATGATGCAAAAGCATGGGGAGTACAGAAGGAAGAAGTTTGGACGAATTACATGAATTTCTTATATGATAACAAAGTTATTAAGAAGAAGATTGATGTAAAAGATGCCTTTACAAATGAGTTCCTTCCAAGCGAAAAATGAGTGGATTACAAATAAAAGATATTGTGAAATCTTTCGATGGAAAGAATGTATTAGCAAATATTAGTGCTTCTATACGAGAGGGAGAGTTTGTATCCTTTGTAGGACCGAGTGGTTGCGGGAAAAGCACATTATTAAATATGATTGCAAATGTTGAAAATCCAACAAGTGGGGATGTAACGTATAACGATAAACAAATGCAAGAGCAAGATGTTGTAAGTTATATGCCGCAACAGGATTTATTACTGCCGTGGCGATCAGCTTTGCAAAATATAGTTCTTCCATTGGAAATCGAAGGGAAACCGAAAAAACAAAGGCTAACAGAGGGAATGGAAGCATTAAAGCAGTTTGAACTAGATGAATATGCAGACCATTATCCAGATGAATTGTCTGGTGGTATGCGTCAAAGAATTAGTTTTCTGCGCACATATTTATGTGAAAAGCCAATTATGCTACTTGATGAGCCTTTTGGAAAATTAGATGCCTTTACAAAAATGGAAGTACATAGCTGGCTTTTAAACTCTTGGCACCAAGAGAAGCAAACAATCGTTATGGTCACACATGACTTAGATGAGGCAATCTTGCTTTCGGACCGCATATTTATTTTATCTCAAAGACCAGCATCAATAGTTGGTGAGGTACAAGTGAAATTACCTAGGCCGAGAACGATGGATATGTTAACATCACTTGAGTTAAAGAAGGATAAGGAAGAAATTCTGAGAGTATTAGCTCCGTATATGAAAAAATAGAAAAAGCCTTTTAACAGTTATTGGTATAATTACTGTTAAGAGGCTTTTTTATATAGGGGGAGAAAGATGAAATCTATAGAGCAAATAGTTGATTCGTTAACTGCTGATAATCTTGAAGAAGGAAAGTCCTTATTAAAAAATCATATCTTATTAATGAAGTATGGTATGGAACATCATGAATTAAGAGAAGAAGAAATGACAGAAGTTTTAAAGTGGGTGCAAGGCCGGGATCAATTGAGAAAAGATGTTCCAGAATTACGTGATTTACATTTAGTTAAAAAGTTTCAAGCGCTATTAGATGAATTTATTCATTCTATAATTTCAACTGGTTATGTGGAAGATGCGGTAGAAGTTTTAGAGAGTGTATTGAAAAGTATGGGAGCAGTCGCTCATATTGTAAAAATTATGTTTGTTGGCAAAAGAAAAGTTAATAGAAATTCTTTAGAAATGGTAGAAGAGTTAAAACGAGAGTGCTACAACTTAATGGAACAGCGTGCTGCTGTCGGGTTGCATGCTCAAATCTTTCACGTTTTAGGTTTTGTTCATTCCATTCAGTTTGATTTAGAAGAAAGGTCGCAGGAACATGGACGAACTGTAATAGGGTTTTTAACAGATTTTAAAACGAATGAATTGAAGTCTGTACAACAGTTTCAAAACGAAGAACATATTCCAGAAGTGAAAAATATGGTTAGTAAAGAGTATGGGATAGAACTACAAAGAAGAATTTATATGTGGAAATCGTTAACGCTCATCTTTACAAGTCCATATGCATTAGAAAAGATGTATAAAGAAATTTACGCAGAAAATGAAAAAACGGAGAAGGAACAAAAGAAAAAATAGAGAATAGAATATAACAGAGTGGTTTATACTCTTAATATAACAAATGTTAAAGGAGTGAAAGGATAAAATGACTTTATCAACTGTTCTTCAAATGGTTTTAGCTTGATGCGGGAGAAGTCTGCCCATTTTTAACAATTAAGCTAAATTGAAGACAGCAGGTAAAGAACCTTAATCCTTTTTTACGATAATATGTAATGGGTAAGGTGTATTCACCTTACCTATTTTTTATATATACAATTAAATAAGGCTTTATACTGTTGTTCTCTCTATTTAGCTTATGAACTATAAGTAGAGGAGAGAAAAAAATGAGTATATTAACAGTAGAAAATTTAAGTCATTCGTATGGTGAGAAAACCATTTTATATAATGCGTGTTTTCGACTATTAAAGGGCGAGCATGTTGGATTAGTTGGGAAAAATGGAATTGGAAAATCAACATTGTTAAGGATTTTAACAGGAGAACTTATACATGATGACGGAAACATTGAATGGTTCCCACATGTGAAGATAGGTTTTTTACAGCAGCATATGGATTTACAAGAAGGAACAACAATTGAGGGATACTTACAAAGTGCATTTTCTAATCTGTATGCGATTGAGTGTGAAATGTTAAAAATTGCTGAAGAAATGAATGGGGCAGGAGAGATAGAAAAACTGTTAGTAAAGTATGGAGAATTACAAACTATATTGGAAAGTTCTAATTTCTATCAAATTCATACAGAAATTGAAGAAGTAGCAATCGGCTTAGGCTTATTTGAAATAGGTTTGAAAAAGGATGTTTCACAGTTAAGTGGAGGACAGCGAACGAAGTTATTACTTGGGAAGCTCCTTTTAGAAAAAGCTGATGTTTTATTGCTAGATGAGCCAACAAACTATTTAGATACAGCTCATATAGAATGGTTGCAATCGTATTTGAGACTGTATGAAAAAGCTTATGTGATCATTTCACATGACGAAGTATTTTTGAACAGTATTACGAATGTTATTTATCATCTAGAAGAACGGAAAGTGAAGCGGTACGTAGGAAATTATGAAAAATTTGTGCAAAGTTATCAATTACAAAGGAAACAATTACAATCGGCGCATGTGAAACAACAAAAAGAAATTGCTCAGTTAGAAACGTTTATTCAAAAAAATAAAATTCGAAAAGCGAAACAGGCTAAGAGTCGAGAGAAAGTATTAGAGAAAATGCAAAGGATTGAAAAGGTTAATCATGTAACTCGATCCCGTTTTGATTTTACTGTTTATGAGGAGCCAGTAAGTCGTATATTGCAGGCTGAGAAACTAAGGATAGGTTATAGTGATCCGTTATGTCCAGAGTTGAATTTACAAGTGAAAAAGGGAGAAAAGATAGCGATTGTTGGACATAATGGAATCGGAAAAACGACGATGTTAAAAACGTTATTAGGCCAAATAAAGCCGCTAAGTGGTTCAATTTCTGTTGGCGAGCGAGTAAATCCTGCCTATTTTGCACAGGAAGAGTTTGCTTCAGAAACAACACCATTAGAGAAAGTTTGGGCAGAACGACCAGATATGACAAGGAAAGAAGTACGCCAAGCATTAGCAAAGTGTGGTTTGAAAGAAGAGCACGTGTTAAAACCTATTCGTTTATTAAGCGGTGGAGAACAAACGAAAGTGCGTTTATGTGAACTTATCGTAACGAAAAGCAATGTTTTAATTTTAGATGAACCGACTAATCATTTGGATGTAGAAACAAAGAAGTCTTTGCAGGAAGCGTTACAACAATATACAGGAACAGTTTTACTTGTCTCACATGAGCCTTCTTTCTATGAAGCGTGGATCACAAAAGTATGGAATATAGAAGAATGGAACGCTGAACAATAATCACAAAGAAAAGGCATTAGCTTATATAAGCTAATGCCTTTTCTTTGTGATTAACATGATTTTCGAGAACTCTTACATGAGAATTGTATGAAGAAGCACTCTTATGGTGCGCTTATAAGCGTGCTTTTTCTTATGTTATGTTTATATTTAGATGCCTTTCCCTAATAGGCGACTATCTTTTCTTTGTATATATAGATAGTTTAAAGTGGAATGAAAAATAATTCCTATATGTAAAGGATAATGTGATTAGTATAGGAAGACAATAGAACTTAAAGGAAATTCATGTAAAATTCAGATGAACTTCACATGAACTTCATATTAGAAACCAAATATAATTATAATAGGTTATCGTAATATAGATTTGCGATTTTTCATAAAATTAAAAGTTTGAATTTAGGTCAGAGCATTCAAACCTAAATTCAAACTTTAGTGAAATAATTAATGGAGGTTACGTTTAGTTTTCGCTAATAGATGCATTTAAAAGTTCAGCAGGATTGCCTGTTCCTGCTCCTCCGATTGTAATCGATCCACCAGGAGGAATTTCACCATTCCATCCTGCATTCGTAATTACGTAATGATTATTTATTTTACTACTAATTTTAGAATCCCAAACTTGTGTTAAATTGCCGTTATAATCAAATTCTAATTTCCAGTTTTTAATAGGGGTCGTTCCACTATTTTTAATTACAATCGAGAAGTTGTAACCACTTCCCCAATTTGAAGTGACTGAAAAGGTAGCATTCCCATTTCCATCAGGAGGTGTTGTGTTAACGGCATCTGTTTTTACAAGAATAGAAGTAGGCTGTGATTTATTCCCAGCAGCATCCTTTGCTAATACTGAAAAGGTATATTCTGTATTAGGTTTTAAGTTTTTAATTGTAATACTATTTGTTGTTGTACTCCATTTTTCTTCTCCGGCATTAATTTCATATTCCGTAACTCCTACATTATCAGTAGATGCAGTCCAGTTTAATTGAACTGAGTTTGAATTTTTATTTGTAACAGCAATATTTTTTACGTTTGTTGGGGGCTCAGTATCTTTTTGAGCAATAGGTCCACCAAGTAATTCTTTTACTAACGTATCAAGTAATTTTGGTCCACTACAACTATATTTTGGACTTGTACGGCAATCCCCGCTTAGTTCCCAAAACATTGCGCCACTTAAACCCTTTGTCTTTATATAGTCTGTTTTATATTTCATAGATTCGTTGTCATCATAGCTAATAAACGCTCCTGTAGTCGCATTATATAAATAAGGTACTTTTGCTACATCGTTCCATCCGCGAACAAAACCATTTTTATTCACATAATTAGCTGCTAAATCACCGTAATCGTAGACACCTGTGTCACCGGTAGAATAATCATCCCAAGTACCTTTAGAAGCTAGCTTTCCGTCACTACCTGGTTTACAAGGTTGGTATTGCCCATTATTTTCTTTTCCGCAACTTTTCCATCCACGTCCGTAAAAAGGTACACCTAATACGAGTTTATCCGCTGGAACCCCTTCATTTGTATAAATGTCTATCGCACCATCTACGTAAAATTTTGTATCCGCTGCTGGGTCATTTGGATCTTTGTATAGTGCTGCATTATGGTTAGAAGTAGCTTCCCATCCACCGTGGAAATCATATGTCATAATATTAATCCAATCCAGTATTTGAGAGATCTTCTTTAGCTCTGTATGATCCGCATAACGTTGGCTTGCACCTGAAGCGATTGTTAGTAAATATTGTTTCCCATCTTCTGCACTAGCTTTTGTTAATGCATTTCGAACATCTTGAAGGAGTAGGGTGAAGTTTTGTTTATCTTCAGGACGATAACTACCACCAGGAATCGTTTCAACACCCGGGTATTCCCAGTCTAAATCCACGCCATCAAATCCATATTCGCGAAGAAAAGCTACTGTAGATTCAGCGAATACTTTTCTTGTTTTTTCATCAGCGGCCATATCAGAAAAACGGTTAGACCAAGTCCAGCCACCAACTGAAATAATTGTTTTTAAGTGAGGGTACTTAGCTTTTAATCGTTTCAGTTCTCCGAAATTTCCGCAGCGGGCATATTTATCACAATCTTCCCAAGTTGTACCCGATCCTGGATAAGATTTTGTGACATCAGCCCATGGTTCGCCGAGTACGAGAGTGCCATTAGGGACCTCTTTATTTTGCAGTGGTACACCAGATTCTTTACAGTTCCACGTTTGTTTATTTGGATTATCGGGGTGAGTAGAAGGGTTTCCATGTTTTCCATTCCAGCAAATATCAGCGAAAGCATAGTTTAAATGAGTTAGCTTTGATGCATCAATGTCTGCAACTTGATAATTACGTCCGTAAATGCCCCACGAAGGAAAATACCCAACAATTTTTTGACCTTGCTTTGGTGAATCTGCTAATGCGAAATTTGGAGTAATAAAGTTTGTGAGAAAAAGAGGTAAGAAGAGTAGTAGGGATAGTAATAGCAACGTGAATTTTTTTGATTTCATAGTCATTTCTCCTTTCAAAATAAAAAATATATTTAAAGGCATGCGCCAATAAACCAAAATGAATCTAGACGTATTAAAGCTTGATAAAAATGATCAGACATCACGAAGTCTATACAAGGGAGCTGGGGGTGATTAAATCGTAGCAAATGTAAGATTTGGTGTAAACGCTTTATTGGACTCGAAAAGACTTTCTCAATATGAAGTGGCTTTAATACAGATTACACATGAAAATAAAATATTGATTAGGGGGGAAAAGGCTCCTCGTAATTAAATTTGAGAAAAAATTGTATGGGGTCAATTTGTAATAGCGTAGCAAGATGAGAAAATATCATGTAAAATAATAGTAAAAATATGTAAAGGAGCGAATGGTGTGGATGTCTTTTTGAACATTGCTGAAGAAAAAATTCGACAAGCAATACGGAATGGAGACCTTGATCATATTCCGGGAAAAGGAAAACCACTACAATTAGAAGACCTTTCAATGGTACCTCCAGAACTTAGAATGAGTTATAAAATTTTAAAAAATGCGGGCATGATTCCACCAGAAATGGAACTACAAAAAGATATATTAAAAATACAAGACTTAATTGCGTGCTGTTATGATGAAGCAGAGAGAAAAGAATTACAAGAAGAGTTAACAGCAAAAATGCTTCGTTTTCAGCAGGTAATGGAAAAGAGAAAGATTAAAGATAGTTCAGCTTTTCGTATGTATCAGGGTAAAGTATTTCGTAAATTACGCTAAGAGGGATAAGATGAATACATTTGAAACGATCGAAGAATTAGCAACATATATTGAAGAACAACAATTAGTGCTGCTCTTTATTAAAACGGAAAATTGTGGTGTTTGTGATGTTATGCTAAGAAAAGTAAATGGTGTACTAGAGAATTATGAATACGTAGAGAAAGTAGAAATATTACTACAAGACATGCAAGAAATTGCGGGGCGATATGCAGTATTTACAGGGCCAACAGTTTTATTATTTTATAATGGAAAAGAGATCCTTCGTGAATCGCGCTTCATTTCACTTGAAAATCTAGAAAGAACCATTCAATTATTCGAAGATTAAGGGAGGCTTTTATATGGAATTTATTATTGTCATACTATTATTTGTTGTAGTTGGAACGATCGTAACAGCAGTTCGATCAAACAAAAAGAAGGTAAATCTTACGAAACAAAATAACATTCATAATTCATCTAACAACTCATCACCATTATTTTTCTTTGCTGGATCTGATAATGATAGCTCGCATGGAGGATCACATGATTGTGGGGGATCTTTTGGCGGAGATAGCGGAGGTAGCTGCGATGGTGGCGGAGGCGGCGGTGATTGATGAGAATACGCCCTATAACGGGCGTATTTCTTTTTAAACAAACGTTTGATTAGTTGGCTTACATATGCATAACAACAGTTAAACAAACGTTTGATTAATATTTTTAACGTACTAAGGGGAATAGAAATGAAAAGGGAACTGAAAGTGAAAAACAAGGGGAAAGTAGTGTTATTTTTATTAGCTGCGGGAGGCGTAGTTCTTGTTAAATTAGGATTTAAAATTGGAATCATACATATGATTCGAACGTGGTTTGAAAGTACGTTTTCTTAAATAAGGAATATAGCCTCTTGCGATAGAGGTTTTTAATTTGTTATTATTAGACTGAACGGTCGGTTTAAAGAGGTGTGAATATGAGAAGAAGCGCAGAAGAGATAAAGAAAGAAATTGCCTATAAAGCAGAAAGTCTGTTTTCACAGAAGGGCTATGCAGCTACATCTATGGAAGAGATTTGTGAAATTACAGAGAGAAGTAAAGGAAGCATTTATTATCACTTTAAAAGTAAAGAAGAATTATTTTTATTTGTAGTGAAACAGCATACGTATGATTGGCTTGAAAAATGGAATGAAAAAGAGAAGTTGTATAGTACGAATACTGAAAAACTATATGGTCTCGCGGAATATCATGTCGAGGACATACAGCAGCCCATTTCAAATGCAATAGAGGAATTCTCTATGAGCCAAGTTGTAAGTAAAGAGATTTTGGATGAACTATTGGCTTTAACTAGAGAATCATATGTTATGTTTGAGAAACTAATTGAAGCAGGCATACAGTCTGGAGAGTTTCGTGAAGATAATACGCGTGATCTTATGTATATTGTGAATGGATTATTATCGGGGCTTGGAGTACTTTACTACGAGTTAGATTATAAAGAGTTGCAACGTATTTATAAAAAGGCAATAGATGTATTGTTAAAAGGAATGGCAGCTGAATAATAAGTCAGTTGCTTTTCTTACAAAATTAATTAGACCGAACGGTCGGTTTATGAAAGGGGAATGAAAATGAACGCTTTATTTAAAAACCGAGCATTTATGCTCGTTATGGCGTCTGATATTTTACAACAATTTGCAATTTGGATCAGAAATATGGCTCTTTTATATTTCATAATGGAGCGAACGAATAATGATCCAGTTTCAGTTTCTTTGTTATCGGTTATGGAATATGCACCTATTTTTATTTTCTCGTTTATCGGTGGGGCGCTAGCTGATCGCTGGAATCCGAAAAGAACGATGGTTGCTGGAGATGTATTAAGTGTACTGTCTATTGTAGGAATTGTCTTGTTGTTAAAGTTAGATTATTGGCAGGCTATATTTTTTGCAACACTCATTTCCGCGATTGTAGGTCAGTTTTCTCAGCCATCATCTTCGCGTATATTTAAGCGCTACGTAAAAGAAGAACAGGTAGCAAATGCGATTGCATTTAATCAAACATTACAGTCATTATTTCTGATTTTTGGACCAGTAGTAGGATCGCTTGTGTACACACAACTTGGTTTATTTACGTCACTATATAGCTTAATCATTTTATTTTTGTTATCTGCTATTGCTCTTTCGTTTTTACCAAAATGGGTGGAACAAGAGCAAGTGGCGAGAGATTCATTGAAAAATGATATAAAAGAGGGGTGGAAATATGTTCTTCATACGAAAAATTTACGTATGATTACGATCACTTTCACCATTATGGGCTTAGCTGTTGGACTAACAAATCCATTAGAAGTGTTTCTTGTAATAGAACGGCTTGGAATGGAAAAAGAAGCAGTTCAATATTTAGCCGCAGCTGATGGAATCGGTATGTTAGTCGGTGGGATTGTTGCTGCAGTTTTTGCTTCAAAAGTGAATCCGAAAAAGATGTTTGTATTCGGTATGAGCATATTAGCAATATCATTTTTAGTAGAAGGGCTATCTACATCATTTTGGCTTACTAGTTTCATGAGGTTTGGAACAGGTATTTGTTTAGCTTGTGTTAATATCGTTGTCGGTACGCTTATGATTCAACTTGTACCAGAAAATATGATTGGAAGAGTAAATGGAACAATTTTGCCACTGTTTATGGGGGCAATGTTAATTGGAACTTCACTAGCTGGAGGATTGAAGGAGATGACCTCACTAGTTACTGTATTTTGTATAGCAATGTCACTTATTTTATTTGCGATAGGGCCAGTTCTACGCATGCAAATAAATAAAGAAGATGTCGCTAATAAAGAGGAACTAACAAATTCGTTAGCCTCGAAATAACCATTGTAAGGGAGCAGAATTGCTCCCTTTTCTTGTGGCAGTCTTTTGACAATGAAATGTACCGACTATATACTAATGTTGTAAAAACGATTTTACATGTTAGGAGAAAAGATGTGAAAAATCAAATTTATGAATTACGCACTGAAAACAATATTTCACAAGGTGCATTAGCTGATAAGTGTAAAGTTTCAAGACAGACGATAAATGCAATTGAGAATAATAAATATGATCCAAGCTTAGCGTTAGCATTCCGTTTAGCTGAAGTATTAGGAACAACTGTTGATAAACTATTTTTGTACAAGCTGTAGGGGGAATAGTTGTTGGGGAAAGAGAAAATAAGCCTTGTAGTTACGACATTAGTGGCTATAAGTACGTTAGTGTTTGCACTTTATTATTGGTTAATTGAACTTCAAGTAAACTGGTATGCACTATTTATTTGTAGCATCGCATTACATTATATGTTTAAAAGTTTGGCATCGCATAATGTGGAAGGGACAACGGAGGAGAAAGAAGATGTAGAAAAGCATGTATTAAAAACAAGTGCAAATGTTACGTATTATGTACTTGTTGTATTAATTTTTGGTTTGTTTTTCGCATCGGTAGGTTTTAATAAATGGATTGATTTTCATAACATACCGCTTTTGTTTGCGTTATGCGCTGCGATAGTTGTAAAGCCGGCTGTAGAATTTTTAATTGTAAGACGTTATCGATAAAATAAGAAAAAGATCCTCTTCTCATATGAAGAGGATCTTTTTCTTATAGCGTTTTCGTTTTTGGACTAGGTGGTGTAACGGATGTACTATTTTCAGGAACTCTAGTTAATAAAAATCCGCCGATAACGAACAGTACAATAATACTAAGGACACCAGCGTTTGTTTTTCCCGTTAATTGCGTTGTAACACCGACTAATACGGGACCCATAATCGCTGCGAACTTGCCAAATATATTATAAAATCCGAAGAATTCATTTGCAGATTCTTTAGGTACTAGTTTTGCAAAATAGGACCGACTAAGCGCTTGAATACCACCTTGAGAAGTGGCAACTAACATTGCTAAAATCCAGAAATCGAGTGTTGTTTTTAAGAAATAAGCATATGTGCAGATAATGATATAAATAATAATACCGACATATAGCATTTTTTTCCCTGTAAATGTTTCTGATAATTTTCCGTATAATAAAGCGAATGGACAAGCTACAATTTGTGTAACAAATAAGATGATTAATAGATTCGTTGCACTAATACCGAGATCTGTTCCGTAAGCGGTAGACATAGTAATAATTGTATCGACCCCGTCAATGTAGAAGAAATAGGCGATTAGGAACATAAAGACTGTTTTATATTCTTTAATATTTTTAAAAGTATCAGCAAGGCGTTTGAAGCTCATTGCAATTGGTCTTGGATCGCGTTCAATATAGTGCGTTTGCTCTACGTTTTTTAGCATTGGAATTGTAAACAATCCCCACCAAAGAGCTGTTATCGCGAATGAAATTTGACTAGCGATGCCGACTGATAAAGGGATAGTTCCTTTTTGAGCAAGAATAATAAGAGCGATACAACCGATAAAAGGAATGGTGCTCCCAATATAGCCTAATGCAAAGCCTCTTGTAGAAATTTGGTCCATTCTATCTTTAGAGGTAACATCTACTAAAAATGCATCATAAAAAATGTTTGCTCCCGCAAAACCGATTAGTGCTAGCATATAGCAGCCTAGTAATAAGTACCACTGAGATGTTGGGACGACTGCTAGCATACTTGTAAATACGATGCCGAGTCCGAAGAAGAATGTGAAAAATCGTTTTTTAAACCCTTTATAATCAGCAACTGTGCCGAGAATAGGAGCAAGTATAGAAATTAAAAGTGTAGCGAACGAGTTTGCATATCCCCAATATGCTGTTGAAGTTGCACCAGATAGTCCAGCTTCTTTTGCGGCTGCTTTAAAGTAAATTGGGAATAATGCAGTTGTAATGACGAGCGAATATACCGAGTTCGCCCAATCGTATAATATCCAGCTTTTTTCTTGTCTGGACATTTTTTTCATATAATGTTCCCCCTTAAATTTGTTCTACTAACAGTGTACAAAAATAAAAATTATAAAAAGAGAAACAGTGATGATTTTTACATAACTTTTACATATATACACAGTTCTTTACAATTGAAGTAAATCCTCTACAATTGATCCGTCTGTTTCACCTAAGTGTAAACCGAGTAGTCTAGCGATAGTCGGACCTTCATCAATAAGCCTCATATATGGAATGGTAATGCCGCTTTTTATCCCTTTCCCAGCAGCGATAAAAATTGTTTCATAGTTAGGTTTTGTTGGAGAGTATCCATGCGTACCAAATGTATATTTTTTACTAGGCGTAACATCTTTTTCAGTAATTTCCTTTATAAAATCTCCTGTATAGTTTTCAGTGAAATAATAGCCTTCTTGTGCTTCCAACATAAATAAACAATTACCATCTGCACCGCAGTCTTTTACAGCTTCATCATGTAGTATAAATTCAATACCGTTTTGTTTATTTTGAAGTAATTCTTCAAGTAGTAGTTGTACTTTTCGAATGGTATCTGTATCATTTTTGTCTTTCACATATACATAGGCAGAGCCGTCGCAACTTTGGCAATAGACCTTCCAGTCTATTAATTTTCCTTTTGAGTTTATAGATATAAGCTCGTTTTGATGGAATAGTACATTTAATTGAATGGCTTTGTTTTCACTTAAAGCGCTATGATCACCAAGAGCGATAATTGTACTCTCTTCGTATAGGTTACTGTCTTTTAAAGCTTGAATAATTTTTCCTAGCCGTTCATCGTGTCTATGAATTGCAGCTATTGTTTCTTTTGATTCAAAGCCGTGATAGTGTCTTTGGGTGTCTAAATCGGTGAAATGTACAAACATGACATTCGGCTTTTTCGTCTGAATTGTATGCACAGCAGAAGCGAGTACGAAATCATCGAGTTCAGGCTGTGATAAACCATTTCTTATATGACCAAAACGCTGATTCAAATCTAATTGATATAGCGGGCTACCGCTAAATAATGAAACTAAAATTTGATTTTGCCACGGTCTATTTGGAAAAATTTCAGGTAAATTGTAATCAATATTTGCTCTGCCGGTAACAGGCCATAGAAGGGCAGCTGTCGTTAAATTTGCTTTACGTGCTTCATCGTATAACGTTGTTCCTTTAATGGATTTTCGGTACCAATGCCAATCTGGTGACTCGCGTCCAGGTTGAAGTAACGTATTGCTAACTACGCCATGTTTATTAGGGTAGTTTCCAGTAACGATTGTTGAGTGACTTGGGTATGTTACAGAAGGATAAATAGGTTCCACTTTTCTCGCCATCGCGCCCTTGTTTATTAATGTTTGGAAATTAGGAAGTTTTTGTAATATAGGAAAATCTAAAGCTGATAAGCAATCGAAAGATAAAATAATGACGTGATTTGTTAATGCTTTATCCATAAAGTTCCCTCCTGATTATATAAAACCTATTCTTATATATTACTATTAATACCTAGTAATAAAAATATATTTCTAGGTAAAAATTTATTATTTATTTTCAGAAAAGTTAAACATATAATTAAGTATAAGGGAATGAATGGAAGGAGGGAATACTGTGGATTGGCTAGATGAATTTAGTATCTTTTATATCATTGGCGGAATTACGATTATTCTTGTATTTGCTATTTCGTATTTACTAAAGAAACGGTTTCCAAACAAACAGTTCGATATTATATTTGCACTTAGTTTAATACTTCTTTGCTTAGCATCCTTTCCGGTTACAATGATGGTGATTGGTGGATGGGAAGGAATGGGATATGGATTTATTGGTTTCTTCGTTCTACTTGGTACACTTATCGGTATGATTGCACATCAACTTTTAAAAATCACGAGAAAAAGCTACGTATAAAACTGCAAAAAATGAAAAGAATATATAAAAATGAGAAAATTAGCTATTGTTTTAAAAAAGAATTTGTATTATGATAATCAACAAATTTATTTCGTTATAACGATGAGAAAGGACTAGTACATGTTCAACCTTTTTAGCAGAGAGAGAATCCAGTAGGCTGAAAGATTCTTAAAAAGGCGATATGGAACCTACCTTTGAGTTCTGCATATGCAGCGGGAATTTCCCGTTATCAAAAAGAGAGCATGCGCAATTTTTGTGCATGAATCAGGGTGGTAACGCCGGCAAAGCTCGGTCCCTATTTAGGGACGCGGGCTTTTTTGTATTTTCAAAAGGAGGAAGACTGACTATGGCAAAAGAACAAGTACAAGCGATTACGAAGATGGAAGAGGATTTTGCACAGTGGTACACAGATATTGTAAAAAAAGCAGAACTTGTTGATTATTCAAGTGTAAAAGGATGTATGATTCTACGTCCGTACGGTTATGCCTTATGGGAAAATATGCAGAAAGTTATGGATGAGAAGTTAAAAGCAACTGGTCATGAAAATGTGTATATGCCAATGTTTATCCCAGAGAGTTTATTGCAAAAAGAGAAGGATCATGTAGAAGGGTTTGCTCCTGAAGTAGCGTGGGTGACACATGGCGGGGATGAAAAATTAGCGGAGAGACTTTGTGTACGCCCTACATCTGAAACTTTATTCTGTGAACATTTTTCAAAAATTGTGCAATCCTATAATGATTTGCCAAAGCTATATAATCAGTGGTGTTCAGTAGTTCGTTGGGAGAAAACGACGCGACCATTCCTTCGTACAACTGAATTCTTATGGCAAGAGGGTCATACAATTCATGAAACAGCAGAAGAATCTCAAGCTGAAACGTTACATATTTTAAATCTATATGCTTCTTTCTGTGAAGACTACTTAGCGATACCAGTAATTAAAGGACAAAAAACAGAGAAAGAAAAATTTGCGGGCGCAAAGGCGACTTATACGATTGAAAGCTTAATGCATGATGGGAAAGCACTTCAAACAGGAACATCTCATAACTTTGGAACGAATTTCTCTGAAGCATTTGATATTAAGTTTTTAGATCGTAACGGTAAGTGGCAATATGTACACCAAACATCTTGGGGTGTATCAACAAGAATGATAGGTGGACTTATTATGGTTCATAGTGATAATAATGGGCTTGTAATGCCTCCTAAAGTTGCGCCAGTGCAAGTTGTTATTGTACCAATTGCTCAGCATAAAGAAGGAGTTTTAGCGAAAGCAACAGAGTTACAAGAACATATTCAAAAGGTTGCACGAGTAAAAATAGATGCTAGTAATAAAACACCAGGCTGGAAATTCAATGAGTATGAAATGAAGGGCATTCCAATTCGATTAGAAGTTGGCCCTAAAGATATTGAAAAGAATCAAGTCGTACTTGTAAGAAGAGATACGAAAGAAAAAGAATTTATATCAATGGATCAATTAGAAGAACGTATTCCAGCATTACTTGAGGAAATTCATAATTCTTTATTTAATAAGGCAAAAGTATTTCGCGATGAGAATACGTATAGTGCGACGAATTTCGAAGAGATGAAAAAAGTAGCGGATGAAAAGCAAGGATTTATTAAGGCAATGTGGTGCGGAGAATTGGCTTGTGAAGAGAAACTAAAAGAAGAGGTTGGAGTATCTTCACGTTGTATGCCTTTTGAGCAAGAGCATGTAGCTGATGAATGTATTTGTTGTGGGAAAGAAGCTAAACAAATGGTGTATTGGGGAAAAGCGTATTAATGCGCTTTTTGATAGAAGATGAAAAGGACTTTGGGCTGCATAATAAAATGCAATCCAAAGTCCTTTTTAGTTTTACAATTTGCTTCATGTATGTTTTAGATGGAAGGATGTGTTTTATTTTGCATTTTTACGGCGAATAAATAGTAACATACCGATTAGGAATGTTGAAATTCCCATTAAAATAGATGCAGGATAATGTGTTGCCGTATTAGGTAACTTATCGCCTTGTTTTTTCTCATTATCTTTTACATTGCCACCTTGAGAACCGTTGCCCCCCTGAGAGCTGCTATCGCCTTTAACGCGGTTGCCGCCTTGAGAACTGTTATCGCCTTTAACACGGTTACCACCTTGAGAGCCGTTACCACCTTGAGAGCCGTTGCCATCAGAGCCATTGCCACCAGAACCATTGCCACCAGAGCCGTTGCCACCAGAGCCGTTGCCACCAGAGCCGTTGCCACCAGAGCCATTGCCACCAGAACCATTGCCACCAGAACCATTGCCACCAGAGCCATTACCACCGGAGCCATTACCACCAGAACCGTTATCACCAGAACCACTGCCGCCAGAACCACTGCCGCTAGAACCACTGCCACCAGAACCGTTACCACCAGAACCGTTACCACCAGAACCATTACCACCAGAGCCGTTGCCGCCAGAACCGTTATCACCGGAACCATTGCCGCCAGAACCACTGCCACCAGAACCGTTACCGCTAGAACCGTTGCCGCCAGAACCATTGCCACCAGAACCATTGCCACCAGAGCCGTTGCCGCCAGAGCCGTTGCCACCAGAGCCGTTACCACCGGAGCCGTTGCCACCAGAGCCGTTGCCACCGGAGCCATTGCCACCAGAGCCGTTATCACCGGAACCACTACCACCAGAACCGTTACCACCGGAACCACTGCCACCGGAGCCGTTGCCACCAGAACCGTTGCCGCCAGAGCCGTTATCACCGGAACCACTGCCACCAGAACCGTTACCACCGGAACCACTGCCACCGGAGCCGTTGCCGCCAGAGCCGTTATCACCGGAACCACTGCCACCAGAACCGTTACCACCAGAACTGTTGCCGCCAGAACCACTATCGTCCTGAGAACCATTGTTTCCTGGTGGTTTATTATTATCTTTTGAGTTGCCTTCTGCTAAATGATCGTTATTTTGTACAATTGCGTTTGTTGCTGGAGAGAAGTTTTCCGTTGCTGCATTACCGATATTTAAACCGCTAAAAAAAGATAAAGAGAGTGTTGATGCTAAAATGAAGATTTTCGTCATTGTTTTCCTCCTAAGAAATTAATATTCCATCTAAAATACATCCCTTTGTAATATTTCTTAGGAAAAAGAGTTTTATGCAAAAAAAACTATATATAGAAAAAGGTGGTGTATTTCTGAAGAGAGAAAAGAGTTAGTGTAAATTCTTTATAATAGTAGAGTGGTGAGAATGTTACACGCATTACAATAGAGGAAGTGACAGCAGATGAAAGAATATATTGCATTTGATATTGGTGGTACACAAATCAAATATGGAATTGTTTCAGAAACAGGAACAGTACGAAAGCATAAAACAGTTTCAACAGAAATTCATTTGGGTGGGGAACAAATCATTCAAAAACTTATTCTTCTATCCAAACAATTAATGAATGAACATACGATTTCAGGAATTGGCATTAGTACTGCGGGAATTGTTAATATTCATAAAGGAGTTGTAACGGGAGGGGTGGAGCATATTCCGAACTACGCGACTATTCCTATTATCGATAGATTGCAAGAGGTATTACAAGTTCCTGTGTCTCTTGAAAATGATGTGAATTGTGCAGCTTTGGGTGAGAAGTGGAAAGGTATTGGAAACGGAAAAAGAAATTTTATTATGCTTACTCTTGGAACTGGTATTGGAGGAGCGATTTTTATAGATGGAGAGTTATACAGGGGACATTCTTTTAGTGCTGGTGAATGGGGAAATATGTTAATAGAAGGAAAGCAGTTTGAAGAGGTCGCTTCCATTTCAGGGTTAATTCGTCTTGTGCGAAAATATAAAGGTGAAAGTGATTGGAATGGAAAAACGATTTTCGAACTGTATGATAAAGGAGATAGAGAAGTTACGCAAGCGGTTGAGGTTTTCTTTAAACATTTAGCGATTGGAATTAGTAATCTTGCTTATATTTTTAATCCAGAAATGATTGTTATAGGTGGAGGAATTACTGGTAGAGGAAATCAGTTCTTAAAAGAAGTAAAAGAAGAGATAGAAAAATATTTAAACAAAGAGATTTATAGTAATTGTGAGATTGAACTTGCACAAAACGGTAATTGCGCAGGAATGATTGGTGCTATTTACCACTTCTTACATCATCATAAGTAAATTATATGAATGTTTTCATATAACTGAGAATTTATCCTTTTTATCACTAGGTAAATAATGCTACAATATAAGGGAAGAATACAATATTTTCCGCCTTGGAAAATGCTTTGTAGAAAGGAAGAAACTGCATGCCTATTATTTTAGAAAAAGGTCAAAAGATCGATTTAACGAAAGGACAACCAAAAGTAGCAAAACTACAGGTTGGCTTAGGCTGGGATCCAATTGGGCAATCAGGTGGGTTTCTGTCTTCATTATTTGGAAGTAAACCAAATGTAGATTGTGATGCATCTGTTGTTATGTTAGAAGGGGATCGTTTTTTAAACAAAAACGATTTAGTTTACTTCGGAAACAAGCTTTCTACTTGTGGTAGTATTATTCATTCAGGAGATAATTTAACAGGTGAAGGCGCTGGTGATGACGAAACAATTTTCGTAGAATTACATAAAGTTCCGAGCCGTATTAATCGTTTAGTATTCGTTGTAAATATTTATGACTGTGTAAATCGTCGTCAAGATTTCGGGATGATTCGTAATGCATATATTCGAATTCAAAACCCGCAAACTGGTGAAGAATTAGCACGCTATAATTTATCGGATAATTATGCTGGAAAAACGACTCTAATTGCAGGTGAAATGTATCGCCACGGAAGTGAGTGGAAGTTTTCAGCTGTTGGAGAAGGCACACAAGATAAAAACTTAAGTGAGATTGTATCACGTTATCAATAAAATAAACCGAGGAGGAATTGAATATGGCATCAATTTCATTGAAAAAAGGACAAAAGGTAGACTTAACAAAAACAAATCCAGGTCTTTCAAAAGTTCTTGTAGGACTTGGTTGGGATACGAATCGTTATGACGGACAAAACGATTTCGATTTAGATGTTAGTATTTTCTTAGTAGGTGCTAACGGTAAAGTTTCAGGTGCAGAGGATTTCGTCTTCTATAATAACCCAAAAGGTGCGAATGGTGCTGTCGAGCATTTAGGAGATAACCGAACTGGTGAAGGTGAAGGCGATGACGAATCGATTAAAGTAGATTTGAAAAATGTACCTGCACATATTGAACGTATTTGTTTCACAATTACAATTTATGATGGAGAAGGGCGTAGCCAAAACTTCGGACAAGTTTCTAACTCTTTCGTACGTATTTTAGATGAAGAAAAGAATGCAGAGCTAATTCGTTACGATTTAGGAGAAGATTTCTCTATTGAAACAGCTGTTGTAGTAGGGGAATTATACCGTCATGCAGGTGACTGGAAGTTCAATGCAATCGGAAGTGGATTCCAAGGTGGATTAGCGTCTCTATGTAACAATTTCGGTTTAGATGTAGAGTAATAGCTTCGTATATCCATCGGTGAAACAGATGTTTACTGATGGATATATTTTTTAAGATTAAAATATAGAGGTGAATATAAATGGTTATTCAATTACAAAAAGGACAGAAGATTGATTTAGGTAAGACAAGTCCTGGTTTAACAAAAGCAGTAATTGGTCTTGGGTGGGATATTAAATCTTATGACGGTGGATCAGATTTCGATTTAGATGCATCAGCATTCCTATTAGATGCGAACGGAAAATGTACGAAGGAAACTGATTTTATCTTCTATAATAATTTACAGTCTCCTTGTGGATCTGTTATGCATACAGGGGATAACCGTACAGGTGAAGGTGAAGGCGATGATGAGCAACTTGTTGTGGACTTAAAGAAAGTTCCAGCAGATGTGCACAAAATTGCTATTACAGTTACGATTTATGATGCAGAAGGCCGTAGTCAAAACTTTGGTCAAGTAGGAAATGCGTTCGTTCGTTTAGCGAATGAAGAAACGAATGAAGAAGTTCTTCGCTTTGATTTAGGGGAAGATTTCTCCATCGAAACAGCAGTTGTCTTTTGTGAATTATACCGTCATAATGGACAGTGGAAGTTTAATGCAGTAGGAAGCGGTTTCCAAGGTGGCCTAGGTGCGCTTGTAAGAGCGTATGGCTTGGATGCATAGAAAGGAAACGATATTCGTTTCCTTTTTTTGACCTTTCTATAAATCTAGCAAAGAATAGGGGATAAAGGTAAGATGAGTATTTTGCAAGGAATCCTTGATACGTATGCTCAGTTTTTCGACTTGGACATGTGGATTAAAGTGTTGCAAGATCCAGTATCTTGGGGATTAATAGGTACACTTGTTGTACTTGAAGGTTTGTTATCTGCTGATAATGCACTTGTATTAGCAGTAATGGTAAAACACCTTCCGGAAGAAAAACGTAAAAAGGCATTATTCTATGGACTCATTGGAGCTTATGTATTCCGATTTATTGCGATTGGAATTGGAATGTTTTTAATTAAATTAGCGTGGGTAAAAGTGTTAGGTGCACTTTACTTAGCTTGGCTTTCAGTTAAATACTTCATTGATAAAAGAAAAGGTAATGCAGAAGAAGAGGAAGCTCATGGTATGAACCAAAACAGTATTCTCTTCAGAATGTTTGGTGTCTTCTGGGGAACAGTTGCGATGGTTGAATTAATGGATATCGCGTTCTCTGTAGATAGCGTACTTGCTGCATTTGGTGTATCAAATGAAGTGTGGATTCTATTATTAGGTGGAATGCTCGGTATTTTAATGATGCGTGGTATCGCTGGTGTATTCTTAAAATTGTTAGAGCGTATTCCAGAACTGGAAACGACAGCATATATTTTAATCTTAATTATTGCAGCAAAAATGTTACTGTCTGTTATTCATATTGAAATAAGTCATATGCTATTCTTTATCATTTTAGTTGTAGCATTTGGAGCAACATTTATACTTCACTACATGAAGAATTCTGGACAAGCTAAAGAAGAAGTTGCAGCTACTAAAGAAGACAATAAATAATTGAAATGGGTTTGCTCGTTTTACGAGCGCCCATTTTTTATAACCAAAAATAGTTTATAATAGAAGAAAGACTTAGAAAAAACGTAAATGTTTTTGGAGGTGAACTGTTATGTTTTCACGTTTTACACTTCAACCATATGGATTAAAAGATGAATCAGATTTAAAGCAATTTGAAACACTTTTAGAAAAACGCCCACAATATGAACTGACAGAGAATGAGATGAAATTTAGTTATATAGCATGTCGAATCCTTGGCGTTCCTAATGATGTAGATGAATATTTTAATGAGCTATTTGATTATAGTGAAGCAAAAGGAATCGAAGTTTTACACGAACAAAATTTAAACAAAGTGATTGATTCGGAAAAGCTTCGTCATATTCAAGAAGTGTTCGGATTACATCAAGAAGCACCAAACGGTCTGACAGTAAATAGGCTAGTGGCACACTTATCTGGGAAACAACTTTTACCGAAAGTAGACAATCCTGACTTACAGCATTATATACATACGACGTTTATTTCTTTATTGAAATTGTATGAGAAACAACATAACCAATCGTTAAAAACAGAGGGATTCCGTCGTTTCTTAATTGATATAATTAAATTAAGTGAAAATTACGTAGCGAAGTGGTTTTCTACGGTTAATTATAAGAAACAAATGCCGCGTATCGTTTGGTACGGTGATGCGACGGAAAGCCGTATATATTTCTTATACTTCCTTATTATGCTCGGCTGTGATGTACTTTATTATCATCCAGAAGGAAAAGATGGATTTGAGAATGTTGATGAGGAAGGAAGAAGTTTTGTTGTGTCTCATTCAGGTCGCATTTCTCTTGAGCAATTTCCAGATCGCCGCCGCGAACGTGTTGCAACAGTAGCGTATCAAGCTTCAAAAGAAATTGAGCAAGTACTTCACCACGATAATTCACTGCTGTACAAGCCGTGGCAATTCCGTTCATATACGCCTGTAGCTCGTACGCTCAAAACAACGTATGATGAACTCTTTTTAATTACGAAAGAAAAGGCATTTGTACGCCCGACATTCTTTGTTGAGAATAAACACATTTATATCCCTTCTTTATTTGCAAAAATATCAGGTGTTTCAAAAAATGATAAAGAGTATTTTCAGCGATTAAAGGCTGTTACATCATTTGATAACAGTTTATTAATTAATACATTCCCGTTTACGAAAGAACAAAAAGCAAATTTCCAATATCATTACCGAGATGCTTTAGACCGCGGGGGGAAATTACATCCAGATTTAATTATGAACAGTCATTGGTGGCCACATAAACGATTGCCAGAAGGATTACAACATGGTATTGCAGAGGCGATCATTCATGCGTGCGAAAGTGAAATGTGTAAACCAATTGCAAAAGAGACGAAACAAGATGTAGCGCTATATGTTTTCGCACAACTTTCTCAAATACCACCGAACATTTTAGAACAGCTTGAGAAATTTGATTATTCACAAGATGTACCGAAAATTGTTATATTTAATAATGAGAAGAGTGGAGAATTAACTCGTTCTGATGCTGTTTTATTACTATTTTTAAATCAAATAGGAGTAGATGTATTTCACTTCAATCCAACGGGACGAAATGATATTGAACCGTATATTGATGCAGCAGCATTTGATTCACATTGGCTTGAAGAAGTTAATTTCGATCTTGAGTTTCATGGTTCATCAGCCTATAAAAATTTATCACAAACAATAAAAGGACTATTTCGTCCATTTTTATAAGGAAAGGGAGAATACCATATGAATAACCCAGTCGTACTAGATTCGAAAACAGAATTAAATGAGCAAACAGCACAAGATGTTCGCTTGCAACTTAGACAAGATGCAGATGTGCAACGTATTTATAATGCGGTAGATATTAAGGATCAGTTAGAATTAATCGAGCTTGGAAAAGAACCATCTATGGAAATTTCACGTTTTGCTGATCAAATCTTACATACAATGTCTTTATCAAAAATAGAAGACTCTGGAGAATTATTAAAACAGCTTGGTAAAATTATGGACAGATTCGATAGCAAAGACTTTGCGGAAGAGAAAAGTGGTTTCTTCTCACGTATGTTCAAAAAAGCGGATAAAATGATTGAACAAATCTTTAGTAAGTACCAAACGATGGGCCGCGAAATGGATAAAGTATACGTAGAAATTACAAAGTATCAAGATGAAATGAAAAAATCTATTGGTACGTTAGACGGTTTATATGAGCAAAACTTAAAATATTATTTAGACTTAGAAAAATACGTAGTAGCAGGAGAAATGTTATTAGAGCGTTTAAATACAGAGCTAGTTCCAATGTATGAAGAGCGTGTACGTAACAATGACCAATTAGCAGGTATTGAATTAGAGTCGCTTAAAAACTCTGTTGAAATTTTAGAGCAGCGTATTGATGATTTAGAGAAAGCACGTATGGTTGCGTTACTTACAGCACCACAAATTCGTATGGTTCAACGTGGTAACAATAAATTAATTGGTAAAATCAATACAGCATTTATTACAACGATTCCTATCTTTAAAAATGGTATCATTCAGGCGGTAAATGCGAAGCGTCAAAAGCTTGTTGCAGATTCTATGGCTGAACTGGATCGCCGTACAAATGAATTACTTAAGAAAAATGCACAAAATATCGCAACGCAAAGTGTGGAAGTAGCGAGATTATCGGGTTCTTCTAGTATTAAGATGGAAACACTTGAGGAAACTTGGAACATTATTTCAAGAGGTATGCAAGAAACACAACAAATTGAAGAACAAAATAAACGTGAGCGAGAAGAAAGCCGCAAACGAATGGCTACATTAACAGAGAACATTAAAAAAGAATTACAAGGATAAATGAAAAGGCAATGAGGAGCAGTCCTCATTGCCTTTTAGTTTCTCTTCACTAATTTAATGATCTCATTCACAACAAGCGGGATGATACTTAATAAGAGAACAAATCCCCAATCTCGCATCGTTAATGCATGCACACCGAATATATTTGCAAGTGGTGGGATGGAGATGATACAAACTTGCATAAGAACCCCGATAAGAAGAGAGAAAACTAAATATTTATTTGTAAAGATCCCAATTGAAAAAATGGATTTCGTTCTTGAACGCAAGTTAAATGAATGAACGAGCTGAGAAAAACTAAGAACGACAAATGCCATCGTTTGAGCATGTAATAGAGCATCCTCATCAATTCGCTCTGGGAAAAGAGGGAATAAATTTGTATCTCCGGTATAGAATTTTGCTCCGGCGATAAAGGCTATTAGCGTTAAAAGTCCAATGACAACCCCATTGAAAATAAGAAAAGGAACGCTACCACTAAATAAACTTTCTTTCGCATGCCGTGGTTTTTCCTTCATCACATCTGGATCTTCAGGATCAACCCCAAGTGATAATGCAGGCAGTGTATCTGTAATTAAATTCACCCACAAAATGTGAATAGGGCGAAGTGGTGTTGCCCAGCCGAGTAAAATAGCTAAAAATAAAGCGATAATTTCTCCGAAGTTACAAGAGAGTAGGAAGAGGATTGATTTTTTTATGTTACGATAAATATTTCTACCTTCCTCAACAGCTTTCACGATAGATGAGAAATTATCATCTGTTAACACGACATCCGCTGCCCCTTTTGCAACGTCTGTTCCTGTAATGCCCATCGCTACGCCAACATCTGCTTGTTTTAAAGATGGTGCATCATTGACGCCATCACCAGTCATAGAAACGATATTGCCTTTTGCACGTAATGCTTTTACAATCTTTACCTTATGTTCTGGAGAGACCCTAGCGAATACATGTAAGTGATCAATTTTGCTTGCTAGTTCTTTATCTGAAATGTTATCTAATTCAGTTCCAATCATAATTTCAGATATTTCTGTAGCAATGCCAAGTTCTTTGGCGATTGCAAAAGCGGTATCTTTATGGTCACCAGTAATCATAACTGTGCGAATACCGGCTTTTTTACATTCTGTAATTGAATCTTTTACTTCAGTTCGAGGTGGATCAATCATACCGACAAGACCGATAAAGATGAGGTTTTCTTCAAGATGATTTATATCCACAGCATTTGAATTGTATTGTTTAAATGCGAATGAAAGTACTCTTAAAGCTTCTCGGGACATTGCCTTTGCAGCTTCTAATATTTGATTTTTATCAGCCTCTGTTAGAACCTCGATTTTACCGTTTTTAAATATGTGGGTACATCGAGGTAAGAGTTTATCAATAGCACCTTTCGTCATGCTATAGTAGCTTTTATCGAATGTATGCACGGTTGACATCATTTTACGATCTGAATCGAAAGGCAACTCGTTAACGCGCTCATGTATCTTTTCTAAATGATCTTTTTGCATATTAAAAGTGCTTCCAGCAACGAGAAGAGCAATTTCAGTCGGGTCTCCGGTTTGTGATTCGTTATTGTAAGACGCATCATTACATAGCACCATATTCTCTAACAATAGACGTTGCGCATCGTTATTTACATTTAAATTTTCTAATTGATCGTATAAGTTATCGCTATAAAAGTGAGTAACGGTCATTTTATTTTGTGTTAACGTACCTGTTTTATCTGAACAAATAATTGTGACAGAACCGAGAGCTTCAACAGCTGGTAGTTTTCGAATGATAACGTTTTGTTTAATCATGCGCTGGACACCAATTGCAAGAACGATGGAAACGATAGCTGGCAAGCCTTCTGGAATAGCTGCAACGGCTAAACTAATAGCAGTCATAAACATTTCTAACGTATCCCGGCCTTGTAAAAAGCCGATGAAAAACATAACGATACAAATAGCTACAGCGACAAAGCCTAAATACTTGCCGACTTGTGCCAAGCTTTTTTGGAGTGGTGTCATATCATCGTCTGCTTCATGTAAAAGGGTAGCAATCTTGCCAATTTGTGAGTTCATGCCAGTTTCAACAGCAACACCGACGCCTCGTCCATATGTTACAAGAGTAGACATAAAGGCCATGTTTTTTTGATCGCCTAATGGTACTTGTTCATCACTTTGCATGGAAGGGTGGTAAATTGCATCTTTATCAACGGGGACGGATTCACCAGTTAGAGCAGATTCTTCAACTTTTAAATTTGCGGTTTCGATAAGTCGTAAATCGCATGGGATATATCGGCCAGCGTCGAGCATAACGATATCACCGGGAACGACGTGCTCAGATGGAATTTCTTTTAGTTCACCATTTCGCTTGACGATTGCTTTAGGTGTCGCCATCTTTTTCAATGCCTCTAAAGCTTGTTCTGCTTTTGATTCTTGGACGACACCAATAACAGCGTTTAAAACTACAACGAGCGCGATAATACTTGCATCAGCCCATTCACCTACAAAGGCTGAAATAAGAGCAGCAATAATAAGGACATATACGAGGACATCATTAATTTGGGCGAAAATCCGCTGCCATAACGTGCGTTTTTGTTTTGTAGCTAATTCATTAGAGCCGTAGTGCTTTAAACGTTCATTTACGATTTCATCTGTTAAACCGTGTTGTTCGTTTGTTTCTAGGTCGATTAATGTTTGATCTTTCGTCTTACTGTACCAATTGCTCATAAGTAAGCACCTCCAGTAAAAACAGTTAGCAATGGTAGTGTTGCTATTATTTGTGAGTAGTATGTATGAAGAAAAAATCTAAGGTGAGGTTCTACTTCTATTGTACAATATTTTACAGTTGGTTGAGGGAAAGAGAAGAGTTGTCATGAATTTGTTGGAAATAAAAAAGAGCCTCATAAGCGAGGCTTCTTACTTTTTAATTAATGTACCTAACTCTTCTGTAATAGCTTGCATTTCACTAATGCTGAATGTTTCACGTTTCATAACATGATCATAAATGTCACGTAAGTCTTCGTACATTTCTTCATTAAAGCTAGCAGCTCTCATTGCTCCAGCATTAACCATACGTAATTTTTCTTTAATAGCTTCGACCATATATTCAACGTTTTCTTCTGACTTTACGGATAAATCCACCGAAGTGTCCCCCTTTAAAATAACATAAGGCTATCTTAACATTTTTTATCATTTTCGTTAATGAATCTTTTCAATCCTATTAAATTAGTAGGGATTTCCTTTATAATTAATAATTGGTTGTTTATACTATAAGTATATATAAAGAAATGCACCAAGAAGGGAAGAAACAAAAATATGGTTCAAGTATTGTTTGTTTGTCTTGGGAACATTTGCCGTTCTCCGATGGCAGAAGCGATTTTTCGAGATCTTGTCGTAAAAGAGGGACTCGAAGAGAAAATTGTCATTGATTCTGCAGGAACTGGAGATTGGCATGTTGGCCATCCGCCACATAAAGGAACACAAAAAATTTTAAAAGAAAATGCAGTCACTTTTGAAGGAATTAAAGCAAGGCAAGTAGAAAAAGAAGACTTAACAAAGTTTGATTATATTATTGCCATGGACAACAAGAATATAGCAGATTTAAAAAGTTTAGGTAAAACTGGAGGCTATATTGGTAGACTGTCCGATTTTGTTCCAGACGGTGGCTGGACAGACGTTCCCGACCCTTACTATACAGGGAATTTCCAAGAAGTATATGACCTTGTAACAGAAGGGTGTGCAAAGCTATTAGCTTTCATTCGAAATGAACAAGGAATATGAGGAAGCTTAGAAAGAAATACTTTCTAACATAAGAAATGAAAGGGTGAAGGAATATGGCAAAGAAAAATAATATTGCTCGAAACATTGCGATTGGTGTAGCTGCAGGTGTAGCTGTATCTATGTTGAAGAAGGAAAACCGTGAAAAAGTAAAAAATACTGCGGAAAAAGCAAAAACAAAGATGATTGAAATCGGTGAAAATGCAAAAATCAAAGAAAAAGTGCAAACTGTTACAGATAAAGGGCGCGAACTCGCTGACTTCAATGTAGTAAAAGCGAAAGTAGCAGAAATTAAAAAATTGACGCCGTCTGTTGTAGAGACGTTAAAAGAAACGAAAGAAATTTTTAGTAAGAAAAAGGTTGAGCCAGCAGAGAAGCCAGAAACAATTGAAATTCAAGCTGTATCTACAAAGGTAGATGAGCTGAAAGCAGAGGAAGAGCCAATAGTTGCTGAAGATGGCGGTATGAAGGAAGCGCGTGAATTATTTATGAAAGACTCAAATGTAGAGGAAAAAAAAACTGAAGCGTACATTGAGTTAAAGCAAGATAAAGAAGAGAAGAAAAGCGTTTAAACATATATGAGAAAAATTTTAGAAAAGGTGAGGAGAAATCGTACTTATTCGTTTGGTAAAGATTTGTATGACCGAACGATGCGCGATGATGTAGCGGGCTTGGCAGCACAGCTCGCTTATTTCTTCTTGCTTGCGATTTTTCCTGGGCTTGTTTTCTTAATTACGCTTCTTGGATTCATTGACCTTCAAACAGAAAGTGTGCTCAACTTATTAGAACCGTACGTACCCGAAGATGCAATGTCTTTAATTGAAGTAAACGTTGATAAGGTTGTAAATGAGCAAAATGGTGGTTTATTATCATTTGGTTTATTATCGATGCTATGGTTTGCTTCAAACGGGGTAAATGCGGTTATGAATGCTTTTAACCGTGCGTATGATGTAACAGAAACACGTTCTTTTATTAAAACGAGAGCTTTATCAATTGTGTTTACGTTAGCAATCATTTTTATGATTGTGTTTGCGCTAATTGTTCCAGTGTTTGGACAAGTGATTGGGGCAGCGGTATTTAAAGCAATTGGTTTATCGGATAGTTTTTCTTACGTGTGGAGTGTTACGCGGTTAGTAGCGAGTTTCTTTGTTTTATTCGCATTGTTTAGTTTTTTATATACATTTGCACCAGATCGAAAGTTAAAAAGAAGAGAAGTCATTTCAGGAGCAACATTTGCTACTGTAGGATGGATTGTGGTATCGTACTCATTTGCTTATTATGTAGATAAATTTGCGAATTACGCCAATACATATGGTGGTCTCGGTGGTATTATTATTTTAATGTTATGGTTTTACTTAACTGGGTGGGTAATTTTACTCGGCGGCGAAATTAATGGTTTACTCCATCATTATAGAACGGGTGACAATAATTCCCGTAATGAAAAGTGAGCTCTTGTTCCATAATAAAAGGGAACAGGGGGGATATTTCATGAGTAATAATAAAAAGAACCACAACAATAAAAATAACAATAAACAAAAGAGCAGTTCGCATCCAAAGCATAAAACGAGTAGTAGTGCGAACGGGCATAATAGCTATCATTAGAAAAAAACGGGTCCTCTATGAGGGACCCGTTTTTATTAGTTTCCTTTTAATAATCGTAAGCCATTCAAAATGACAAGAATCGTACTTCCTTCATGTCCAATAACACCGAACGGAAGAGCTAAAAATTGCAAGAAGTTTGAACAAATCAGCATTGCAATTACAGCTAGTGAAAAGATTACGTTTTGCTTTACAATACGGTTCATTCGTTTTGATAAGCGGATTGCTTGGGAAAGTCGAGATAATTCGTTTTTCATCAGTACAACGTCTGCAGTTTCTAAAGCTACATCTGTTCCTTCACCCATTGCTACACCAATGCTAGCGGTAGCGAGTGCAGGGGCATCATTTATACCATCTCCGACCATTGCTACTGTCCCATATTTTTCTTTTAGTTTCTTAATCGTTTCAACTTTTGTTTCTGGTAAGCATGATGCATAATATTCCTTTATATTACTTTCAGAGGCAATTGCTTTTGCCGTCTCTTCATTATCACCAGTAATCATAATTGCTTCAACACCAATGCTTTGTAATTCGCGAATAGCAGCTATTGTTTCTTGGCGAAGTGTATCTTTTAAAGCGATAAGTCCAAGGATACCATCCTCATCACGAATATAAACGACAGTTTTACCTTCTTTTTCAAGTGAGGCAGAAATACCATTATGAAATGTCTTTGTTTCTTCACCGATAAAATCAGCTTTACCTATTTTATAAGCTTTGTTTTCGAATATTCCTTTTAGCCCAAAACCAGTAACATCTTCAACATTTTCTGGTTTTTGTAATGTAATGTCATGCGCATGTTGTGCATATTTAACAATAGATTCAGCTAAAGGGTGTGTAGAGTGACTTTCGATTGCTGCTGTAATAGAAAGTACTTCTTTTTCTGTCATATTTTCTCGAACATATACATCTGTTACGGTAGGTTTTCCTTGTGTTAATGTTCCTGTTTTATCAAAAGCGATTGCTTTTACTGAAGCGAGGCGTTCTAAATGTATGCCACCTTTAAAGAGAATACCATTTCTTGCTCCGTTAGAAATTGCAGATAACGTTGCTGGTGTAATGGCAGCAACGAGTGCACAAGGAGATGCGACTACAAGTAAGATCATAGCGCGATAAAACGTTTCATTCCAGCTCCAGTCCAGTAAGAAATGAGGAACGAACATCATAAGCGCAACAACGAGTAGTACACCTTTTACGTATGTTCCTTCAAACTTTTCGATGAATAGTTGTGATGGTGATTTTTCGCTTTGTGCACTTTGGACAAGACGGATAATTTTTTGGAATAATGTTTGATCGCTCGGCTTCGTAATTTTAACTTCGATAGCACCGCGTAAATTTACAGTACCGGCAAATACTTCATCACCGAATTTTTTCTCATTCGGAATAGGTTCCCCTGTAATAGTAGCTTCATCGATATTTGTTTCACCGTTATGAATCGTACCGTCAGCAGGAACACGCTCACCTGGCTTAATTAAAATAATGTCGTTAATTTGTAATCGTCCTACAGGAACACGTTCCTCGGTTCCATTAGAAATACGTAATGCTTCTTCAGGTTGTAAATCAAGAAGCGCTGAAATTTCTTTTTGACTTTTACTTAATGTATAAGATTCCATCGCACCGCTCAGTGCAAAGATAAAGATTAAAATCGCGCCTTCTGCCCAGTAGCCAATGATTGCAGCACCGATAGCAGCAAAGAGCATGAGCATTTCGACATTTAGCTCTTTCTCTTCAATGGTATCTTCAATACCTTCTTTCGCCTTTGCATATCCACCAACTATATAAGCAAGGATATAGCAAGTAATACCTACATTCATTGCATCGTTCTTTGTGAATAACCAACCAGCTAAAATGAAAATACCAGATGCGATTGCAAAGATAAGTTCATAATGTTTCTTTAATGTATCCCATAAAGAGGGATGAGAAATAGACTTTTGTACTTGTAATGTTTTTACTTCTGAGTTCATTACTACTCGCTCCTTCCAAATTCTTATTGAGAAAAAGAATCAAAATCGAAACCCCTATAAAACGACGAAAGCTGCCATCCATAATGGATAGCAGCATTTCTGTTGAATCTGATTTTAATAGTTATTATGTTGTAATTATTCTATAGTATAGCATATGTTTTCGTTAGATGATATGTTTTTGTTTGCGCATAAACTGAAAACTTGTGTTTTCACACTTCCTTTGGTATATATGAATATTGTTCATAAAAAGATCGGAAAGGAAGACAACAAGTGAAGACAGAGAAATTTTTTACCCATCCGATTGGCGTACTGATTGCTGCAATAGTAGCGACTTTTTTATGGGGGAGTGCATTCCCATTTATTAAATTAAGTTATGCTGAAATTGGAATTCAGCCACAAGAAGTTGGGGAGCAAATATTATTTGCTGGTTATCGTTTCTTTTTATCTGGAGTCATGCTCTTATTATTCTTTAAAGTGTTAGGAAAAGATATGAGCTTCAAAAAAGGAACGGGGAAGCAGTTAGTACAAATTGGTTTATTTCAAACATTTCTTCAATATATATGTTTTTATATTGGAATGAGTTATAGTTCTGGCATTGAAGGAGCTATCATTTCAGGAACATCATCATTCTTTCAAATTTTACTTGCTCACTTTTTATATAAAGATGACGCTCTCAATATGAGAAAAATAATTGGGGTCTCTATCGGCTTTTGTGGTGTCATTTTAGTAAATGTACCGAGTGATGGTAGTTTATCATTCCATTTCGGAATTGGTAGCTTATTACTTCTTAGTGCAGCAATGTTGTATTCATATGGAAACATATTGGCGAAAGAAGGTAGCAAAACATTAGATGTTGGCTATATGACAGCATACCAAATGATTTTTGGTTCTATCGGGTTATTATGTATAGGGGCTTTGCAAGTTGGAATCATGCCATTTAAATTTAGTGTACATGCAATACTTATGCTTCTCTACTTATCTTTCTTATCCGCAGCAGGTTTTTGTATTTGGAATACGATTATGAAGTACAACAAAGTTGGAAAAGTATCAATGTACATGTTCTTTATACCCGTATTTGGTGTGTTATTGTCGAGCATGATCTTAGGAGAAGCAATTCATTCATTTGTATTATTTGGTTTAGCATGTGTAGCTGCGGGAATTATCGTGGTGAATCGTACGCCAGCTAAGCAGAAAATCGAGCAAGAAAAACAAGTAGCATAAATAATAGGAAAACGATTACAATGGAAGAACAGTACTGTTCTTCTTTTTTTATATAGAAAAAGGATAATAGACTAGGTATAACGAAAAAAGATACAAAAAGCATTTATTGAGGAGAAAGAAACAGTAAACAAAAACATAGACAAAAGTAGGCATATATAGTGAAAAGTAATTATGAAACAATATAAACCAAAAGAATTTTCAGAAATGCTTAATGTCTCTGTTAAGACATTGCAAAGGTGGGACAATCAAGGTGTTTTACCTGCTTACCGAAACCCAAAAGGAAGAAGATATTATACAGAAGAACGGTATAAGAAATATATGGGTATGCAAGAAGAAC
>NZ_VLTE01000309.1:0-236 GCF_007558965.1 Bacillus sp. HY001 | reverse complement strand
TTAAGTATATTATACATACGTTTCCCTTCTCCTTGCTATTACATATTTATTTTTATATTTTTCTCTTGTTTCCCAACGTTCTGCAATGCTTGATAACATTCGTATATCTGCTTGAAATCTTGTAAAAATCCATCGTCAGAGATACTATGAAATCCTTTAAAGTTCTTTCTACACCAATATAAGATGCTAGATTCATCCTTCGCTAAAAAAGAATCCGGATTGAAATGAATCAAAGC
>NZ_VLTE01000308.1:0-229 GCF_007558965.1 Bacillus sp. HY001 | reverse complement strand
GAGATACTATGAAATCCTTTAAAGTTCTTTCTACACCAATATAAGATGCTAGATTCATCCTTCGCTAAAAAAGAATCCGGATTGAAATGAATCAAAGCCTCTGCTAAACAAGCCAGAAGCAATGGTATCATTTCGGAATCTTGCTTTGATAAATCAAGTACAGATACAACGGTATACTGTTTATATTGGTAGTATTGTAGAACACCATTACACATGTTTGTTGGTGTTA
>NZ_VLTE01000307.1:0-520 GCF_007558965.1 Bacillus sp. HY001 | reverse complement strand
ATGAAAACATTTGAAATGCGTGAAAAACGATTAGCAGAACTATTAGGTGCAAAGGTACTATGGGAGTTTATAAGTGCTGTAACAGAGGAAATAGAAAAACAAGAGTTAGAGTCTACACCAGGTTTATTAGAAGATCTATTCATACATGTGAAAGAAACTATACAAATTCAAAACATGAACAAGAGCATAGCAAAAGCCCCTGTACAACCAGAGGCTGATGGTATAAATAAAGATACATTATTTATGGAAGCGTATGTAGAATTAATTAATCATAAGTTTGTTATTTCTGAATTAGCTGTAGAGCTTTCATCTGTTCTAAAAGAATTAAATTGTTTTGTTCAATCATCTTTGCCACAGCTTCAAAGTGAGCTTGATTCTCAAGAACCTCAATCTGCTTCTCTTTAGGGAGTGATTGGAGTATTTCTTTTATTTCTTTACACTCGTATATGTTATTCTCCGAGTCTTCAATTAATTTATTGCGACGATTGGTGTATTCAATTGCACCTAAAGTCGCTAATGC
>NZ_VLTE01000306.1:0-935 GCF_007558965.1 Bacillus sp. HY001 | reverse complement strand
ATCGACGAAAATGCTCCGTTAGATAAAGTTGCCTTATTAGGTTGTGGTGTGACTACAGGTATTGGTGCGGTACACAACACTGCAAAAGTGGAAGAAGGAGCTGTGGCAGCGGTATTTGGTTTAGGAGCGATTGGATTAGCCGCTATTCAAGGACTGGTTCAAGCGAAAGCAAGCCGAATTATCGCAGTTGATCTAAATCCCGAAAAATGGGAACTAGCTAAAAAAATGGGAGCGACTGATTTTGTGAATCCTGCGGATTATGATCGCCCAATTCAGGAAGTTATAGTCGAAATGACAGATGGAGGCGTGGATTATAGCTTCGAGTGTATTGGTAATGTTGAAGTAATGAAGTCCGCTCTTGAAGCATGTCATAAGGGTTGGGGTGAAAGTATTATTATCGGTGTAGCTGGTGCTGGTAAAGAGATTCATACCCGTCCATTCCAATTAGTAACAGGCCGAGTATGGCGTGGGTCAGCCTTTGGTGGGGTTAAGGGAAGATCTGAGCTTCCAAAAATGGTTGAAGATTATATGGAGGGTGATATTGATTTAGATTCGTTTATTACTCATCATTTAGAATTCAAAGACATCAATGAGGCATTTGATTTATTACACAAAGGTGAATCCATTCGTACGATTTTAACATATGGAGAGTGAGATAATGAGTCTTAAATGTATTGAACAACATCGTTCTTTTGAAGGAGAGCAACGTAAATATAGTCATTATTCAAAAGTTTTGCAATGTGATATGAAATTTAGTATCTACTTACCATCAAATAAAGAAAAGAAAAAAATCCCGCTTATATGGTGGTTATCTGGTTTAACTTGTACAGATGATAATTTTAGTCAAAAAAGTGGATTCCAACGTTTGGCTGAAAAGCATCAAGTTGCAGTAATCATGCCAGATACTTCACCGCGTGGAGAACACGTTTCAGATG
>NZ_VLTE01000305.1:0-719 GCF_007558965.1 Bacillus sp. HY001 | reverse complement strand
CTAGATATTCATATGAAATAGGGGGCAAAGGATATATCAGAGACTTTTAGAAATGGAATACTAACAAGTGAAATTTTCTTATAAATTTAACGTATTTCTCGAAAGAATTTTCCTTCCTCAAGCGTGTGAAGGGCGTAGCCCGACGATAGGTGGGAGATGAATTTCGGTACGCGACTTGGAAAAATGTTGCTTCTTTTCGATATAAAATTAAATAATTTAAATATTAGGTGTTGCTTGTTGCGAAAAATAAGTACGCAACATGGGAAAAGTGTTGCATGTTTTGCAGGAAAGATACGCAAGATGGGAAAGATGTTGCGTGTGTAACTTCTAATTAGTGAAAAACAAATTTTGTAAACTTATAAAAAATTAGTGTATTTTGGCTATTAAAAATATGAAAGGAAATTCTTGAATATAAATTTACATAAAAAAGAAGCATAGAAAAAGCTTTAGTTCTATACTTTTTACCTCATTAATAATCTAGTTTTCTCTCAAGCATTGGCTTAAAATCCACTACTAATAGAACTAATTATTTTTTAACATTTATAGATGTAATGCTATAAAAACAATAGCGTTATGTAGTGAGTGAATCAAAACAACAATCCAAAAAGCAGATATTGTAACTTCAACTTTTTCATTCTTTTTTTGATATACCCAATAAGCATAGTTATATAATACTCCAATTATTGCTGTAACGACTATATAAGTAATACCATCTGAAT
>NZ_VLTE01000304.1:0-293 GCF_007558965.1 Bacillus sp. HY001 | reverse complement strand
TTTACTCCAAATTTTGCTGAATATAATTTGCGCAAAGATAATTAAAATCCCGAAGATACATAATTGCCAGTAATATACCTGTGAGACATCTTTAAAGTTCAACGAAAGAATGACAAGAGTTAGTATACTTTGGCTAATGTAATTCGTTAAAGCATACTTGCCTACGTTCATAAAGGGTTGCAGCTGCTCTATATATTTTTTATTCTCACAAACCCTAAGTAGAGTACAAACATAGAATATAGCTAGCGTTTTCCCTCCAAATAGAATCCATAGTTTAATATCCTGAGAGTAAT
>NZ_VLTE01000032.1:0-213461 GCF_007558965.1 Bacillus sp. HY001 | reverse complement strand
TCAACAGTAAACTTGATAGGATTTTGATTTAAGTCGTAATGAATAGGAGCCTTCGTTTCAACGAACTGATAGTCTCCCGGACGTAAATCAGAAACAGAGATTTTACCATCTTTATCAGTAGTTAAATTAGAACGAACATCATTGCCGTTCATATCAACAATTTTAAATACCGCCCCTTCAAGAGTAGAGTTGTCAACGTCGTCAAGCTTAATTAATTCAACAGCGCCCTTCGTTAAGCTATTTGTAGCGGTAACAGAAGCTGTAGCCGTTTGACTCTTTTCAACAGTAAACTTGATAGGATTTTGATTTAAGTCGTAATGAGTAGGAGCTTTCGTTTCAACGAATTGGTAGTCTCCCGGACGTAAATCAGAAACAGAAATTTTACCATCTTTATCAGTAGTTAAATTAGAACGAACGTCGTGCCCGTTCATATCAACGATTTTAAATACAGCGCCTTTAAGGGTAGTACCGTCGACATCATCTACTTTAGAAAGTTCCACAGCACCTTTCGTTAAGCTATTCGTAGCTGTAACGGAAGCGATTTTTTCTTGCCCTTTTTTAACTGTGAACTTAATAGGTGTTTCGTTTAAGTCATAATGAGTAGGAGCTTTTGTTTCGATAAACTCATAGTCTCCTGGTGGTAATTCATCCACAACTAAACGGCCGTTTTTATCAGTAGTTAAATCAGTACGGACGTCGTGTCCATCCTTATTAACAATTTTAAATACCGCACCCTCAAGTGTTGTGTTTTCTTCAACATCATCCACTTTAATTAACTCCACACTACCTTTCGTTAAGCTGTTCGTAGCTGTAACGAAGACATGTTTTGTTTGACTTCTTTCAATTGTGAACTTAATAGGTGTTTCATTTAAGTCATAATGTTTCGGAGCTTTCGTTTCAATAAATTGATAGTCTCCAGGTTGTAAGTCTTTAGCGACAATTTTGCCGTCTTTATCGGTAACTAAATTCGTACGAATGTCGTTACCGTTCATATCAGTAATTTTAAATACCGCACCTTCTAGCATTTCTTTCACATCTAGAGAGTCAACTTTCGTTAATTCTACGCCACCTTTAGTTAAGCCATTTTTAGCAGTAACAGAAACGTGAGTTGATTGGCTTTTCTCGATAGTGAAAGGAATCGGTGTTTTATTTAAATCATAATCTTTAGGAGCCTTCGTTTCAACGAATTGATAATCTCCTGGTCGTAAATTAGAAGCAGAGACTTTCCCGTCTTTATCAGTAGTTAAATTCGTGCGAACAACTTTACCTTTCGCATCAATGATGTTAAATACTGCATCAGAAAGTTTTGTATCTGGATTTATATCATCCACTTTAATTAATTCAACAGCACCTTCAATTAAGCTGTTAGTAGCAGTGACTTGTAGCTTCTCTGCTTGGCTTTTCTTAATTGTAAATTTAAGCGGTGTACTGTCTAATTTGTAGTGTTCAGGAGCTTTCGTTTCAACAAACTGATAGTCTCCAGGACGTAAATCTGGAACAGAGATTTTTCCATCTGCATCTGTCGTAAGATTAATGTGAACATCATTGCCATTACTTAAATCAATGATGTTAAATACTGCGCCTTTAAGGGCAGTGCCATCGACGTCATCCACTTTAGAAAGCTCTACCGCACCTTTAGTTAAACTATTTTTAGCAATAACAGAAAGCGGTTCGGCTTGTCCTTTTTCAATTGTGAAAGGAATCGGTTCTTTATTTAAATCGTAGTGTTTCGGAGCTTTCGTCTCGACGAATTGATAATCACCAGGACGTAAGTTAGAAACGCTAATTTTACCTTGTGAATTGGTAGTAAGATTCTCGCGAATTACAGTACCCTTCATATCAACAATGTTAAATACTGCGCCTTCAAGAGTAGTACCATCGACGTCGTCCACTTTAATAAGTTCAACGCCGCCTTTAGTTAAACTATTTTTCATAGTAACAGTAGCAATATTTTTCTGGCTTTTTTCAACTGTAACTACCATTGGCTTTTTGTCTAAATCATAATGTTTCGGAGCCGTAGTTTCGACAAATTGATACGTACCAGGACGTAAGTTTTCAACAATGATTTTTCCTTCACCGTTTGTTTTTAAATCCGTTTTAAGTACTTTACCGTTTTGATCTAGTAAATTAAACACGGCATCGGCAAGTTTTGTTTGATCGTTTAAATCATCCACTTTAATTAATTCGATACTACCTTGTTTTAAACTATTTTTAGCGGTTAAAGAAATAGTCTCTTTCTGTCCTTTTTCAATAGTGAAATTGATTGGTGTTTCATCTAAAACGTAATGCTTAGGAGCTTCTGTTTCGATGAATTGATAATCACCAGGACGTAGGTCGTTAATTTCAATTTTCCCTTTACCATTTGTAACAAGACCTTTATGAATTACAGTACCCTTCATATCAACAATGTTAAATACTGCGCCTTCAAGTTTAGTACCATCGATGTCATCTACTTTAGAAAGTTCTACTGCACCTTTTGTTAGAGCGTTTTTGGCCGTAACATGAAGAGTTTCAGTTTGGCTTTTCTTAATTGTAAATTCGATCGGTGTTTTATTTAAATCGTAATGTTCAGGAGCAGCTGTTTCAATAAATTTATACGTACCAGGACGTAGGTTTTCAACAACAATTTTTCCTTCAGCATTTGTTTTTAAGCCTTCTTCAACTATCTCTCCGTCTGCATCTAATAAATTAAATACAGCATGAGCGAGCTTCGTATCAGTATCAATATCGTCAATCTTTGTTAATTCAACGCTACCTTTTTTCAACGTGTTTTTCCCTGCAACAGGAATCTTTTTCGTTTGGTTTCGTTCAATTTTAAATGGAATTGGTGTCTCATCTAACACATAATGTTCAGGAGCAGCTGTTTCAATAAACTGATAGTCTCCTGGACGTAAATTAGAAACAGAAATTTCACCATTTTCATCTGTAACAAGGTTTGTACGAACTTCTGTCCCGTCCATATCAACAATTTTAAATACTGCATCTTTCAGCATTGTACGATCGATGTCATCAATTTTTGTTAAAATGACGCCGCCTTTCGTTAAGCTGTTAGTAGCAGTAACGGTAATGTTTTCTTGTTGGCTTTTTTTGATAGTGAACGGAATCGGGTTTTTGCTTAGGTCATAGTCTTTTGGAGCCTTTACTTCAATAAATTGATAATCTCCCGGACGCAAGTCAGAAGCGGTAACGATACCTTGTTTATCAGTCGTTAACCCCTTACGAACTACCTTTTTAGTATCATGAGCATCAACAATTTTAAATTCTGCACCTTCAAGTGTAGTGCCATCAACGTCATCAACTTTTGTTAAAGTAACGCCACCTGTAAGTAAACTATTTTTTACAGTGACAGGGATAGGAAGATCTTCCTTGCTACCTTTTTTAATCGTGAACTTAATCGGTGTTTGATCTAATTTATAATGTTCAGGAGCTGATGTTTCAATAAATTGATAATCTCCTGGTGCTAAATCAGGAATAACTAGTACTCCATAATCATCTGTTTTTAAATCTTTTGCAATTTCTTTGCCAGTCGCGTCTTGTAGTTTGAATACAGCGCCAGCAAGAGCAATACTACTTTCCACATCATCTTCTTTAATAAGTTTAACTTTTCCTTTCGTTAAACTATTTTTAAATGTAAGTGGAAGGGGTTTTTGTTGCCCTTTTTCAATTGTAAATTCAATTGGTTCTACATTTACATCGTAATAAGTTGGAGCCTTTGTTTCGATAAGTTTATAGTTACCAGGACGTAAGTCATCTACAACTAGCATTCCTTTACTATCCGTAACAAGGTTCGTACGAACATCTTCATTCGTATCTCTATTAACGATTTTAAATACTGCACCTTCGAGTGTTTCCTTTTCATCTGCAGCATTCACTTTTGTTAATTCAATACCGCCTTTTGTTAAGCTATTTTTAGCAGTAACGGTAATTGGTGAAGTTCCTTGACTTTCTTTAATCGTGAACTTGATAGGTTTTGTATTTTTATCGTAATACTTCGGTGCTGTTACTTCGATAAATTTATAATTGCCAGGGCGTAAGCCAGTAGCGGTAACTTTCCCGTCTGAATTCGTTTTTAAGCCTGTACGAATGACTTTCTTTTCATCATTTGCATCAACAATTTTAAATACAGCACCTGCAAGAGTTGTACCATCGATATCATCAACTTTCGTTAATTCAACATCTCCTGGTTTTAAAGCATTTTCAGCTTTCACAAGTAGAGTTTCTTTCTGACTTCTATCGATTTTAAATTCAATAGGTTCTGCTCGTAAAACGTAATGTTCAGGAGCAGCTGTTTCAATAAATCTATACGTACCAGGACGTAAATTACTAACTGTAAGTTTTCCTTCTTTATCAGTGGTTAAGTTAGTGTGAACTTCATTATTATTTGCATCGACAAGTTTGAATACTGCACCTTTTAGCGGCTTTTTCTCACCAAACTCATCAACTTTTAATAATTCCACTTCTCCTGTTTTTAAGCTGTTTGTTGCTTTGGCAATAGCGAAAGACTGTTGACTTTTGTCAATTGTAAACGGAATCGGGTCTTTGTTTAACGTATAATCTTTTGGAGCTTCCGTTTCAATAAATTTATACATGCCAGGCTCTAAGTCTTTAACAGTTACTTTCCCATCTGCGCCAGTTGTTACATTTTCACGAATGACTTTCTTTTCATCATTTGCGTCAACAATTTTAAATACAGCACCTTCAAGTGTAGTGCCATCAACGTCATCAGCTTTTGTTAAAGTGACGCCACCTTTAATGAGATGATTCGTTGCGGTAACAGTAAATGCTTCCTTTTGACTTTTTACAATTGTAAACTCAATTGGTTTTTTATCTATGTCGTAATCTTTAGGTGCTTTTTCTTCGACAAATTGATAGTCTCCAGGGCGTAAATCTTTTGCTTCAATTTGACCTTGATCATTTGTCGTTAATTTTTCGTATCCGCGAATTACATTGTTATGTCGATCACGTACACTGAACTCCGCGCCTGATAAAGTTTTCCCATCTTTATCGACTTTTGTTAAAATGGCCGATCCTGGAATCAAACTATTTGTCGCAGTTCGGTATACTACAGTCGTTTGATCTTCTTTGACTGTAAATTTAGTAGGTGTACTGTTTAATTTATAATGCTCAGGAGCCGTTGTTTCTTGTAAGTAGTACGTTCCTGGTTTTAAATTATCTACAGCAATTTGACCTTTATCATCTGTTGTTAATTCTTTATGTTCAGGAATAACTTGTTTTTTTTCATCCAGTAAAGAGAAAACAGCATGTTTAAGTTTTTCCTTACTGTGAGCATCAATTTTTGTAAGTACTACTTTCCCGACAAATTTCTCATTTGTAAGGGGGTAAGTTGTAACTTCTTCAGAACTTAGCTCAACAAGTATACCTTCTCTTAATTTTTTACTAATTACATAACCCTCAGGTGCTTTCGTTTCTTTAATCATATATTTATCACGTCGTAAGTTGTTAAACTTAGCGACACCGTCATCACCTGTTGTAATTGTTCGAATAGCGGTTGTACCTGTTTGATCATATAAAGTAAATACTGCTCCGGCTAATGCTACTTTTCTATCTTTGTCATCAACCTTTATAATTTGAAGGCTCCCGCGTCCTTTACTAGCAGAACCACCTCCAGATCCAGTAGATACTTTAACTTCAACGAACTTAACATCTTCTACTTTCGTTAATGTTAAACGGTGACCAGTAATCGTCGCTTTATTACTTACCTTTTCATTATGATCTGCATTAATGAGTGAGCGGTATTCTAAAATATAAGCTCGCTCAATGGTATGAAGAAATTCAACTTTAAACTGTTGTTTCCCTGTATCGTTGTCTGTTATTACTTTGAGTTTATAGTCTGTTCCTTCTTTTAATTCATTTGCTGTATCTTTTGTTAAAGTTCCATCTACGGCTACCGTTGTCGGATATAGATGGAAGGACTTCTCATCAAGCACTTGATTATCTGTCGGTTCGTCTGTTACGACAGCATTTTCGATAGTTGATTGACTTGCATTAATAGAAACACTCCAATCAATATACTTGTCATTTTGCTTTGCTGTTTTCGTAACACCGCTACCACCGTTTGTAATCTCAAATGCACCATGGATAGTAGTAACAGTTTTCGACCCATCTTTTAAATCGGCATAATTATCGTAGCGCTTATTAATTTGTTCACCTGCAAGTGAAGTTTTAAAGCTAATATAATATGCAGAATTAATTTCGTTTTTAAAATGAATCGTTAATGTATTGTTATTATCTGTTGTTGGAGCTTCTATCGTATATTCGCTAGATGGAACAGGATCACCTACTTCAAATCCATGTGCACCACCAGTTAATTTCATATGTCGAACTTCAATAGATTCCGGTATTAATTTTTGGTTATCCCTTAATACGTCAACGATAGAAGGGTCCTTAATCGTCATATTATTATAGTTAAAACCTATGTCCCATTTAATTTCTTTCGTTTGGGCATTGTAAGAGCCGTATTTAAATCCGTTTCCTTTTGTGTAGTAATCAGGATCAAATGTATCATCAGATGAACTATTGTTCTTTTGATCATTTATGTCTATCCATGATAAATTTGCTGTATTTTTGAATGATTTATTATCTTTCTCTTTGGATAGATTCTCGTAATTAAAGTCTGTTGTGTATGTGATAGTTAAAGTTTTATTCATATTAGACTTATAATCACCAGCTAGTTTCACTTCAAATCCTTTATCTGTTACATCAAGTGTGTAATCAAACTCTGGATCAAGCGTTCTCGATCCATCTGTAATTTTGAAACTATCTTTCTGTAACGTTAGACCACCAAAGTCAAACGTATCCTTGATAACAGCATCGTTTAACACGTAGTTGTTATCATTTACAATAATTGTCCATTTTGTTGTTTTCGCATTGTAATCTGTATCGCCTGCATTTTTATTATGTTTCTTTATGATGTTTTGTTGTTGTAATGTAACCTTGTTTGTCTTACTTGAACCACCATCTGCGATAATTTTATTTTCGATTTCACCATCTGTGATGACATCACCCGCGGCTTTTGATGTGTAAGTAATTACGTAGGCACTATCAATATCAGTAGTAAACTGTAAATCAAATCCCTCAGTCGTTTCTTTTACTGTGAAGTTTGTAGCATTGTCACCAGTGACAATTTGCCCACTATCATTATAAGAAGCATTTTTTACAACAATAGAACTTAGATCAATTTTATGATCCTTATCTAGAATATCTTTTAAAAGAGCAGCCTCTTTTTCAATTTTTCTTTGGTCACCGTTGTAAGTGATCGTCCATTCGATTGTTTGTGTTTTTGGATTGTACTTGCTAGTTTTTTCTAGATGCGTACCTCGTTTTACAGTTACAGTTGCATTTGCAGATACATCTTTTTGATTCTTGCTTGATACCTTTGCTTCATTTTTGAAACTAGTAACACTTTCATCTGTAATCTTTGTCGCATATTCAATTTGATAAGCTTTATTCGTTTCGTTTTTAAAAGCGATATTTAATTTATCAGAGGATGAAGTAAGTTCATATTCTTCCTTAGGAACTTCTGCTCCACGAGTTGTCTTCCCGTTAATATCTACCTCTAAATAATAAACCTTAATAGAATCTTCATTGAGACTTGCTCCGTTTGGAATGTTATCTTGGAAGACAGCATTTGTCAGTGTATCTTTTGTCTTGTTCATTTCTACTGTCCAATTAATTTGATTCGTATTAGTTGGTCTATCAGGTACACCTTTTTTATCTATAGATTGTTTTACTTTAGGTTTAAAATCGAGCTCAATAATAACGTCTTTTTCTTTAATAGGGAATGGGATTTGTTTTTCTGTAGTCCCTGTAATTTTTACTTCATTAAACTCCGTACGAATGTTTAAATGTCCAGCTATATCAGGATGATCTTCAACATATTCGTTAAAAGTCATCGTTACTTTGCCATCAGGCGTAACAACGAATGACCCAATCGTATGTCCTTTTCCATCTATTAAATCCTGTGTAATCGTATTGTGGACAATAAAGTATTCTGGGAGTTGGAAAGTAAAATAATCATCTTTTTTGACGTTTAGCGATTTTAAAACTTCCCATGTAAAATCGATTTGGGTAATAGAATTTGGATTTGGACGATTATCCGTATTGTTAAATGGTTTACCGTCTTTATCTGTTAATGTGACACCCGTTAAAATGTTTTCTGTAATTTGCTTAGGTGATGGATCTGGATTCTCAACAGGTTGTTCTGTTGTGTTATCACCAGGATTTTCCGTAGGTTGCTGAGCATCACCATTTTTTTGCTCTTCCGCAGGTTGCTGAGCATCACCGTTCTTTTGCTCTTCCGCAGGTTGCTGAGCATCACCGTTCTTTTGCTCTTCCGCAGGTTGCTGAGAATCACCGTTCTTTTGCTCCTCCGCAGGTTGCTGAGAATCACCGTTCTTTTGCTCCTCCGCAGGTTGCTGAGAATCACCGTTCTTTTGCTCCTCCGCAGGTTGCTGAGCATCACCGTTCTTTTGTTTATCCGCAGGTTGCTGAGCATCGCCGTTCTTTTGCTCTTCCGTAGGTTGGTTGCTGAGCATCGCCATTCTTTTGCTCCTCCGCAGGTTGCTGAGCAGTATCCTTATCAGTAGTAGGTGAAGCTGGGTTATCTACTTGAACAGGAACTGAAATAGACTTAGCTGTTGTACCTAGAGGGAACGAGAGTTGAACAGATTTTGCACCAGGTTTTAAATCAGGATTGAATACTGTATCAAAATTGATTTTTCCGCTAGCACCTTTGGAATCTTTTACTTGATCGTTAAATACTAGTTTCATTTTGTTATCGTTTGCAGTAACAAAATATTGACCAATAATTTGCTGATCCGCCGTCAGATTTCCTTGTTGATTACTTTTAACTTTTAATGCGTTAGGTATTTGGAGCACTGCTGAGTCTGTCTGATGATCTTTTATTGACCAAGCATATTCTAGGTGAATGGTTGATCCTACTTGTATTAAGTTTTTAGGATTTAATGCTTCGTCAATAATATGATTCGTTGCATCTTTCATTTCAACAGTGTCAAATAATGAATTGCCTGTTAATGTTTCCGCTCTTACTTGATTGTATGGAAAACTAGCAAGCTGTGAAAATAGTACGAATACAATTAAACATATATTGAAAAGTTTTTTCATTGTGCCTCCTTTATGAATCCTTCTATTGTATAAAAATGCTTTGTGAAGGGATTATTTGTCATGGATCAATAGGACTTACGTGATGCCTCCTTTACTACGTATACTCTTTAGGGAAAGTATTCATATTCGATGCTTTGTAACGTAAAACAAAATGTATATTTTAATAATATAGGGAGCGAATATACAAATTTCGACAAAAAGTGTCGAATGAAATACTGATAAGGAATGATATCAGACCTTTATAGGATGTGACTTGTTACGTGGTTCTTTATAAAATAGGTACATGCAAAAAATATGCAGTGCAATGCTTAAACTATTTTATATTGATTTGTATTCTTGCAATGTGTAAAGAATCGTTATAAAGGTAAGTTTTACGATACATGCTAACCAAAATAATGTATCCTATTGTAAAAAGTTCTTTCGTATTGAGGTAGTAATAAAATGTAGCTTGAATTTGGTCAGGATGAAGAAAATATGTACTGTCTAAAAGAGTATACAATTCGTAGATTAAAGCGAAGACAGCGTTTTATAATAAATAGAACGCATTACTTTAATCGGTGCTATGAAATAAAAAAAGAAGGTACTCCCTTGATCATCTTTTATGAGAGATAATCATCAATAACCTTCGTTAAAAATTATATACGTAAATGAAAAAGAGTTCAACCGTATTGCTTCTTTTCAAAAAAGTACATAAAAAAGAACCGCTTCCTACTAAGAAGCGGTTCTTTTTATATTTCTGTTAAAATTATCGGTTCGCCGCGTGTTACGACAACGGTATGTTCACATTGTGCAACAAGGCTTTTATCAGGTGTAACGAATGTCCAACCATCGTCACCGCGTTCGATAATGTGATCAGCTTTCATAGAAATGAATGGTTCTACAGCGATAACAAGACCGTCTTTTAGAAGCGCATTATCCATTGGGTCAAAGTAGCTTAAAATGTGGTTTGGTGCTTCATGTAAGCTAAGACCAATACCGTGACCAGTTAAGTTTTGAATCACATTGTATCCATTTTTATGTGCAAAGTTTGAAACAGCACGACCAATTTGGTTTTGTTTTGAACCAGCTTTTACCTTTTTCATTGCTGCCCAAAATGCATCAACAGCTGCTTGGCAAAGCTTTTCTTTCGCTTCATCTTCTCCAAGTACAAATGAAATACCTGTATCTGCATAATAGCCATCAAGTGCAGCTGATACGTCGACATTTACTAAGTCGCCTTCTTTTAATACGCGATCTCCTGGAATACCGTGAGCAACTTCTTCGTTTACACTGATGCAAGTTACACCTGGGAAATCATATTCTTTTTCAGGTGCAGAAATCGCACCATGCTCATCTAATACTTTTTTACCGATCAAATCAAGCTCTTTCGTTGTCATACCTGGCTTCGCTTCTTTTTTCATTTCTTCACGTGCAAGTGCAACGATGCGGCCGATTTTTCGTAAGCCTTCTAAATCTTGTTCATTACGAATAATCATGAAAACCACTGTCCTTCCTCGAATATATATCTTACCCGATTGTATCATGTTTATTTTCGTCCTGCTACTCGCTTGCGGTATGTGGGTTGATTCCTCTCATAAAGAATACATGACAATTGTCATATCGATGTCATGACGCATCATACTGTTTCCTAAGTTTTCCAAAACGTACAATGTAAATATAAGAAACAGCGGGGGTGGAGAGATGGAAAAGATTATAGAAGTAAATGGTGTTTCTAAAACATTTAAACATAAAAAAGCAGTAAATAACGTTTCATTTCATGTGAATAAAGGAGAAATCGTAGCACTACTTGGACCGAATGGTGCAGGGAAAACGACGACGATGTCGATGATGCTTGGATTAAAGGATCCGACGGAAGGAACTGTTTCTATATTTGGAAAGAATCCAAAGCGTAGAGATGTTCGTAATAGCCTTGGTGCGATGCTACAAGAAGTAAGTGTCATTGATAGCATTACAGTAGAAGAGGCAATCGAGTTATTCCGTAGTTATTATACGAATCCGGTAGCGAAAGAAACGTTACTACAGTTATCAAATTTAGAATCGGAGCGAAAGCAAAGATGTGAGAAATTATCAGGTGGGCAAAAAAGAAGATTAAACTTTGCACTTGCACTTGCAGGAAATCCAGATTTACTATTTTTAGATGAGCCGACCGTTGGGATGGATATTACGTCTCGAAGAACGTTTTGGGAAACAATTCGAAAGTTAGCAAGTGAAGGGAAAACAATTATTTTAACGACGCACTATTTAGAAGAAGCGGATGCATTAGCGAATCGTATTTTATTGTTTGCGAATGGAAAGATTATCGCAGATGGTACACCAGATGAGATGAAGGCGACGATTTCACGAAAAACAATCACGTTTTACTCGAAGGAAAGTATTCCTGCAAAATTACTAAAAGAATTACCAAACGTAACCGAAGTACAGTCAAACGATGGGCACTTCACTTTAACAACTGAAGATACAGATGAAACTTTAAAAGCAATTTATCAAAAGAACTTACCTGTAACAGATGTGTCTGTTGAACGTGGAAGTCTTGATGAAGCATTTGAACAGTTTGTCGCAAATCAGGAGGAGGAAATCGCATGAGAGCGTTTTTGATGCAATGTAAGATGGAAATATTACGTACGTTTCGCAATAAACTATTTATCTTTTTCTCACTATTAATGCCGGTTATGTTTTACTATATTTTCACAAATGTTATTCAAGTGCCACAGAACGGAAATGAATGGAAAGCTCATTATTTAATTTCTATGACTTCATTTAGTATTATTGGAACAGCACTTTTTAGCTTCGGTGTGCGCCTTTCCGAGGAAAGACAAAAAGGATGGGCACAACTTTTGAGAATTACACCTCTGCCAGAGGGAGCATACATTTCTGCAAAAATTGTTTCGCAAACAGTAGTAAATGTTTTTTCAATCGTAGTTATTTTTATAGCAGGTATTTTAATTAATGATGTTCAGTTAACATTTGGTCAATGGATGGGCGCTGGTTTATGGCTATTATTAGGTGTAACACCATTTTTAGCACTTGGATCGATAGTTGGTTCTATTAAAAAAGTTGATGCGGCAGCAGGATTAGCAAACATTTTAAATATGTGTTTAGCAATTCTTGGTGGTCTATGGATGCCGATTGAAGTATTCCCGAAAATATTAAGATCTATCGGTGAATGGACACCGACATATCATTTCGGAAGCGGTGCATGGGATATTGTAGCTGGGAAATCAGTTGGTTGGGAAAATATCACGGTATTAGGAGGTTATTTCCTTATATTTGTTGTAGTATCAATATATATAAGAAAAAGACAGGAAGCGGTATAAATGATAGAGAAGAAAAGGGTTGAGATTTTTCCGAAACACATGGGTTTTTTCCCGTATATGTGGCTTGTGTATTTAGCGTTTCCGATTTATGCACTTGTACAAGAGGAGGGCTCAAGGTTAATGTTTGGGGCTGGCATGCTAATTCTTTTTGTATTAGCATACCGGCAGTTATATTTTGTTACAAAAATGTTCGCAATGTGGGCTTGTATGCAACTGGTTATAGCCTTGGTATTTAGCTTTTTCTATAGTCCGTATCTTATTTTTTTATGTTTCTTCACATCAAATGCCATAGCATTCGCACCTACGAAAAAAATATTCCGTATATTATTGGGCTTATTAGTTGTAACGCTTATAACATTTGTATATGGTGCGGGTTTTTCATTTACAAGCTTTATAAATACTGTCCCGATGCTTATTTTGATGCTTGTTGCGCCTTTTGGTATGCGCAATTTTAATCAAAAAAAGATATTAAGAAATCAATTAAACGAAGCAAATGAACAAATTAAAGACTTAGTAAAACGTGAAGAAAGGCAGCGAATTGCAAGAGATCTTCATGATACGTTAGGGCATACGCTATCTCTTATTACGTTAAAGAGTCAGCTCGTGGAGAAGTTAATTGTAAAAAATCCGGAGCGTGCAAGTGCGGAAGCAAAGGAAATTACGCAAACATCTCGTACCGCTTTAAAGCAGCTAAGGGAACTAATTTCTGATATGCGTATGATTACAGTAGAAGAAGAGCTGGAGCAAATAAGAGCGATCTTACAAGCGGCTAATATCGAATTAGAAGTGAAGCAGGAAGCAAGTTCGAGTTCGTTATCACCAATTGAACAAAATATTTTAGGAATGTGTTTACGTGAGGCTGTGACGAATGTTGTAAAGCATAGTAAGGCGACGTGTTGCACAGTTTCTGTACGAGAATCACAAGGTGAATTGATTTTGACAGTAGAAGATAACGGAATCGGTTTAGCAGGTCAAAGCCACGATGGGAATGGCATTCGTGGTATGAAGGAGCGCATCGCTCTTATTGATGGATTTGTTGAACTGGGTACAATCAATCCAGGGACACTATTAACAGTAAAAGTTCCAGTTGTTATTCGAACAGGAAAAGATGAGGTGAGGGCATGATTCGAATTATTATTGCAGAAGATCAGCGGATGCTTCGTGGTGCATTGGGCGCCCTGCTTGATCTAGAAGATGATATTGAAGTAATTGGGCAAGCTGCGAACGGGGAAGAGGCGCTAAAATTAATCGAATCGCTACAACCTGATGTAAGTATTATGGATATTGAAATGCCGATTCAGAGTGGATTAGATGTTGCAGAAACGTTAAAGAAAGAAAAATCAGCATGTAAGGTAATGATTTTAACAACATTTGCACGCCCTGGATATTTTGAACGAGCTATGAAAGCTGGCGTGCACGGATATTTATTAAAAGATAGCCCAAGTGAAGATTTAGCTGCATCGATTCGTAATGTAATGAAAGGAAAGCGAGAGATTTCTCAAGATTTAATGTTCGGCTTATGGCAGGAGCAAAATCCGTTATCAGATCGTGAAAAAGAAGTATTGTTACTTGCGAAAGAAGGTAAGACGGCAAATGAAATTGCGAAGGCACTTTATCTTTCACCTGGAACAGTACGTAATTACATTTCTGAAGTATTAACGAAGCTCGATGCGAAAAATAGAATTGAGGCAATTACAATTGCGGAAGAAAAGGGATGGATATGAAAAGAAGTTTACCTATGAATGGTAAACTTCTTTTTTCTTATAAACAAGTATTCCAATAGAGGGTTTCGTCGCAGTCGCATCGCTCAGAATTTGAAGTATATCGCGTAATTTAGATTTTACTTCATTTTTCGACAAAAAATTTGTTATAGTAAGATTAGGTTGTTGGTCTAAATTTTGGACAACTTTACCACTAACAGTTGTAATTACTCCATTTTTATCTACTTTTACAATAAGATCTTGGCAATATACTTTGTAATTTTTGTAAGTTTGTACAAGGTGAACTTCGGTTTGATTTTCTTTTGTTTTTTTATTTGTAGGTTGGGAATCTACATTCATTTCAGTTGTCACTCACTCTTGTTGAGCTTTAGCCTCGTTTATCTCACCCTTTAAATACTTTTTCGCCATATATTTTTGTATCATTTTGAGGTTGTGTTAATTTTTAAATCGTTAAACTAGGCTGAGCGATTTCAACTTTTACTTCATTTCTATCTAGTTCTTGGGTGTGAATAGCTTCTGCTGATAAAGGATAAAGAAAACCGAATGTAACGAAAGCATGGGCAAATTTTCTATAATTTATCTATAAAATTACTAGTCTATTATATGAGATGGATTGTATGAAAAATTTGCCGAATTTTATATATATTATGCATTATTTCATATCAAAAATTGTCGAATTCACATTATTGTAGTGGTATGACAACTTAACAAATTAAATTGTTACAATGGGATGGTGAGTAAGTATGCACGCAGAAAAATTAGGAAGTGAAATTAAGAAAATTAGGGTAATGAGGGGATTAACGCAAAAACAGTTATCCGAGAACATATGTCATCAATCGGAAGTGAGCCGAATTGAATCAGGCGCAGTATACCCAAGTATGGATATATTGCAAGGTATTGCAGCAAAGTTACAAGTTCCCATTATTCATTTTTATGAGGTACTCATTTATTCGGATATTGAGAGAAAAAAACAGTTTAAAGATCAAGTCATTATGCTTTGTAAGCAAAAAAAATATAAAGAGATTTATAATAGAGTATGGAATGAGCTGAAAAAGGAAGAATATCATCCCGAATTCCAGCAGTTTCTTCAATGGCAATATCATGTAGCAGCTTACATATTGAAGAAAATCGATTACGAATATTGTATTTTAGAATTAAAAAAATTATTAAACCAACAATTAGCTGGAATAGACGTATACCAAAATCTCTATATAGAGAATGCAATTGCAAATATTTATGCCGAAAATAATTATTTTAAGAAAAGTATTGAATTATTTGAAGATATATTAAAACAATTAGAGTCATTGCATGATAATGAAGAATTTGACGTGAAGGTAAGATATAATCATGCAAAAGCATTATATTTAGACGAGCAATATGAAGGGTCACTTTATCAAGTAAATAAAGCAATTGAAATATCATGCCGAATTAATAGTATGGCATTAATTGGACAGCTGTACTATCAAAGAGGTGAATGTCTAGAAAAGTTGGAGTATGATGAGGCAGAGATTGAAGATACATACAAGAAAGCAAGTTTCTTTTTTGATATATTAGAAATGCATGCATATAAAGAAGCGATCGTAAATAAAATCAATCAATGAATAACCCTAAAAAATGGATATGCATAATTGCATATGGTATGGATAAATTTTCATGATATATTAAAAGAAAAAAATGTGGGTGATGGAATATGAAAAAATTACTTATTGGTAGTTTATTAACGTTAGCAATGGCATGGGGTATTTCATTAACAGATACAGCTTTAGAGAAAAGCCAAGTAATTTCTCATAATGATCAAGAGGTACAATTAGCTTCGGACCTACCTTTTGAATATTAAAAAAACAACCGTCTTACTTAGACGGTTGTTTTTTTGTGGAGTAACCTCCAAACATCTTTACTAGAAACAGGCTTGCTAATAAAGAATCCTTGAATATGGTCACAGTTTTGTTCATATAAAAACTTCCATTGTTCTTCCGTCTCTACACCTTCTGCAATAACTTCTAAATTTAGTTCTTTAGATAGTGTAATGATAGAAGAGATAATCGCTTCCTCTAAAGGGCTATTTGTAATGCCGCAAATAAACTCTCGAGCAATTTTTAATGTGTTGATTGGATATTTTGTTAAATAAGCTAAAGAACTATAACCAGTTCCAAAGTCATCGATTGAAATTTGAATACCGAGATTTTGAAGCTGTTCTAGTTTTGTAACTACAGATTGATTTTGATTAATTGCAATACTTTCCGTAATTTCAATATCTAGTGCTTCCGGTTTTAGTTCTGTTTCTTCTAAAACCTTTGAAATAGTTGGGATTAAATCTGCATGGTTAAATTGAACAACAGATAAATTCACACCAACTTTCAAGTGAGAAAAACCTTGATTATGCCATCTTTTTGCTTCTAAGCAAGCGGTATGTAAAATCCAATTTCCAAGTTCAATAATAAATCCGGTTTCCTCCGCTAGAGGAATGAATTGGGCAGGAGATACGATGCCGAGTTTTGGATGCTTCCAACGGATTAGTGCTTCAAAACCGATAATTTGTTTTGTTGCTGTGCTTACTTGTGGCTGATATTCAAGGAAAAATTCATTTTGTTGTAATGCTTTTGCGAGTTCGCCTTCTAAGAATTGGATTTCATTTTGGGCGATACTCATTTCTTTTGAGAAGAAAACAAATCTGTTTTTTCCATTTGCTTTCGCGCGATACATAGCCATATCAGCATTTTTCATTAATTCTGTTACATCTGTTCCATAATCAGGGTACATGGCAATACCGATACTTGGTGTAATAGATAGTTCTTCTTCTTTAATGAAGAATGGTTTATTTAAAATGGTTAAAATCTGTTCAGCTATAAAAGCCGCACTTTTCTCTGAGTACATATCTGGTAATAGAATTGTAAACTCATCTCCGCCTTGGCGAGCGACGACATCCTTTGAACGCAAGCAACTGCGTAACCTTTTTGCTACTTCAATTAATAATAGATCTCCGACATCGTGACCAAGTCTATCGTTTATTTTTTTGAATCGATCTAAATCAAGGAACATGACGGCAACATCATTCGCACTGGTTTGAGCTGTATTTAAAATCTTTTTCAAATCTTTTTCAAACTTTCGGCGATTTGGTAATCCAGTAAGCGCATCATGAAAGGCTAAATGTTCTACTTGTTTTTGCTTTTCATATAAAGTTGTAATATCACGTGCTATGCCGAACATCCCAACAACTTCTTTGTTTATGAAAGTAGGGATGAGTGTAATGTGAAGGTAATAGTAATAGCCTTCTTTTTCTTTTGTGCGAACTTCTAAAGTTTGTGGTCTACCTTCTTGTGTCATTTGTAAAGCTTTCTTTAGTAGATCATGGTCTTTTGAGTCAATAAAGTGTAGAAGAGAATAGCTTTCTACTTCACAATAGTAGGCAGTAAATAAGCTTTCACAAGCTGTATTAGATTTTTGGAAAATACCATCCATATTTAAAGAGAAAACGGCATCAGGATGATCTTCGAATAATGATTTATAGCGTTGTTCACTCTTTGATAACGCAGACGCACCTTCTTCTACTTTGTCTTCTAGTTGTGTAGTCAACTGTTCGTATGTATCGATTAGTGCTTGATTATCTTTCCACATATAAAGTTGTCGTAGGAATAATAAGATGAGTGATAATACTAGACCGACTAACATGAACTTATCATCCCATGGTTGAATAATAATAAAGGAAAAGGTAATGATTATACTAAAATAAGGTAATATAAAGCGAACATAGTCAAATCGATAATATTTTGCTTTCGTTTCATGCTGCATTGGTTTATCCAAAATGTATAGTATGGACGACAAACCAATTAATAAAATCGAAGCAGTATGTATTAAGTAAGAGACTTCAGAAGAAGTTTTCATCCCCGCGTTTAGTTGGAACAGATGTATATATCCGTACACAAGTATGATAGTAAAGCCGATAATTAATGAAATTCTGCTAGCAGAATATTGTTCTCGTCTATATAGGCTAATAACGGCGTAAATTACTAATGCCTGTGCAATAAAGTACCCAATTAAAACCCAGTTATCGGTTGTTAACATGCGAAAGCTTGAAAGGTCCAAAATAAAAGTTAAGGTAAAATAAATATTCATAATAACAATAAAAATGCTATCAAATGAAAATTGAGCAAGGCCTCTAATAGAGTAATGTTTTATGAATTTGATAGCAAATCCAGAAAAGAGCAAAATATATTGTATGATGAAAAAAGGTAGTGCTTTATATGAGAATATGACTTGATCATATATAGAAAGTGAATGAAGAAATAAAGTTATTTCCATAGTTAGTCCGCATATGCAAGTGCATAGTAATAAAACCCAAAATAATTTATCACTACGCTTCATTTTCTTAATAGCTTTATATAAGCAATAGCAAGAAAAGAGTGCAGCAAAACAAAATAAGAAGAGAATTCCAGTTTCTTTTATATTCAAGTCCTTAGGGATAAGAAATATCCAAAGAGAAAATATAGTTATATACATCGTGACAAAGTGTACATATTTTTTTTGATTAATCATATTATGACTCCGTTTCAATAAAGTTGAATCACAGGTGGAAAATGCTAATTCCAATCATAGCATATAAAATAGGGTGTTTTTTACTAAAAAAATTACTTTTTTTGAAAAAAATAGCTCAACATTACAATTTACCATTGTAATGTTGAGCCATTTATTCTTTTTATCCCTCTTATAGAGGATAATTCATGTATGAATTGCAGCATCGCTAAATCTTTCTGTTTACTTTCAATCATAATATCGAAATTATGATTGATTTTTTTTGCAATGTGTAAGAAAGGCTTGGTAAACTCTAAATCAATATATTCAGCATGGGCCCTAAATTCTTTTTTGGATTTAGGGGAGGAAATATGAACTTTAGGAGGGATATTTGTATGTGACCAAGTTTCAAAAATTGCAGGAAGTAACACTTCTAGCGGTTCCTCGCAAAGGTTTGCTATGTGATGATGATAATCAAATACGAATGGAATCTTTTCTTTTTGGCAAATCGATAAAGTTTCAGCAGTTGTATATGTTTTATCATCATTTTCAAGCGTCATTTGCTTTTTTATATGTGTAGGAAGTTTTTTTATATTTTCATGGAAACGCTCAACCGCTTTTTCTTTATTTCCATAGGCACCACCTACATGGATATTAATATAGGAAGAATCTGCAACGCCTATTGCATCTAATACTTTATAATGATAGGTCATATCTGTAATAGCGTTAGTTGTAATATGTGGCTTGTCACTTGTAAATAGCGTAAATTGATTTGGATGAAAACTTACTCGTAAATTGTGTTCTTTAATTAATGCCCCAATTTTACGCCAAAGCGGTGTAAATGCCCCGATATAATCAAACTCGACTTCAGGATGTGTTGCAAGTGGGACGATGGAAGAGGATAAACGATATAAAGGAATTTCATGCGCTATATTGTAATGAAGAATACGTATTGTATGCTCAAGATTTTGTCTTGTAACATCGTACAATTTATCTTCTCGTTCTTGTTTACTGAGCTTTTGAAAGCTTGTAAATGTCATCGTTTTGGCAGGAGAACAGTCCCACAGTGCCATTGCATGTGAGACATATCCAAACCGCATAATCATATGTGATACACCTCTTTTTACTCATTATCTTTCCTATAAGAAGAAAGCAAATATCGTTCCTATCCATTCTTTTCCCCTATCAATAAGGGAATGCGGGCTAACATCTTTAAAGGAAAGTAAGGACGCATTTTTTAGATCTTCATGGAATTTGTTTTTTACTATTTGTATAAAATGTTTATCATATAAAAGGCAGTTGATTTCATGATTAATATATAAACTTCTCATATCAAAGTTTGCAGTTCCAATATCACAAATATAATCGTCCGCTATAATAACTTTAGCGTGAAAAAAACCTTGTTGAAATGCGTAAATATTGCATCCAGCTTGTATTAACTTTCGGCAATATGGAAATTTTGCTTCTCGAACAAGGGCATGATCTGCCTTTTCTGGAACGAGAATCGTGATTTGAACCCCACGTTTTCGTGCTCTTAATAATGCGTTCATAATTTTTTTTCCAGGAATGAAATATGGTGTACCGATAAAGAGTTCTTTTTCCGTATTTTCAATTAAGTGTAAAAAAGTATGTTGTAAATAGGCCCCATCTGTCGGAATAAATTGATGTTGGATGGTACCAGGTTGCAGTTTTGGAAAATAAAGAGAAGTATCCAATAAGTTTTGGTTTGTATCATCAAACCAGTCATGTAAAAATTGTTTTTGTAAATCTTGTACACCTTCGCCTGTAAGACGTAAATGATAATCGCGCCATAATCCTAATTTTTGATTATGCCCTAAATATTCTTCTCCAATATTAAATCCACCAATATAACCAATTTTCCCGTCAATAACTGTAATTTTTCTATGGTTTCTTTGATTGGCAGAAAAGAAAAGAAAAGGAAATTTTACTTTGTGACAAAATGAAAAAGAGACACCATGTTTTTGTAGGGAGCGAATTGCCTCGTTTGATAAATGATGGCTTCCCAATCGATCGAGTAAAAGTCTTACTTCAATTCCTTCCTGTGCTTTATCGATAAGTAAATTTAAAAATTCACGACTGATTTTATCGTTTTTTACAATGAAGAATAAAACGTGCACATGGTGCCGTGCTTGTTGTATATCAGTAAATAAAGCATCATATAAATCTTGCCCGTATGTATAAAGGTGAAAATTACTTTGACGTAAAGGGAAGGTACGAGAGCGCACACGCTTTAAATGAAGAATTCTCCCATATAAAAGGTCAATTGTGATCCAAAGAGTAACGCATAGTAACAAGAGAGATAAGAAGAACATAAGTGAATTCCCTCCTTTGCATTCTTTTCACCTTCATTTTGCTGGTTACCTGGTAAAGCCCGATTGGTGAGGCTAATAGTCAGTAGGGAATAAACAGCTCTCTACTGATTAAAGTTTCACTTTATAGTTTCACCGAAATAAACAGCTTTATGAAAAAATATGTTGTTGTATAACAAAAAACTGTTGACTGAATGCTCACTCATTATATAATGAAGATAGGGGAAAAATTCAGAAAATTATATGTTTTTGAAGATTCTAAAAAAGAAAGAGGGCTTACAAAGAGAGGGGTAGCATAAAAATGAATAGCTTACTGATCATGAATTGGCTGGCTGCCATTGCTGTTATTGCTTATGCGGGATATTTGTTTGTGTATCTTATACGAACGAGGATGGCCTACATACAGTTAGGAAAAAAGATTGAATTTGACCGTCGTTTTAAAGAGCGTTGGGACCTCCTTAAGGTCAATGTTTTCGGTCAGAAAAAGCTGCTGAAAGATAAGAAGAGCGGCATTATTCACGTTATGTTCTTTTACGGATTTATTCTTGTCCAATTTGGAGCAATTGACTTCGTTTGGAAAGGACTCGCACCAGGATCACATCTTCCACTTGGACCACTATACCCTGCATTTACATTCTTCCAGGAAATTGTCACACTTGTTATTTTAATTGCAGTCTTTTGGGCTTTTCATAGACGTTATGTTGAGAAGCTAGTTCGTTTAAAACGTAATTTCAAATCAGGCCTTGTTCTTATCTTTATTGGTGGCTTAATGGTTTCTGTGCTACTCGGTAATGGGATGGGAATTATATGGCACGGCGAGGAGCTTTCATGGAGTGAACCAATCGCTTCTGCAATCGCTTACGTTTTCTCGGGAATAAATGAAACCGTAGCCATTTCTGTGTTCTATTTCTCTTGGTGGGTGCATCTACTAATTTTGTTAACGTTTTTAGTGTATGTTCCACAATCAAAACACGCGCATTTAATTGCGGGACCAGCCAACGTTTTCTTCGGTCGTCTTTCAAATCCAGGGAAACTTGAAAAGATTGACTTTGAAGATGAAACGCAAGAAACATTTGGTGTTGGTAAAATCGAAGACTTTAGACAAAATCAGCTTATTGATTTATACGCTTGCGTAGAGTGTGGTCGCTGTACAAATATGTGCCCAGCAACTGGAACAGGGAAAATGTTATCGCCGATGGATTTAATTTTAAAACTTCGCGATCATTTAACTGATAAAGGAGCAGCAGTGACATCAAAGGCACCGTGGGTTCCAGTAGTGGCTTTTAATAATACACAAGGAAATCAGTTAGCGATGATGGCAGCTGGGAAAGGGCAACAAGAATCAGCAGCTACAACGCTAGCTTACGATCCGAGTTTAATCGGAGATGTTATTACAGAGGAAGAGATTTGGGCTTGTACAACGTGCCGTAACTGTGAAGACCAGTGTCCGGTTATGAATGAGCACGTTGACAAAATTATTGATTTACGCCGCTATCTCGTTTTAACAGAAGGAAAGATGGACGCGGAAGCGCAGCGTGCGATGACAAACATCGAGCGTCAAGGGAATCCATGGGGACTGAACCGTAAAGAGCGTGAAACTTGGCGCCAAGGTGATGATGAAGTAACGGTTCCAACTGTAAAAGAAAAATCGAAAGCTGGCGAGGAGTTCGAATATTTATTCTGGGTTGGTTCAATGGGATCATATGATAATCGTAGTCAGAAGATTGCAATATCATTTGCGAAGTTAATGAACGAAGCAGGCATTTCATTCGCGATACTTGGTAATAAAGAAAAGAATTCTGGGGATACACCGCGACGTCTTGGAAATGAATTTGTCTTCCAAGAGATGGCGACAAAGAATATCGAGGAATTTGAAAAAGCAGGAGTGAAGAAAATCGTTACGATTGATCCTCACGCTTATAACACATTTAAAAATGAGTATCCAGACTTTGGCTTGCAAGCAGAAGTCTATCATCATACAGAATTGTTAGCTCAGTGGGTGAAAGAAGGACGATTAAAACCTGTTCACGCTATTGAGGAAACAGTTACGTACCATGATTCCTGTTATTTAGGAAGATACAACGAAGTATATGAAGCACCGCGCGACATTTTGAAAGCAATTCCTGGTGTGAACCTTGTAGAAATGGCACGAAACCGTGAAACAGGAATGTGTTGTGGCGCAGGTGGTGGCCTAATGTGGATGGAAGAAACAGCAGGTTCACGTATTAACGTTGCTCGTACAGAACAAGCACTAGCTGTAGAGCCATCTATTATCGGTACAGGTTGTCCATATTGCTTAACCATGATTAGTGATGGGACGAAAGCGAAAGAAGTAGAAGAGAATGTTCAAACTCTTGATGTAACAGAGATTTTAGAACGCTCTGTTATCGGACAGAAGAAAGAAGCGATTTAATTTATAGGAATGAATACAACTTTAGAGAGAGGTGCAATCATTGCACCTCTTCTCAACGTAAGAACACCGAGCGAGCGCTCGGTGCTAAAAAAAGAGATGGGGGAAATAGATATGAGTAAAACAGTTATTTTAAGTGCTGCAAGAACACCGGTTGGGAAATTTGGAGGATCTTTAAAAGACGTGAAAGCAACAGAACTTGGGGGAATTGCAATTAAAGCAGCGCTTGAAAGAGCAAATGTTTCTGCTAATGATGTGGAAGAAGTTATATTCGGAACAGTTATTCAAGGTGGACAGGGACAAATTCCATCACGCCAAGCTGCGAGGGCTGCTGGAATCCCTTGGGAAGTGCAGACGGAAACGGTGAATAAAGTTTGTGCATCAGGGCTTCGTGCGGTTACATTAGCGGATCAAATTATTCGTACTGGTGATCAATCACTTATTGTAGCTGGCGGTATGGAGTCGATGAGTAATAGTCCTTACATTTTACGCGGAGCAAGATGGGGATACAGAATGGGCAACAACGAAGTGATAGATTTAAACGTTGCTGACGGTTTAACATGCGCATTTTCAGGTATACACATGGGTGTTTATGGTGGAGAAGTTGCGAAGGAAGATGGAATCTCTCGTGAAGCGCAAGATGAATGGGCGTACCGTAGCCATCAACGTGCGGTTTCAGCGCATAAAGAAGGACGTTTTGAAGAGGAAATCGTACCAGTAACGATTCAGCAAAGAAAAGGCGATCCTATTGTCGTTGCAAAAGATGAGGCGCCACGCGCGGATACAACGATTGAAAAATTAGCGAAATTAAAACCTGTATTTGATAAGACGTCAGCAGTGACAGCGGGTAATGCACCAGGACTAAATGATGGTGGTGCTGCACTTGTACTAATGAGCGAAGACAGAGCGAAGCAAGAAGGAAGAAAGCCATTAGCGACAATTTTGGCACATACGGCAATTGCAGTGGAGTCTAAAGATTTCCCAAGAACGCCAGGTTATGCAATTAACGAATTGTTGAAAAAAACAGGCAAGACAATTGAAGATATCGATTTATTCGAGATTAATGAAGCATTTGCAGCGGTAGCAATTGCAAGTACAGAGATTGCAGGAATTGACCCAGACAAATTGAATGTAAATGGCGGCGCAGTGGCAATGGGACATCCGATTGGAGCAAGTGGAGCGCGAATTATCGTTACACTTATTCACGCACTGAAGCAGCGCGGCGGCGGAATTGGAATTGCTTCGATTTGTAGTGGTGGCGGTCAAGGTGACGCAATTATGATTGAAGTTCGTTAATTTATGTGTAGGTGATTTTTGATTTATTAACAATTTATATTAAGGGGGAAAAAAGAATGGGTGTACAAAAAATAGTTGTAATTGGTGCGGGACAAATGGGATCGGGAATTGCACAAGTATGTGCAATGGCAGGATATGATGTGAAGGTACAAGATTTAAAACAAGAGCAATTAGACAGAGGATTGGCTATTATTACGAAAAACTTAGCACGCCAAGTAGAAAAAGGGCGCATGAAGGAAGAAGAGAAGGAAGCTGCGCTAAATCGTCTTACAGTAACGCTTGATTTAGATTGTGTGAAGGAAGCGGATCTTATTATTGAAGCAGCTGTTGAGAAAATGGATATTAAAAAGAAAATCTTTGCGAATCTAGATGAAATCGCTCCGGAACACGCAATTTTAGCGACGAATACGTCATCTCTACCAATTACAGAAATTGCAGCGGTAACGAAACGTCCGGAGAAAGTAATTGGTATGCACTTTATGAATCCAGTTCCGGTTATGAAGCTTGTTGAAATTATTCGTGGATTGGCTACAGATGATGCAGTCTATGAAACGATTGAAGATATTACGAAGAAAATTGGGAAAGTACCAGTTGAAGTAAATGATTTCCCAGGGTTTGTATCGAACCGTATTTTATTACCGATGATTAACGAAGCAATCTATACGTTATATGAAGGTGTAGCGACGAAAGAAGCGATTGATGAAGTAATGAAACTCGGTATGAATCATCCGATGGGGCCTTTAACGCTCGCTGATTTTATCGGTTTAGATACATGTTTATACATTATGGAAGTGTTGCATGAAGGTTTAGGTGATAGTAAATATCGCCCATGTCCATTATTACGCAAGTATGTGAATGCAGGATGGTTAGGACGTAAAACGGGTCGTGGCTTCTACGTTTACGAATAAACTCCTCCCTTTATTAAAATAGTGGTCTTACCAAATTGTTAAAAAGATATATAGCAAACGGAGGCGAAGTACATGAATTTTCATTTTACTGAAGAGCAACAAATGATGAGGAAAATGGTTCGAGATTTTGCGCAGAAGGAAATAGCTCCCTTTGTTCCTAGTATGGAACAAGGGGTGTTCCCGAAAGAGATTTTGCAAAAGATGGGTGAGCTTGGACTAATGGGTATTCCAGCGCCTGCAAAATATGGCGGGGCAGAAATGGATTTTATTTCTTACATTTTAGCAATTGAGGAAATTTCAAAGGTAAGTGCAACGGTTGGTGTAATTTTAGCTGTACATACGTCAGTTGGAATGAATCCGATTTTATACTTCGGAACAGAAGACCAGAAGCAGAAATATGTTTCTAAACTTGCGACTGGTGAGTATTTAGGTGCATTTGCATTAACAGAACCAAATGCAGGATCAGATGCAGGGAGTTTGAAATCAAGAGCTGTAAAGAAAGACGATCACTACATTATTAACGGATCGAAAGTATTTATTACAAATGGTGGTGAAGCAAGTACATACATTGTATTCGCTTCTACAAATCCAGAGGCAGGAAAAAGTGGGATTTCTGCATTTATAGTAGAGAAAGATACACCGGGCTTAATTATTGGAAAAGATGAGCACAAAATGGGACTTCTCGGTTCTCGCACAGTACAACTTACGTTCGAAGATATGAAAGTGCCGGCTGAGAATTTACTTGGTGAAGAAGGACAAGGATTTAAGGTAGCGATGGCGAATTTAGATGTTGGACGAATTGGAATTGGTGCACAGGCTTTAGGAATTGCGGAAGCAGCGCTTGCATGTGCAATTGATTACGCGAAAGAACGTGAGCAATTCGGAAAGCCAATTGCGGCGCAGCAAGGAATCGGATTCAAACTTGCAGATATGGCAACTAGTGTAGAGGCAGCGCGATTACTCGTATATAGAGCGGCATCGCTAAGAGCACAAGGATTACCATGTGGTAAAGAGGCATCTATTGCGAAATTATTCGCTTCTAAGACGGCTGTTGAAGTTGCGATTGAAGCGGTGCAAGTATTTGGTGGTTACGGTTATACGAAAGACTATCCAGTAGAACGATTTTTCCGTGATGCGAAAATCACGCAAATATATGAAGGAACGAGTGAGATACAGAAGCTTGTTATTAGTCGAGCTTTATAAAAGGACAAGGGGGAGACGGGCATGCATTTTAAACTATCAGAAGAACATGAAATGATAAGAAAAATGGTTCGGGATTTTGCTAAGAACGAAGTAGCACCGACTGCAGCTGAGCGCGATGAAGAAGAGAGATTTGATCGCGCGCTATTTGATCAAATGGCAGAGCTTGGTTTAACCGGCATTCCATGGCCTGAAGAATACGGCGGAATTGGAAGCGATTACTTAGCGTATGTAATTGCTATTGAAGAATTATCTCGTGTTTGTGCTTCAACAGGTGTAACACTGTCTGCACACACTTCACTTGCTGGTTGGCCAATTTTTAAATTTGGAACGGAAGAACAAAAGCAAAAGTTTTTACGACCGATGGCTGAAGGAACGAAAATTGGTGCATACGGCTTAACAGAGCCAAGTTCCGGTTCGGATGCTGGCGGAATGAGGACAACTGCGAAACGAGATGGAGACCATTACATTTTAAATGGATCGAAAATCTTTATTACAAATGGCGGTATTGCTGATATTTATGTTGTTTTTGCGTTAACTGATCCTGAATCGAAGCAGCGTGGTACGAGCGCGTTTATTGTGGAAAGTGATACACCAGGATTTTCAGTTGGGAAGAAGGAAAGCAAGTTAGGGATTCGCTCTTCACCAACAACTGAAATTATGTTCGAAGATTGCCGTATTCCTGTAGAGAATTTACTAGGGGAAGAGGGCCAAGGATTTAAAGTTGCGATGCAAACATTAGATGGCGGCCGTAATGGTATTGCCGCGCAAGCAGTCGGTATTGCGCAAGGGGCTTTAGATGCTTCTGTAGAATATGCAAGAGAGCGTCATCAGTTTGGGAAACCAATTGCGGCGCAGCAAGGAATTGGTTTTAAACTTGCAGATATGGCAACGGATGTGGAGGCGGCGCGTCTTCTAACATACCAAGCGGCTTGGCTTGAATCGGAAGGGCTTCCGTACGGGAAAGAGTCAGCGATGTCAAAAGTATTTGCAGGCGATACAGCGATGAAGGTGACGACTGAAGCGGTACAAGTATTTGGTGGTTACGGTTATACGAAAGATTATCCAGTAGAGCGTTATATGCGCGATGCAAAGATTACACAAATATATGAGGGAACACAAGAAATCCAAAGGCTTGTAATTTCTCGTATGTTAACGAAGTAGGAACGAAAGCGTAGGTATTTTCCTACGCTTTTTCCTTCCAAAAAATAATAGAGAGAGGTGAAGGGGATGGTTAAACATAATGTGCATGCGTCCGTGAAAGATGAAAAATTAGTTGCGTTAAGACGTGAACAAATGATTAAAGGTGCGGTGCAATTATTTAAGCAAAAAGGGTTCCCACGTACAACAACGAGAGAGATTGCGAAGGCGGCTGGGTTTAGTATTGGAACACTTTATGAGTACATTCGTACAAAAGATGATGTTTTATATTTAGTTTGTGATAGTATTTATGAGCATGTAAAAGAAAGATTAGAGGAAGTAGTGTGTACAGAAAAAGGGAGTATAGAAAGTTTAAAGATAGCAATAACGAATTACTTTAAAGTGATGGACGAATTGCAGGAAGAAGTATTAATAATGTATCAAGAGGTACGTTTTTTACCGAAAGAATCACTCCCGTACGTATTAGAAAAAGAGTTTCAAATGGTCGGAATGTTTGAGAATATTTTAGAGCAGTGTACAGAAAATGGGACATTTACATTAAATAAAAAAGAGATACAGCTTCTTGCACATAACATTTTCATACAAGGACAAATGTGGGGATTTAGACGTTGGGCCCTGCAAAAACTGTATACGCTTGAAGAATATACAGAAATGCAAATTAGGTATGTACTGCAAGGAGCGCATATGTTTCCGAAATAAAGAATAGACAAATTATAATTTTATTACCATATTAAAGTTTCCCGTTTTTTTTGTAGCATATTTGTGCGACTTTTGTTTATAATGAATAGTATGGATTTTTTTAAGCAGACCGTTATATATAAGGTTATATTTGAAGAAAGGAAGTGCCGCATAAGTGAATTTTAAGCAATATTCACCAGAAGAGCTAAAAGAATGTTCAATGATTGAAGTTGTACATAGCGTTTTAGGGGATAAAAGACAAGCAACGACATTCAACGAGTTGGTTCAAGAAATCGCTCAAGTGCTGGGACTATCTCAAGAGCAAGTTAATGCGAAACTCGCACAATTTTATACAGATTTAAACATCGATGGACGTTTCATTAATTTAGGAGAAAATCGTTGGGGGCTACGCAGCTGGTACCCATATGAGCAAATTGATGAAGAAATCTTGCCTCAACCAAAACCGAAGAAGAAACGTAAAGTTGAAGAAGACGGTTTTGACGACTACATTGAAGAAGATGAAGACTTCGACGATGCAGACGGAAATGAAGAAGACGAAGAGGTAGAAGATTTGGACAAGGTTCTTGAAGAAGAAGACGGAGATGACGAAGATCTTGATGATTTAGATGAAGATGATGACGATGACTTCGCCGAAGAAGAACTTGAGTACGATGAAACTGAAGAAGAAGAAGAGGAAGAACTGTAGTTCTTGACTTTTCATTATCGTCCATGTAGAATCATTTTTGGGCTCTTTAAAAAAGGACGATAATACTTTTAAAGTGTAAATATAAAAGAAAATTGCTCCCTACTTATTACTTTTTGTGATGAGGGGAGCAATTTTCTTTTTTGTTTTTTGTTTAGAAAATAAAAAGAGTCTAACAATAAGATGGATACAGTGTTATCTACATACGTTGCGCTTTGCAACGGTGATTATATAACAGCAAAATAGGAGGGAGCTTTTTCATGACTAAGTATATTTTTGTAACAGGCGGTGTAGTATCGTCTTTAGGAAAAGGTATTACAGCAGCATCTCTAGGAAGACTTTTAAAAAATCGTGGTTTAAACGTAACGATTCAAAAGTTTGATCCATACATTAACGTAGACCCAGGGACTATGAGCCCATACCAACACGGTGAGGTATTCGTAACAGATGATGGTGCAGAAACTGACTTAGACCTTGGTCACTATGAGCGTTTCATCGACATCAACTTAAACAAATACAGCAACGTAACAACAGGTAAAATTTACTCTTCAGTTCTTCAAAAAGAGCGTCGTGGTGAATACCTAGGAGGAACAGTTCAAGTTATTCCTCACATTACTAACGAAATTAAAGAGCGTGTATACCGTTCTGGTCGCGAAACAAACGCGGACGTTGTTATTACAGAAATTGGTGGAACTGTTGGTGACATCGAGTCTCTACCATTCTTAGAAGCAATCCGTCAAATTAAGAGCGACATCGGTCGTGACAATGTAATGTACATTCACTGTACGTTAATCCCGTACTTAAAAGCAGCGGGTGAAATGAAAACAAAACCAACGCAACATAGCGTTAAAGAGCTTCGTAGCTTAGGTATTCAACCAAATATTATCGTTGTTCGTACAGAATTGCCTGTTTCTCAAGATATGAAAGACAAGCTTGCATTATTCTGTGACATTGATACAAAAGCAGTTATCGAAGCACGCGATGCAGATACTTTATATGCGGTTCCATTATCTCTTCAAGAGCAAAATATGGATCAAATCGTTTGCGATCACTTAAAATTAGACAATCCAGCTGCAGATATGACAGAGTGGACTGCGCTAGTTGATAAAGTACGTAACCTTTCTAAGAAAACAAAAATTGCTCTTGTTGGTAAATACGTAGAGCTTCAAGATGCATACATTTCTGTTGTAGAAGCACTTCGTCATGCGGGTTATTCATTCGACACAGATGTAGAAGTGAAATGGGTAAATGCTGAACACGTAACACCAGAGAACGTACAAGAATTAGTTGGCGACACAGATGGTATCCTTGTACCTGGTGGATTCGGAGATCGTGGTGTAGAAGGTAAAATCGTTGCAATTCAATATGCTCGTGAAAACAAAGTACCATTCTTAGGAATTTGCTTAGGTATGCAACTTGCATCAATCGAATTTGCACGTAACGTATTAGGATTAGAGGGAGCTAACTCTTCTGAAATTAATCCTGACACACCTTATGCAATCATTGACTTATTACCAGAACAAAAAGATGTAGAAGACTTAGGTGGTACACTTCGTCTTGGCCTATACCCATGTAAGCTTGCTGAAGAAACAAATGCTTACAGTGCTTACAATGAGCCGGTTGTATATGAGCGTCATCGTCATCGTTATGAGTTCAACAATCAATTCCGTCCGGATATGGAAAAAGAAGGATTTGTATTCTCTGGTACAAGCCCAGACGGCCGTCTAGTTGAAATCATTGAATTAAAAGATCACCCTTGGTTCGTGGCAGCACAGTTCCACCCAGAACTAGTTTCTCGTCCAAACCGTCCACAACCATTGTTCCATGACTTCGTAAGAGCTTCTATTACGAATAAAGAGAGCAAGTAATAAAAAAAAGCGCCTGAAATAGGGCGCTTTTTTTAATATTCATTTAACATTTCATCGATTGTAAATTTGATCCCATGATATGCAAATAAAGCTATCATTAAACTTGGGAATCCGTAGCGATTGCCTTCATCATCTGGAATAAGACCTTTTAACAGCTTTGTATCAATATGTACATCTGTATATTGTTCTAGCGATTCAGTACCTTCTTGAATAGCAGAGATACCGACAATAGAGTGTCCATTTGCTTGAAGTTTTTTTGCCATTGCGACAACTTCTTCATCTGTTGAAAAACGGCTAATAAGAAGTACACGATCTGCAGAAGTTACTTCTACTTCTTTACCATTTTCAAATAATCGTTTTGCTTGCTTCATTGGTTCAGCACCGGATAAAGCTTCGGCAACAACGCCCTCCATTTCATTTGTACCATGTAAATAAATGAAACCATCGCCAACTAATGCTTGAGCAAGTAGACGGGCGCTATCTTCTATATTCATTTCCTCTTTTTGAGAAACCCTGGAGAAATAACCACTTAATTGAGTTGAAAAAATTTTTAACATAATGTTACTCCCTTCGTACGTGTTTACCGGCTTTCATTATAGTGTATTTTTTTAGAAAGGTGAAATCGAAGGTGGCGTAACAAAATAGGAAACGGTAAAATAAGAAAGAATAGGAAGGAATTTGCCAAAGAATAGCGAAAATTAATCGTTAAGATATAAGAAGCTTTAAATCTTGTACTTACACAGAAAGGTTGGGAGTTATGGAAGGGAAAATTTTAATCGTTGATGATCAATATGGCATTCGTGTGTTATTACATGAAGTGTTCCAAAAAGAAGGTTATCAGACATTCCAAGCAGCAAATGGATTTCAAGCTTTAGATATCGTGAAAAAAGATAATCCAGATTTAGTAGTGTTAGATATGAAAATTCCAGGTATGGATGGTATAGAGATTTTAAAACATGTAAAGGAAATTGATGAGAGTATTAAAGTAATTTTAATGACTGCTTATGGAGAGCTTGATATGATCCAAGAAGCAAAAGATTTAGGAGCTTTAATGCACTTTGCTAAACCGTTTGATATTGATGAAATTCGTCAAGCAGTAAGAGATCAGCTTGCTGTAGAGGCGTAAAAAATGAATTTTTTATAAAAAATATGGAAAAAAGCGTTTACATGGACTATTGAGCAGGTGAATACGGTTGAGTTTTTGAGTACAAGTTGTTATCCTATTGAGTGTAGAAAAAAGTCCGGTATGTAAATATACATATTTTACCTTATTCTGGTCATACTACCAGCGATAAGAACTTATCGGATACAAAAAACGTTTTTTAGGAGGATTCACCATGCCTTTAGTTTCTATGAAAGAAATGCTAAACACAGCACTAGAAGGAAAATACGCAGTTGGTCAATTCAACATGAACAACTTAGAGTGGACTCAAGCTATCTTAGCTGCTGCGGAAGAAGAAAAATCTCCTGTAATCCTAGGTGTATCTGAGGGTGCAGCTCGTCATATGACTGGTTTCAAAACAGTTGTAGCTATGGTTAAAGCTTTAATCGAAGAAATGAACATCACTGTTCCTGTAGCGATTCACCTTGACCATGGTTCAAGCTTCGAAAAATGTAAAGAAGCAATCGATGCAGGTTTCACATCTGTAATGATCGACGCTTCTCACCACCCATTCGAAGAAAACGTTGAAACTACTAAAAAAGTAGTAGAATACGCACACGCTCGTAACGTATCTGTTGAAGCTGAGCTTGGAACAGTTGGCGGACAAGAAGACGACATCATCGCTGAAGGCGTAATTTACGCTGACCCAGCAGAGTGTAAGCACCTTGTTGAAGCAACAGGTATCGATTGCCTAGCTCCAGCTTTAGGTTCTGTACACGGTCCTTACAAAGGTGAGCCTAACTTAGGATTCGCTGAAATGGAACAAGTTCGTGACTTCACTGGCGTACCTTTAGTATTACACGGTGGTACTGGTATCCCAACTGCTGATATCGTAAAAGCTATCTCTTTAGGTACTTCAAAAATTAACGTAAACACTGAGAACCAAATCGAGTTTACAAAAGCTGTTCGTGAAGTATTAAGCAAAGACCAAGAAGTTTACGATCCTCGTAAATTTATTGGACCTGGCCGCGACGCTATTAAAGCAACTGTTGCTGGTAAAATGCGTGAATTCGGTTCTAACGGTAAAGCGTAAGAATAAAATTCCGTTTTGGAAACCGTCTAGTCTTTTAGACGGTTTCCTTTCGTTGTATAATGAAAGCGTGAACAAGTCTAAAGATTTTTATCATTTTGTTTTTGAAGTAGAAAATAATGTGCATAGTCCTATTAAATAAATGTGATAACGTATCTAAATTGATAAAGTAAATTCGATGAATAGTTAATCTTTATCTAGTCGTACTACAGGAGAAATGAAGATAATGGTTTCCTATTTATTGAGTGTTAGGGTGGAAAGAGTGATTGAGATTCTTAAGGGGAGCTTTCTATAAAGATATAGAAAGTAAGTACATTCACAAGAAGGGAGCTCAATATGGAAAAATTGCTAATTGAAGGCGGAAGAGCTTTAAATGGAACAATTCGAGTGAGTGGTGCAAAGAACAGCGCCGTTGCACTAATTCCAGCGACAATTTTAGCAGATACTCCAGTAACTATTGGTGGTGTCCCTAATATTTCGGACGTGAAAATGTTAGGAGACTTGCTAGAGGAAATTGGAGGAAGGGTAACTTATGGACAGGAGGAAGAGATGGTAGTCGATCCTTCTAACATGGTTGCAATGCCTTTACCAAATGGAAAAGTGAAAAAATTGCGTGCTTCTTATTATTTAATGGGTGCGATGCTTGGCCGTTTTAAAAAAGCTGTTATTGGGCTTCCAGGTGGATGCCATTTAGGACCGAGGCCGATTGATCAGCATATTAAAGGATTTGAAGCGTTAGGTGCACATGTTACGAATGAACAGGGTGCGATTTATTTAAGAGCAGATGAATTGCGTGGTGCACGTATTTATTTAGATGTTGTTAGTGTAGGAGCTACGATTAATATTATGCTGGCAGCTGTGCGAGCGAAGGGTAGAACTGTTATTGAAAATGCAGCGAAAGAACCAGAGATTATTGATGTAGCTACATTGTTAACAAGCATGGGTGCACGTATTAAAGGTGCTGGCACAGATGTAATCCGGATTGATGGTGTGGATTCACTGCACGGTTGTCATCACACGATCATTCCGGATCGTATTGAAGCGGGTACGTATATGATTTTAGGAGCTGCATCAGGAGGAGAAGTAACGGTTGATAATGTTATTCCTCAACATTTAGAGTCAGTTACAGCGAAGTTAAGAGAAGCTGGTGTCCAAGTTGAAACGAACGATGACCAAATTACAGTGAACGGTAATAGAAGGTTAAAAGTAGTTGATATAAAAACGCTTGTATATCCAGGATTCCCAACAGATTTACAACAACCATTTACGACACTTTTAACAAAGGCACACGGAACAGGTGTTGTAACGGATACGATTTACGGCGCACGCTTTAAACACATTGATGAGTTACGTCGTATGAATGCACAAATTAAAGTAGAAGGTCGTTCGGCAATTGTAACTGGTCCTGTTTTATTGCAAGGTGCAAAAGTGAAAGCGAGTGATTTGCGAGCTGGAGCGGCCCTTGTTATTGCAGGATTAATGGCGGATGGAATTACAGAAGTAACCGGACTTGAGCATATTGATCGAGGGTATGAAAATATAGTAGACAAGCTTAAAGGTCTTGGCGCAAACATTTGGCGAGAACAAATGACAAGTCAAGAAATTGAAGAGATGAAGAACGCATAAGTGATACTTCCGCAAGGGGGAAGCGAAGCATCACTACTTGCGGAAGTATACTTTGTAGAGAAACACGGTTCACAAAATACGGCAGAATATATAAAGACTTAAAGGAGAGGGATTATCGTGGAAAGAAGTTTATCTATGGAGTTAGTACGTGTAACAGAGGCTGCAGCATTATCATCAGCGCGTTGGATGGGGCGCGGGAAAAAGGATGAGGCAGACGGTGCAGCAACATCAGCTATGCGTGACGTATTTGATACAATCCCGATGAAAGGTACAGTTGTCATTGGTGAAGGTGAGATGGACGAAGCACCAATGTTGTATATCGGAGAGAAATTAGGTACGGGATATGGACCACGTGTAGACGTTGCAGTTGATCCTTTAGAAGGGACAAACATTGTAGCAGCTGGTGGATGGAATGCTCTTGCTGTTATTGCAATTGCAGATCATGGTAATTTGTTACATGCTCCTGACATGTACATGGATAAAATCGCGGTTGGCCCAGAAGCGGTTGGGGCGGTCGATATTGATGCGCCTATTATCGATAACTTACGTGCGGTTGCGAAAGCGAAAAATAAAGATATTGAAGATGTTGTAGCGACAGTTTTAAATCGTCCACGTCATCAAGCGATTATCGAAGAAATTCGTAAAGCTGGAGCTCGTATTAAATTAATTAACGATGGAGATGTGGCTGGAGCAATTAATACTGCATTCGATCGTACAGGTGTAGACATTTTATTCGGCTCTGGTGGAGCACCTGAGGGTGTATTAGCAGCAGTTGCATTAAAATGCTTAGGTGGAGAAATCCACGGAAAGCTTCTGCCTCAAAATGAAGCTGAATTAGCTCGTTGTAAAAAAATGGGCATTGAAGATATAAATCGTATCCTTCGCATGGAAGACTTAGTAAAAGGTGACGATGCAATCTTTGCAGCAACAGGCGTAACAGACGGAGAACTATTACGCGGCGTTCAATTTAAAGGCAGCGTAGGAACAACTCAATCCCTTGTTATGCGTGCAAAATCAGGCACAGTACGCTTCGTAGACGGACGTCATAGCTTGAATAAAAAACCGAACTTGGTTATTAAATAAAAAGCGTAAGCAGCTCGTTCAGAATGGGAGGGGGATGGAGCTTCTGACGTAGAGGCGCTTTTTGCCTCGCAGGAAGAAGTGAAGCCACCGACCATTCTAGCTGCTGGAGCTGGATTAAATAAAAAGTGCAAGCGGCTCGTTCAGAATCGCAGGGCATTGGAACTCTCGACCTTGAAGCGCTTTTTGCTTCGAGCGAGAGAGTGAAATGACCGGAGATTCTAGCCGCTGGAACTGGATTAAATAAAAAGCGTAAGCAGCTCGTTCAGAATCGCAGGGCATTGGAGCTCTCGGCCATTCTGGCTACTGGAACTAGGTTAAATAAAAGCGAAGACAAATTTTCTTGTCTTCGCTTCTTGTATTTGTGTTTCAACGTATTGATTAAAACTAGATAAAAGGGTTACAATAGTGAATATTACCCTACTTGAACTTATTGCCTTTCATTATTAATTATTTGCCTTCCGTATTTTTTCCCTTTACCCATGTGAAAAGAGAATAACGTTAAAGTGTGGTGTCTGAATGAATTTGTCAATTGCAGCATTAGAAAACATGAAATTAAAAGAGTTATACGAGCTTGCGAAAGAATTTAAGATTTCGTATTATAGCAAATTAACGAAAAAAGAGTTAATCTTCGCTATCCTAAAAGCTCGAGCAGAAAAAGAAGGTTTCTTCTTCATGGAAGGCGTATTAGAAATTATTCAATCAGAAGGATTTGGATTCCTACGTCCTATCAACTATTCTCCAAGCTCAGAAGATATTTATATCTCAGCTTCGCAAATTCGTCGTTTCGATTTACGTAATGGAGACAAGGTTTCTGGTAAAGTACGACCTCCGAAAGAAAATGAACGCTATTTTGGATTATTACAAGTTGAAGCTGTAAACGGAGATGATCCAGAGTCAGCAAAAGAGCGTGTGCATTTCCCTGCATTAACACCATTATACCCAGATCGCCAAATGAAATTGGAAACGGAACCGAAAAAGTTACCGACACGCATCATGGATTTAATCGCACCAGTTGGATTTGGACAACGTGGTTTAATTGTCGCGCCTCCAAAGGCTGGTAAAACTAGTCTATTAAAAGAAATCGCACACAGTGTTACAACAAATCATCCGGAAGCTGAATTAATTGTACTTTTAATTGATGAGCGTCCAGAGGAAGTAACAGACATTGAACGTTCTGTTAAGGGTGATGTTGTAAGCTCTACTTTTGATGAAGTACCAGAAAATCATATTAAAGTAGCGGAACTTGTGTTAGAACGTGCAATGCGTCTTGTAGAGCACAAAAAAGATGTTATCATTTTAATGGATAGTATTACCCGTTTAGCGCGAGCTTACAACCTTGTTATTCCGCCAAGTGGTAGAACATTATCGGGTGGTATCGACCCAGCTGCCTTCCATAGACCGAAGCGTTTCTTTGGAGCTGCACGTAATATTGAAGAAGGCGGTAGCTTAACGATTTTAGCAACAGCGCTGGTTGATACAGGATCTCGTATGGACGATGTAATTTACGAAGAATTTAAAGGAACTGGAAATATGGAACTTCATTTAGATCGTTCATTAGCTGAGCGTCGTATCTTCCCGGCAATTGATATTCGCCGTTCTGGTACACGTAAAGAAGATCTATTAATTCCGAAAGAACATTTAGACAAGCTATGGGGTATTCGCAAAACAATGCGCGATACACCAGACTTTGTTGAAGGTTTCTTACGTAAACTTCGTCAAACAAAGACAAATGAAGAATTTTTACAAAACATTGTTGCAGATTCGAAACGATATGTAACAACTAAGTAAAGGGAAAAGATTGGGACTCGCTTATTTCGTAGTAAGCGAGTTTTTTATGTTTTTTAAGGGAATATTAGAGAGAGCAATATATGGAAAAAATTTTGTTTTTTGAGATAAAAATCATATTTGGGTCGAGAGCTTGAAGTGTTCTGCGATTCTGAGCGAGCCGCCTTCACTGCAAGGTGGTGATCCAGCTCCAGCGGCTAGAATGGTCGGTGGCTTCGCGTCTTCCTACGAGGCAAAAAGCGCCTCTTTGTCAGAAGCTCCATCCTCCTCCCATTCTGAGCGAGCCGCTTGCGCTTTAAATTATATCCAGCTCCAGCGGCTAGAATCTCCGGTCATTTCACTCTCTCACTCGAAGCAAAAAGCGCTTCAAGGTCGAGAGTTCCAATGTCCTGCGATTCTAAACGAGCCGCTTTTGCTTTTAAATTCAAAAAGACAAAAACAGGTAGTTGCAAAATGGAGTTAGCCTTGTTATAATTTCATCATATGTGTTTCATCAATATAGTTGTGTAAGCAGCTGAAGATGAAAAACTCTGTTTCGAAAATGATTCAGGGCGGAAGGAGATGAAAAGAATGAAAGCAGGAATCCATCCAAATTACAATAAAGTTGTATTTATGGACACGAACACAGGCTTCAAATTCTTAAGCGGGTCTACTAAAGGCTCTAGCGAAACTGTTGAGTGGGAAGATGGTAACACTTATCCATTACTAAAAATTGAGATCAGTTCTGATTCTCACCCATTCTACACTGGACGTCAGAAGTTTGCTACTGCAGACGGACGTGTTGACCGCTTCAATAAGAAGTACGGTATCAAGTAATAAAGAACATAAAACAGGCAAGTGTATGTATTCGCTTGTCTGTTTTTTTTGCAAAAATATTAAACCTTTACCCTACTTTGGATTAGGAAAGTAGATGAAAGGAGAGCTCAATGTACTTAATGAATCAAAATGGTTGGATTGAAGTGATTTGCGGGAGTATGTTTTCTGGGAAATCAGAAGAGCTCATCCGCCGTATACGCCGTACGCAATTTGCGAAGCAACATGCGATTGTATTTAAACCGTGTATTGATAATCGTTATAGTGAAGAAGATGTTGTATCACATAATGGATTAAAGGTTAAAGCAGTTCCTGTTTCAGCGTCAAAAGATATATTTAGCCATGTAACAGAAGAAATGGATGTTATTGCAATCGATGAGGTACAATTTTTTGATGGGGACATTGTGGAAGTGGTGCAAGTATTGGCAAATCGTGGCTATCGTGTCATTGTAGCTGGATTAGACCAAGATTTCCGTGGTCTACCATTTGGACAAGTTCCTCAGCTGATGGCGATTGCTGAACATGTAACTAAATTGCAGGCAGTTTGTTCTGCATGTGGATCTCCTGCAAGTCGTACGCAACGTTTAATCGATGGAGAACCAGCGGCATTTGATGATCCGATTATTTTAGTTGGGGCTTCAGAATCGTATGAACCACGTTGTCGTCATTGTCATGCAGTACCTACAAAACAAAGATAAATGAAACTCGCTATGTAGAGCGGGTTTTTTTCAAAATAGATGAAGATTGGTGGTCGGCTCTTCGTACAGCTAAGAACGTTAGGCAGTCAGAGCTGAGCGAGCCACCTCCACTTTTAAATATAATTTGCGTTTTTTTTATTAAGTACCATATACTATTTGTATTAGATACTAGGATGTAGAGGTGAATGGTGTGTTAGATCGTTTGCAAGCTGTAGAAGATCGTTATGAGAAGTTAAATGAATTGTTAAGTGACCCAGAGGTTATTAGTGATACGAATAAGCTTCGTGAGTATTCAAAAGAACAATCTGATATGCAGGAAACGGTAGAGGTGTACCGTGAGTATAAAGATGTTCGTGAGCAATTAAGAGATGCAAAAGCAATGTTAGAAGATAAGTTAGACGCTGATATGCGTGAAATGGTAAAAGAAGAGGTTTCTGAATTAGAAGGACAAGATAAAGAATTGTCAGAGCGTCTGAAAATTTTACTTGTTCCAAAAGACCCTAATGATGATAAAAACGTTATCGTTGAGGTTCGTGGTGCTGCTGGTGGTGATGAGGCAGCTTTATTTGCTGGTGATTTATATCGTATGTATAGCCGTTATGCTGAGGTACAAGGTTGGAGAACTGAAATTATCGAAGCGAGCTATACAGAGTTAGGTGGATATAAAGAGATTATCTTTATGATTAACGGTAAAGGTGCGTTCGCGAAGCTAAAATTCGAGAATGGTGCTCACCGTGTACAACGTGTTCCTGAAACGGAATCTGGTGGACGTATTCATACATCTACAGCAACTGTAGCTGTATTACCAGAGGCAGAAGAAGTAGAGATTAGTATTCATGAAAAAGATGTTCGTGTAGATACGTTTGCTTCTAGTGGTCCTGGTGGACAAAGTGTTAATACAACGATGTCAGCGGTACGTTTAACGCATTTACCGACTGGTGTAGTTGTATCGTGTCAGGATGAGAAATCACAAATTAAGAATAAAGAAAAAGCGATGAAAGTATTACGCGCACGTGTTTATGATAAGTTTAGACAAGAAGCACAAGCTGAGTATGATCAAAACCGTAAACAAGCTGTTGGTACGGGTGATCGTTCAGAGCGTATTCGTACGTATAATTTCCCGCAAAACCGTGTTACAGACCATCGAATCGGTTTAACGATTCAAAAGCTAGATCAAATCTTACAAGGTAAGTTAGATGATTTCATCAATGCCTTAGTGATGGAAGATCAGGCTCAAAAGATGGAGGCAGCTGAGTAATGCGTGTCTATGAAGCCCTGAAATGGGCTTCTTCTTTTTTACAGGAAAATGGACGAGATGAAAATGCGGGAGAAATTGTCCTTTGTCATGTATTAAAGACGAACAGAACCGGAATGCTCATGAATATGCGTGAAGAAATAACTGTGGAACAAGAAACAAGTTTTACGGAGTTTATTCACAAGCATGTAGAAGGTATTCCTATTCAATATATGATTGGTTATGAAATGTTTTATGGACGGTCATTCTTTGTGAATGAAGAAGTATTAATACCAAGACCGGAAACAGAAGAGCTCATAGTGGGAGTGTTAGAAAGAATCGAGCGTCATTTTGGTGATGAGAAACTGCATGTGGCGGATATCGGTACAGGTAGTGGTGCGATTTCTATTACGCTTGCTTTAGAAAATAAAAATCTTCATGTGTATACGGTAGATATTGCACAAGAGTCGATTGAAGTTGCAAAAGAAAATGCAAAAACTTTGGGCGCAGAAGTAACGTTCTATCACGGTGATTTATTATCGCCATTTCATGAAACAGGTCAAAAGCTAGATGTTGTTGTTTCAAATCCTCCATATATACCGGAAGAGGATTGGCGTGGCCTTTCTCCTGTGGTGAAAGAGCATGAGCCAAAGAGAGCCCTTGTTGGTGGTGAGGACGGATTAGATTTCTATCGCCGTTTTATGGAAGAGTTGCCGAATGTGTTGCAGAAGAAAGCAATTGTGGCATTTGAAATTGGAGTAGGACAAGGTGAGGACGTAAAAGAGCTGTTACAACAAGCTTTTCCTCATGCTCATGTTCAGATTGTTTTTGATATTAACGGAAAAGATCGTATGGTATTTGCAGAGATGGAGTAAGGTTCACACCTTACTCTATTTTTTTGTGGAAAAATTTATATAGATTTTGAATTTAATAGTTTAGAAAGATGAAAGTCTGTCCACACTGTTTGTAGAAGGGACGGTGGAGGAAATGAAAAAACAAGTTATTGCTTATCTTCTTCTATTATTAATTGGTGCACAGTTGCTTGTGCAGTTTGGATATATGAAAGCTGATGCGAAAGGGCCTTCAGTTATTCCGAAAGAGGCCGTTCGATTACGAATTTTAGCAAATAGTGATTCAGATAAAGATCAGGCGTTAAAGCGTAAAGTGCGTGATGAAGTAAAAGCACAAATTGATGGATGGGTAGCGGATTTAACTTCATTTGAAGAGGCACGTAAAGTCATTCAAAGTCATATTCCAGAAATCGAAAAAACGGTGGCAAATACGTTGAAAAAAGAAGGAAGTAAAGATTCATTTCAAGTGAAATTCAGTAAGAATGTAAAGTTTCCTACAAAGGTATATGGGAATTTTATTTACCCAGCAGGGGAATATGAGGCGGTATTGATTACAATCGGGGAAGGTGAAGGGGCAAACTGGTGGTGTGTATTATTTCCGCCGATGTGTTTCTTAGATTTTTCAAGTGGTACAGCTGTAAGGAAAGAAGAACATGTTGTGAAGGCTGAATCTCCTGAAGAAGGAGAAGTTAAGAAACAAGATGAGGAAGTAGTGGATGTACGAGAGAAGAAAGAGGATAAAGTGAAAGAAACGAAAGTTGTAAAGCAGGAAGTTGCAAAAAAGGTAACAGCTTCTGAAAAGAAAGTAGTAAAAAATGAAACGAAAGTAGAGGAACAACCTGTAAGTAAAGAAGAAACAAAAACTGTGGAAAAAGTGGAGAAACCTGTGGAACAAAAGCAAGAAAAACAAAATGAGTATGTAAAAGTAGAGGAGGAAGAAGAAAAGCCAGAAGTGAAGTTATTTATTGTAGAAGCTTTTACATCTTTATTCTCTAAATAGTACTATTAGTAAATCCCTTCTCATATATAAAAAAGAGGAGGGATTTACTATGAAGAAAGTATATTTTGCAACGAAAGCAGATGTGGAAAGATTGCATTCTTTTTTCGGACAAGCTAATAAAAAAGATGATAAAATAAATGAGTTGTACGCGCAATTTATGATTTTGGAAGAGGCGGAAGAAATACGGGCTGTTATCGGATATGAACAAAGTGAAGAACACGCATTGATTCGTTCTTGTTTATTCACACCTAATGTGGATAAACAGACTTTCTTATATTTTTTTGAAATGTTTTTGCAGTATATGAAAGAAAAAAATATTCGACAATTGTACTTACTAACAAATCATCCACAATCTATAACAATCTTTCAGTTTTTCGACTTTGTTACTATAGAGAAAGAAAACGTACCAGAGGGAATTCGACAGTTAGAACACTTTTGTAAAAATATAAAAGAGCCAAATGCAATAATACTAAATTGTCAGCTATTCACAAAGTTATCCACGGATTAATTAGGTTTATCCACATTTTGTGGATAAACCTTGTTTGTCTTTTGGATAAATCTCATAGTAAACTAAAAATAGACAAGTATTTCAGGGTAGAAAAGGACGTGTAAAAAAATGCATACAAATATGTGGGTTGTGGATAATGTTGTGGAAAGAAATAAATATTATCCACAGTTACAAGAAGCAGCAAAATTATTAAGGGAAAACGAGGCGATTGCCTTCCCTACAGAAACGGTATATGGACTAGGCGCCAACGCGATGAATGATGAAGCAATCGCGAAAATTTTTGAAGCGAAAGGAAGACCGAGTGATAATCCACTGATTGTCCACATCGGTACAAAGTCACAGTTGGACGGGATTGTGAAAGAAATCCCGCCAGTTGCAGAGAAGTTAATGGAACATTTTTGGCCAGGTCCGTTAACAATTATTTTACCTAGAAAAGAAGGAATTTCAGAGAAGGTGACGGCAGGACTTAATACGGTTGGAGTAAGAATGCCTGATCATCCAGTAGCGCTTGCTCTTATTGAAGAGGCAAATGTACCTGTTGCAGCACCGAGTGCGAATCGTTCTGGTCGTCCAAGTCCGACGTTAGCGTCTCACGTATATGAAGATTTAAATGAGAAAATCGCAGGTATTGTAGATGGTGGGGCGACTGGAGTAGGTGTTGAATCGACTGTAATTGATTGTACGAGCGATGTTCCAACAATATTACGCCCAGGTGGGATTACGAAAGAACAATTGGAAGCGGTGATTGGTACTGTTTCTTTAGATCCGGCTTTAAAGGATGAGAAGGAAAAACCGAAATCACCTGGAATGAAATATACACATTATGCACCGAAAGCGCCACTGAGTATTGTGGAAGGTTCACGTGAATTTATTCAACGCCTTGTGGATGAGAAGAAAGAAGAAGGGTTCAAAGTAGGTGTATTAACGACAGAAGAGTATCAGCATGTATACAACGCAGATGTTGTATTGTCTTGTGGTGTTCGAAGCGATTTAGCAAGCGTTGCGACTAAATTATATGATGTACTTAGAACGTTTGATGCAAGTGAAGTGGATGTTATTTTTAGTGAATCATTCCCGAATGAAGGAATAGGGAATGCTATTATGAATCGCTTAACGAAAGCGGCAGGGCATCAAATTATTACTGAATAATAAGGTACGATTAGCAAACAGAATATTTCTCCTCGGATAAGCATATTTTGAAGTAGCACGTCCGAGGAGGGACATGAATGACGTTTGAACAGCTACTACCTTTAACAATAATGGCATTCGCCTTAGGGATGGATGCGTTCTCGGTGAGTCTTGGTATGGGAATGATGACCTTAAAGGGAAGACAAATCCTGTATATCGGTATGACGATAGGGATATTTCATATTATCATGCCATTTATAGGGATGGTATTAGGTCGTTTTTTATCAGAGCAGTATGGAGATATTGCACATTTTGCAGGTGCTATTTTATTAATTGGACTAGGATTTTATATTGTATATTCCTCTATTTTGGAGAATGAAGAGACTAGAACGGCCCCTATTGGAATTAGTTTGTTCGTATTTGCATTTGGTGTTAGTATAGATAGTTTTTCAGTAGGCCTTAGTCTTGGTATTTACGGGGCGCAGACACTTATTACGATATTACTTTTTGGATTTGTTAGTATGTTATTAGCGTGGCTTGGTTTATTAATTGGTAGGCATGCGAAAGACATGCTCGGCACATATGGCGAGATAGTAGGCGGTATCATTTTGGTTGGATTTGGATTATATCTCCTTTTTCCTATATAATTTTAAGGAGGAGGGCGTTATGAACAAGCTATTGGAGTGGTATATTCGATTTGTCACTTTCTTTCCTAGATGGTTGCGACTGCTTGTTATTTGGGGTATTATTTTGCAAATTTCAATTTTAGGTTGGATGAATTTAATTCGCGAATGGTAAGATAGCTCCTTTCTGTGCATAGTTTTATTTGTACTATACTGATTGCGCTAAAAAATTACACATATAGAAAGGATGAGATGAATGACGAGATTGAAACAAGTTTTTGGTATCATTATTAGTTTTTTTGTTTTTTGGTTTAGTATGCTCGGTGTACAAATGTTTGCTGAGTTTTTAGATATTGAGTCATTGAAGTTTGTTGCGGGAAAAACGGAGGCGGCGCGTGCCTTTTATTCTCCGTATCCGTTTATAATCGTTTTTCTTATTACATTGCTTTCCCTATATTTCTTAGTAATTAAGCTTGGGAAACCGAAAAAAGAGAAAGTACCTACTTTAGAGGAGCAGAAGGAAGAAATATAAGGGGGAGACTATGTCTAACATTTCTTTAGCAGAAGCTGTAAAATTAAAAAGCGTGTTATCGAAAAGAATACATGAATTAGAAGAAGAGATGAACCAAATTGGATTTGTTGAAATTGAAAAAGGTGATACACTTCCGAAACAGACGCGTACATTGATACAAGTTGAACAAGAGTTAGATGAAGTTCGCGCTGACTTTCGTCTTTTAGATAAATTGATGTACGAAGCAAATATTCAAAATGAAGTTAACTTCAATGGAGAAAACGTAACGATTGTTGAGGCGATAGAGCTTGCAACACAACTACGTGCAAAAGCTCGAAAGTGCAAAGAGTTTGGCGTGAGTAAGAAAGAAGAACATGTATATTCTTACGGTGAAACATCATCTCTTTTAAAAGTAGCAATGTTTGATCCTGAAGTATATCGTGTAAAAGGTTTAGAGTTAGAGAGACAAGCTAATAGATTGTCCAATTTAATTAATGCGAAAAACTACGCGATTGAACTAGACTTCGATGGTGAAAAATACTTTTAAACCTTGAAGTGGTGAGACTCTGCTTCAAGGCATAGAAGAAGACCGCTTTTGTAAAAATGAGATTATGTGATGGCAAAGGGTACAACCAATCATCCAATAACCGATCACACTGTTACTTTTTACCGATGACCAATGATGGTAAAAGAGGTCGATGACCAAAATTGAAAAATTATTTTTCTTCTTCTATGAAAAGGCTGTACCAAATTAATTTGGTACAGCCTTTTATATTTTACAGGTATTCTATTTTGAGCGAACCACTTCCACTTTTATGTTGATATCCAGCTCCAGCGGCTAGAATCTCCGGTCATTTCGCTCTCTCGCATGAAGCAAAAAGCGCTTCAAGGTCGAGAGCTCCAATACCCTGCGATTCTGAACGAGCCGCCTCCACTTTTAGATATATCCAGTTCCAGCGGCTAGAATGGTCGGTGGCTTCGCGTCTTCCTACGAGGCAAAAAGCGCCTCTTTGTCAGAAGCTCCATCCCCCTCCCATTCTGAACGAGCCGCTTCCACTTTTAGATAGGCCTCACCAATTCAAATTGTTCTCCTAGTTTTGCGTAGTTGTGTCCTGCTAGACGGCTTACTGGTTTTAGTCCTTCAGCGTGAATGCGACCTTTTTCGTATAGGTGTTCTGCGACGTGGAAACGAACGACGCGTCCGATTAGTAGGTCACAAGCTGGTGAGTCTTCTGTTCCGCCAAGAGGGATTGCGCGTTCTAATACGCACTCCATTCGAATGTTTGCTTCTTTTACACCTGGAACAGAGATGACGTCACTTTCAATTGGTGTTAGTTTTGCTAGTTCAATTTCACTCTCATTTGGCGGAAGATTAGCTGCTGTTTCGTTAATTGCTTCTACGTAAGATTCATCAGAAATATGTACGACAAACTCACCTTTTTCAATTGCGTTTCGGGAAGTGTCCTTTCTTTCTCCTGCTTTCCGTTGCACAGAAACTGAAATAAGTGGTGGGTTGGCAGCGACGATATTGAAATAACTATACGGTGCTCCGTTTAATACGCCTTCTTTTGTTACAGAAGTAACGAATGCGACAGGACGTGGAATGATACTTCCCGTTAATAATTTGTAATTCTCTTTTTCTGTTTGTTCATTTGGATTAATGGATAACATGTGTAAAATCCCCTTTCTAAATATGACGACTTATTGTTTGTTTACAAGATGTTAGTGGAAAACTCCTGCTGGAAATAATATTTTTATTGCATAAAAAGAACTTACTTCAATTGTAATGAAGTAAGTTCCGTTTGAATAATCTCGAAACTGAGATAAATATTACAGTAAAACGTATGCGCCAGGTCCGATTAAAGCTACACCGATCGCAACAGCGATTAACATTAAATTGTATTCATATCCGTTTTGTGTCACCCAGTAACCATTTTTTCCGTGAACAGTGAAGATTGCCATTAACATTGTTCCAACGATAAATAATGAACCAACTGCAGTGAAAATACCTGATGCGAATAAGAAGCCACCTAATAATTCAGTTGCGCCAGCCATAAATGCCATGAATACACCAGGGCGTAAACCGATTGATTCCATCCAGCCGCCTGTTCCTTTTAAACCGTAACCGCCGAACCAACCAAATAATTTTTGAGCACCATGACCCATGAATGTAATACCTATAATAAGACGAATAATAAGAAGACCGAAATCCATCATTTTTAAAAACCTCCTAAAAGTTATTAACTTACCTTATGTAAGTAATGATAAAATAGTTACTTACTTTAGTCAAGTGGATTTCGAAAAAAGTTTGAAAATAATTTTACAAATTAGCGACAAAAAACAAAATGTAGTAAAGACCTCTAGACAAGTTGGATAAAAAAAGAGAAAATATAAGTAGAAGTTAACTTCTTATTGTTATTCAGACAATCAGAATTGACTGGAATTTTGTGAGGCGCTACAATAAGAGTCTAGTAGTAATGACGTAATTTATTTCGAAAGCGTTTTTACAGTATAATATTCGAAGTATGAGGTCTTACGTTTATTTCGATCTTTAATAGAGATTGCCCTATAAACTTTTAGGTAAATTATAAGGAGGACTATCCTATGTTTAAAAAATTATTCGGTCTTGGTTCAAAAACAAATGAAGAAACAATCGTAGCTCCATTAACTGGAGCAGTGAAAAATATTGAAGAAGTACCAGATCCAGTATTCGCTGGTCGTATGATGGGTGACGGTGTTGCAATCGATCCTACTGAAGGTGTAGTTGTATCTCCAGTTGATGGTGAAATCGTACAATTATTCCACACGAAACATGCAATTGGAATTAAAGCGAAAAACGGTACAGAAATTTTAATCCACGTTGGATTAGAAACTGTAAAAATGGAAGGCGAAGGTTTCGAAGCTCACGTTTCTGAAGGACAAGCTGTAAAAGCTGGAGATAAATTAATCTCATTCGACTTAGAATTAATCCGTGAAAAAGCGAAAAGCACAATTACTCCAATTGTTATCACAAATACAGATGCAGCTGAGTCTATTAAGACAACTGTAGGTGTAACTGCTACAAAAGGTTCAACAGAAGTAATGAAAGTTACAATGAAATAATTATTGCATGAAAGGAATCCGTTTCGTATGAAATGGATTCCTTATTTTGTTTTGTAGTCTGTTCCTTATGTATGTTAAAATACTTTGGGCACTTGGAAATAGGGTTTCACATATATGTGGATAAGGCGCATTTTTCTTAGAAAAAATATAAGAGAAATGCGCCTTTCGTATATTCACATTTCTTTTGTTCTATTCTTATGTACGCTATGATAAAGGAAGCAGAGAAAAGGGGTGGGGTTAGATGAAACGAGTATTATTTGTTTGCACTGGAAATACATGCCGTAGCCCGATGGCTGAGGCGTTACTTCGTCATCATGGAGAAGGTAAGTTTGAAGTGCAATCTGCTGGCGTCTTCGCCTATCCTGGTAGTGATGCGTCGATATATGCAAAGGAAGCTTTAGCTGAAAAGGGAATTGCAATCAATCATGCTTCACAGCAGGTAAATGAAACTTTGATTGATTGGGCAGATATTGTAGTAACGATGACGGAAAATCATAAGCAAATTGTACTTGGTCATTATCCGAGTGTTGAAAAGAAAGTAGATACATTATATGGAGTAACCGAGGGGATAAGTAAGGATATTTCAGATCCATTCGGCGGATCACTTTCTATTTATAAGGAAACGTTAGAAGAGATGGAAAAACTTGTACAAACTTTACTGAAAAAACATTCAGAGGGTTGATGTTTCGTGTATAATACGATATTGGAGATCACTTCGTTCCGTTAAGGTAACGAGTGAGAAATGAAGATAATTGATTGAAACTTTGGAGGGGTAAAAATGAAAGTAGTAGTAGCATCTGATCACGGCGGTATGAATATCCGTAAAGAACTTGTAAGTTTATTAGAAGAGTTAAATATTGAATATATTGATTTAGGTTGTGAATGTGAAGCTGGTTCTGTTGATTACCCTGATTTTGCGTTTCCAGCAGCGGAAATGGTAGCGAATGGCGAAGTAGATCGTGGTATTTTGGTTTGTGGGACAGGCATCGGTATGTCAATTGCAGCGAACAAAGTAAATGGTATTCGTTGTGCATTAGTTCATGATACTTTCAGTGCGAAAGCAACGAGAGAGCATAATGATACGAACATGCTAGCAATGGGCGAGCGTGTAATTGGTGCAGGCCTAGCGCGTGACATCGCAAAAATTTGGTTAACAACTGACTATGAAGGTGGTCGTCACGAAAACCGCGTAGGAAAAATTAAAACATACGAAACAAAGTAATAGATTCTAACTAGAAGCAGTATGAAATATAATTTGGTGAACCAACCTGTGAAAGGAAGAGGCGTAATGACAGAAATCGTAAAGGTAAGAGAACAGTTACAAATGTCGCTTTCTGATTTCCAAGAACAAGCTTCATTACAAAGTGGTCAAATTTTTGTAGTGGGGTGTAGCACGAGCGAAGTGCTAGGAGAGAGAATTGGAACATCAGGAACGATGGAAGTAGCAGAGGCGATTTTTTCTGAGTTAAAACAATTTCAAGAACAAACGGGTATGGAGTTGGCATTTCAATGTTGTGAGCATTTAAACCGTGCTTTAGTAGTTGAGAGAGAGTTGGCGATGAAATATCAATTTGAAATTGTAACAGTTACGCCTGTTAGATCAGCAGGTGGTGCATTAGCAACATATGCGTATCACAATTTGAAAGATCCGGTAGTAATTGAGTTTATTAAAGCAGATGCAGGAATGGATATTGGTGATACATTTATCGGTATGCATTTAAAGCATGTAGCTGTTCCTGTTCGTACAGGTGTGAAGGAAATTGGAAGTGCACATGTAACGATGGCAACAACACGTGGGAAACTAATTGGTGGAGCACGTGCTGTTTATGCGGTGAAGGAAGAGACTATTACTTGCCGTTAGACATGAAAAATTATAAAGTCGCATAATAGCTTTATATCGAAAGATAAAAGGTATGTAGTCTGACTTTATAATAGAAGAAAGAAAAGACCGATTTTCGGTCTTTTTTTTCTTTTATGATATAGAAAGTCATGTTAGAATGTAGTTGAAAACATGAAGGTTCGAAAGAATTACAACCTGAATTTTCGTTTTTTCTGAATAAATGAGAAAAAACTATTGGGAATCGATGTAATTCGTTCAGAAAAGGGGGATTTTGGTGGATCATTTAAAACGTCAAGATGAAAAGGTATTTGCTGCAATTGAGGCAGAACTAGGAAGACAGCGTTCAAAGATTGAGTTAATTGCTTCGGAAAACTTCGTAAGTGAAGCAGTAATGGAGGCGCAAGGTTCTGTTTTAACGAATAAGTATGCTGAGGGATATCCTGGAAAACGTTACTATGGTGGCTGTGAGCACGTAGACGTAGTGGAAGATATCGCACGTGATCGCGCGAAAGAAATTTTTGGCGCAGAGCATGTAAATGTTCAACCGCATTCTGGTGCACAAGCGAACATGGCAGTATACTTCACGATTTTAGAGCAAGGCGATACAGTACTTGGTATGAATTTATCTCATGGTGGTCACTTAACACACGGAAGCCCTGTTAACTTCAGTGGAGTACAATATAATTTCGTAGAATATGGCGTGGATGCTGAGTCTCACCGTATTAATTACGATGATGTATTAGCAAAAGCGAAAGAAAATAAACCAAAATTAATCGTTGCAGGTGCAAGTGCATATCCTCGTGTTATCGATTTCAAACGATTCCGTGAGATTGCAGATGAAGTGGGTGCATACTTTATGGTTGATATGGCACATATCGCTGGTTTAGTAGCTGCTGGTTTACATCCAAACCCAGTACCACATGCACATTTCGTTACAACGACAACACATAAAACATTACGTGGTCCACGTGGTGGTATGATTTTATGTGAAGAGCAATTTGCAAAACAAATTGATAAATCAATCTTCCCTGGTATTCAAGGTGGTCCACTTATGCACGTAATCGCTGCAAAAGCTGTTGCATTTGGTGAGACACTACAAGATGATTTTAAAACATATGCACAAAATATCATTAATAATGCGAACCGCTTAGCTGAAGGTCTTCAAAAAGAAGGACTTACACTTGTTTCTGGAGGAACAGACAATCACTTAATCCTGATTGATGTTCGTAACTTAGAAATCACAGGTAAGGTAGCAGAGCACGTATTAGATGAAGTTGGTATTACAGTGAACAAAAATACAATTCCATTTGAAACAGCAAGCCCATTTGTAACAAGCGGTGTACGTATCGGTACGGCAGCTGTAACATCACGTGGTTTCGGTTTAGAAGAAATGGATGAAATTGCGTCACTTATTGCTTACACATTAAAAAATCATGAAAATGAAGCTGCATTAGAAGAAGCACGTAAGCGTGTAGAAGCGTTAACGAGCAAATTCCCAATGTACACAGATCTATAATAGATGAAAGAAGACTGCTGAGACGTAATTGTTTTGGCAGTCTTTTTTTGGACATATATTGGTCTTTAAGTATGTATACAAATGATGAATAAATTTTGGCGATATAATGAAGGATACAGCTCCCATAATTGGTAAAGATACTAGATAGATTCATCATAAAATTATGATTTTGCCAAATTTGTCCTTGAATATTAGTAACGTTTTCTTTACAATCGTAAATAGTGTAAAAAAGCGTGCAAACGCATGAATATCATCTAAAGGAGAGATTCACATGGGAAAACTGTATGTATTTGATCACCCGTTAATTCAACATAAGATTACATATATTCGCGATAAGAATACAGGTACGAAAGATTTTCGTGAGTTAGTGGACGAAGTAGCAAGTTTAATGGCCTTCGAAATTACTCGCGACCTTCCACTTAAAGACATTGAAATTGAAACGCCTGTAAGCAAAGCGACAACAAAAGTGATCGCTGGTAAAAAACTTGGTTTAATTCCGATTTTACGTGCAGGTTTAGGAATGGTTGATGGAATTCTGAAATTAATTCCAGCAGCAAAAGTAGGACACGTTGGTTTATACCGCGACCCTAAAACATTGCAACCGGTAGAATACTATGTGAAACTTCCAACGGATGTAGAAGAGCGTGACTTTATCGTACTAGATCCGATGCTAGCAACAGGTGGTTCTGCAGCTGAAGCAATTAACTCTCTGAAAAAGCGCGGTGCAAAGCAAATTAAATTAATGTGTATCGTTGCAGCTCCAGAAGGCGTAAAAGTAGTACAAGAAGAACATCCGGATGTTGATATTTATGTAGCGGCATTAGATGAGAAATTAAATGACCACGGATATGTAGTACCAGGTCTTGGTGATGCTGGTGACCGTTTATTCGGAACGAAGTAAGACAACTGACGAGAGGGGATTCCCTCTCGTTTTTTTGTACCTTGATTAAGTAGGGGAGGGGGATAAATATACATAGTATATACAACATAAGTTGCATGCGCATCACATATAATATAGAAGTCTTACGTCTAAGGAGCACTATATTATGGAAGGAAAGCGTTATATCGTAAAAATATAATAGTGACAAACTTGTGAACATTTCCTTCTATTATAAAGAGAAAACTGTTAGAAATTGCATATCTCTAACCAGTATTTAGAAGGGGAACGTTTTCATTTTTGGGAGGAAATGACTAATACTCAAATTTTTTGATTTTTTACGATTTCTCGTTGACACTGTTAATACCCTATTGTATGCTAACAACGGGGATAGATGGTAGGGCTTTCAGTGACAAAAATACATCTATTCAGTGACGAAAATGTAAACTTTTTATTTTGTATAGGATTTATGCAAAAAAATGAGTTATTATTAACACATCGTGAATGAGGGTTACATATTGGAGGGATGAATCCTTGCAAAAAAACGATCGCAGCCATATAAAAGCTTATGCTTTAATGTCAGGTATTCTTGCTCAGTTAGTCGGTTCTATTCTTATTGGAATCTTTGGTGGGCAGTGGATTGATAATAAGGTTGGAACGTTTCCATTGTTTCTTATTATAGGGTTATTACTCGGATTAGGAACTGGGGTATACGCAATGATTCGACTCATTCGACATTACTATTCGGGAGAGCAATGATGATAGACGTACATGGACTTGTCCAAAGACAAAAGAAATATATGTACTACTTGCTTGCGCTTCTAGTGCTAGGATGGGGATTCACCTCTTACAAGGATGTATTTCTTGGACTGATTATCGGAACGATTTTCAGTTTTCTTAGTTTGCGCATCATTGCACGTAGAACAGACAAGCTGTTGGATCGCGTAACAAATGGAGAAAACGTGAAGTTTAAGGCGACAGCGGTAAGTACATATTCAAGATTCGCCACGATTGGGTTATTAATTTTATTTGCAGCCAAATATCAAGAGTTAATTGCGATGTGGGGCTTAGGTGTGGGATTGCTGACAGGATACCTTGTCATGATCATAGATTTTCTTTATTTAGAGTATAAGAGCAGGGAAGAGAGGTGAATTACTAGTGGAACACGGTAAATTAGTTAAATTTCTAGGTTTAACGTTCGATTTGTCATCAGTTATGATGGTTACTGTAGCAGCAGTTATAGTTTTCTTAATCGCTGTTATCGGAACTCGCAGTTTAGCCCTTCGCCCAACCGGGATGCAAAACTTCATGGAATGGGTGTTTGACTTCGTGAAAGGGATTATCAATAGTACGATGGACTGGAAAACAGGTGGACGTTTCTTAACGCTTGGCGTTACGCTTATCATGTTTATCATCGTATCGAACTTCCTTGGTTTACCATTCATGTATTCAACAGTTGAGGCTGGCGAACATATTGCATGGTGGAGATCACCAACGTCTGATCCAGCAGTTACATTAACATTAGCCGTGATGGTAGTTACCCTCACCCATTATTATGGAATTAAGATGAAGGGTACGAAAGAATACGTAAAAGGTTATTTCCAACCTATGAAATTCTTATTCCCATTAAAGGTTATTGAGGAGTTTGCTAACACATTAACGTTAGGTCTTCGTTTATTCGGTAACATTTATGCAGGTGAGATCTTATTAGGATTACTTGCTAAGTTAGGCGGGGCATCATTCCTTGGAGCATTAGGTGCGCTTGTACCAATGTTAGCATGGATGGGATTCAGCGTATTCGTTGGGTCAATCCAGTCATTTATTTTCGTTATGTTAACGATGGTTTATATGGCTCATAAAGTAAGCCATGACCATTAATATAATTTAAGTAAGAAAAAATTTATTTTTTTATAATACAAAGGAGGACAAATTAAATGAGTTTAGGTGTAATCGCAGCTGCAATTGCAATTGGTTTATCAGCATTAGGTGCAGGTATTGGTAACGGTCTTATCGTATCACGTACAATCGAAGGTGTTGCTCGTCAACCAGAATTAAAAGGCGCACTTCAAACAATTATGTTCATCGGGGTTGCTTTAGTTGAGGCACTTCCAATCATCGGTGTAGTTATTGCATTCATCGTAATGAACAAATAAGGGAGACTCCCCTTACATAGATGGCGAAGAGTGTTTTTCCGAACTTTCTTCGCCATTGCTTTATGGATGAAACGTATGTCTTTTTTTTTCATATGATCAATTTAGATATTTTGAAGGGAGTGAATCCTTGTGCCAACTTTATTATTAGGGGCTGCCATTCCATTTGGAACGATTGCTTATACATTGTTCATTTTCTTACTTCTATTAGTAATGCTACGCAAATTTGCGTGGGGTCCTTTAATGGGAATTATGAAAGAACGTGAAGAGCATGTTACTAATGAAATCGACGCTGCAGAAAGAAGTAACGCTGAAGCGAAGAAATTAGTAGAAGAACAACGTGAAATGTTAAAACAATCGCGTGTTGAAGCACAAGAGTTAATCGAAAGAGCGAAAAAACAAGCTGTAGATCAAAAAGATGTTATTGTTGCTGCTGCGAAAGAAGAAGCAGAATCAATTAAAGCATCTGCTGTACAAGAAATTCAACGCGAAAAAGAGCAAGCGATTGCTGCTTTACAAGAACAAGTGGCTTCTTTATCTGTTCAAATTGCTTCTAAAGTAATTGAAAAAGAGTTAAAAGAAGAAGATCAAGTTAAGTTAATTCGCGATTATATTAAAGAAGTAGGAGAAGCGCGATGAGCAATGGGATTGTAGCAAAACGTTATGCTGTCGCTCTTTTTAAAATTGCAAAAGAAAAACACGTATTAGAAATGTTTGAAGAGGAATTACGCCTTGTACAAAACGTTTATGTAAAGAACGGAGAACTACATAGCTTTTTAACGCAACCGAACATTTCAAAGGAACAAAAGAAAACGTTTCTTGCAAACGTATTCGGGTCTGTTTCTGAATCTATTTTAAATACGTTATATATTTTAATTGATAACAAACGTATTGATATCTTACCTGAAATTGCAGATGAATACGTTGTTCTTGCTAATGAAGAACGTAACGTAGCGGATGCAACTGTATATTCTACTCGTCTTCTATCAGAAGAAGAGAAGCTTAACATTGCAGAAGCATTTGCAAAGAGAACAGGAAAAGATGCAATTCGCGTAAAAAATGTTGTAGATGAAGATTTACTAGGCGGCATTAAAGTACGTATTGGAAATCGCATTTATGACGGAAGCTTACAAGGAAAATTAGCACGTATTCAGCGTGAATTAATGAAGAATAGATAGGGGTGAAGCACATGAGCATCAGAGCTGAGGAAATTAGCGCACTGATAAAGCAACAAATCGAGAACTATCAGTCTGAAATCGAAGTTAGTGATGTTGGTACAGTTATCCAAGTTGGTGACGGTATCGCGCGTGCTCATGGTCTTGATAACGTTATGGCTGGTGAACTTGTAGAGTTCTCTAACGGCGTTATGGGACTAGCACAAAACTTAGAGGAAAACAACGTAGGTATCATTATCTTAGGACCTTACACAGAAATCCGTGAAGGTGACGAAGTTCGTCGTACTGGTCGCATCATGCAAGTACCAGTAGGAAAAGAACTAATCGGTCGTGTTGTAAACCCATTAGGTCAACCAGTTGATGGTTTAGGCCCAATCAATACAACAAACACTCGTCCAATCGAAAGTCCAGCACCAGGTGTAATGGATCGTAAATCTGTTCATGAGCCACTTCAAACAGGTATTAAAGCGATCGATGCTCTTGTACCAATTGGCCGTGGTCAACGTGAGTTAATCATTGGTGACCGTCAAACAGGTAAAACAGCAGTTGCACTTGATACAATCATTAACCAAAAAGATGAAGATATGATTTGTATCTATGTAGCTATCGGACAAAAAGAATCAACTGTACGTAACGTAGTAGAAACACTACGTAAGCACGGTGCATTAGATTACACAATCGTTGTAACTGCATCTGCTTCTCAACCAGCTCCATTATTATACTTAGCTCCTTATGCTGGTGTAACAATGGGTGAAGAGTTCATGTACAATGGTAAACACGTATTAGTAGTATATGATGACTTATCAAAACAAGCAGCGGCTTACCGTGAGCTTTCATTACTATTACGTCGTCCTCCAGGTCGTGAAGCTTATCCAGGGGATGTATTCTACTTACATTCTCGCTTATTAGAGCGTGCAGCAAAATTAAGTGATGCAAGAGGCGGTGGTTCTTTAACTGCACTACCTTTCATCGAAACACAAGCAGGGGACGTATCAGCATACATCCCAACAAACGTAATTTCTATTACGGATGGACAAATCTTCTTACAATCTGACCTATTCTTCTCTGGCGTACGTCCAGCGATCGATGCGGGTACTTCTGTATCTCGTGTAGGTGGATCTGCTCAGATTAAAGCAATGAGTAAAGTATCAGGTACACTTCGTCTTGACCTTGCATCTTACCGTGAGTTAGAAGCGTTCGCTCAGTTCGGTTCTGACCTTGATAAAGCAACTCAAGCGAAACTAAACCGTGGTGCTCGTACTGTTGAGGTATTAAAACAAGGATTACACAAACCGTTACGTGTAGAGAAACAAGTTATCATTCTTTACGCTTTAACACGTGGATTCCTAGATGATATCCCAGTAGCAGATATCACTCGTTTCGAAGAAGAATTACATGCTTGGTTAGATTCTAATGCGACTGACTTATTAGAAGAAATCCGCACAACTAAGAAACTTGCGGATGACGACAAATTTGCAGCAGCTATTAATGGATTTAAAAAAGTATTCGTAGCTTCTGAATAATAAAAGCGGAAGCGGCTCGTCCTGAATGTGAGGGGGATGGAGCTTCTGACGAAGAGGCGGTCTTTGCCTCGTAGGAAGAAGTGAAGCCACCGAACATTCAAGCCGCTGGAGCTAGATAATATATATATAAGGCATCTCAGGCTCTGAGATTGCTGACGGTTATGTAAAGGAAAAGAGTAGGTGCACCTATTCTTTTCCTTCAATCATGAGCAAGAATATCTTGCAACGTAGATTAGGAAGAGAACTCTTACTAATCGTGCCAACTTCCGGAAAAAAGGTGGTGAAAACCTGTGGCATCTTTACGCGATATAAAAGCGAAGATTAACTCGACAAAGAAAACGAGTCAAATTACGAAAGCGATGGAGATGGTATCTGCATCTAAGTTAAACCGTGCAGAGCAAAATGCTAAATCTTTCGTTCCGTATATGGAAAAGATTCAAGAAGTAGTAGCGAGCATTGCGCAAGGAAGTAAAGGAATTAATCATCCGATGCTAAATGCGCGTCCTGTAAAGCGTACAGGGTACATCGTTATTACATCTGATCGCGGACTAGCAGGTGGTTATAACAGTAACGTATTACGTACAGTAAGTAACGTAATTCGTGAACGTCATAATATGGACTCAAACCAATATTCAATTATTGTGCTTGGCCGACTAGGACGTGATTATTTAAAACGTCGCGGCTTTAACATCATTGATGAAGTAGTTGGACTATCTGACCACCCATCATTTACTGATATTAAAGATCTTGCTTCTCGAGCAATTGCGATGTTTGCAGATGGTGCTTATGATGAGCTGTATATTTACTACAACCATTACGTAAGTAAAATTTCACAAGAAGTAACGGAAAATAAAATTTTACCGCTTACTGATGTGGCGTCTGATAAACCGACGACAGCTTATGAATTCGAACCTTCTGAAGAAGAAATTTTAAAAGTACTATTGCCACAATACGCAGAAAGCTTAGTGTACGGTGCATTACTAGACGGTAAAGCAAGTGAACACGCAGCGCGTATGACAGCAATGAAGAGTGCTACAGACAACGCAATGGAAGTTATCGATTCACTTACACTTTCATTCAACCGTGCGCGTCAGGCAGCGATTACGCAAGAAATTACGGAAATCGTTGGTGGAGCAGCAGCGTTAGAGTAGTATAAAAAGTGGAAGCGGCTCGTCCAGAACAGGAAGGCGCGAAATGACCGACTGTTCTAGCCGCTGGAACTAGATTCAATAAAAAGCGTAGGTGGCTTGCTCAGAAGGGGAGGGCATTGGAACTCCTGACAAAGAGGCGTTCTTTGCCTCGTAGGAAGGGGTGAAATGACCGACCCTTCTAGCCACCGGAGCTAGATTCAATAAAAAGCGTAGGCGGCTCTTTCAAAAGAGCCGCGTAAGCTATAAACCAATAAAAAATGAAAAGCTAACTGCTCGTAGCAAGTTAGCTAATTAAAAGAAAGCTAGGAGGGAACCCGATGAATAAAGGGCGCGTTACGCAAATCATGGGTCCGGTTGTAGACGTTAAGTTTGATGGCGGAAAGCTACCAGAAATCTACAACGCCCTTACGGTAAAACAAAGCAACGAAAACGGAACAAGCATTAACTTAACATTTGAAGTTGCACTTCATTTAGGTGATGATACAGTTCGTACAGTTGCAATGTCTTCCACAGACGGACTTGTTCGTGGTACAGAAGTAGAAGATACTGGTAAAGCAATCTCTGTACCAGTTGGTGATGCAACACTTGGTCGCGTATTTAACGTATTAGGTGATGCAATTGATTTAGATGGTGAGGTTCCTGCCGATGTACGTCGTGATCCAATTCACCGTCAAGCACCTGCATTCGAAGAATTATCTACTAAAGTAGAAATTCTTGAAACTGGTATTAAAGTAGTAGACTTACTTGCTCCTTACATTAAGGGTGGTAAGATCGGTCTATTCGGTGGTGCCGGTGTAGGTAAAACTGTATTAATTCAGGAATTAATTAATAACATCGCACAAGAACACGGTGGTATCTCTGTATTCGCTGGTGTAGGTGAGCGTACTCGTGAGGGTAACGATTTATACCACGAAATGAGCGATTCTGGCGTAATTAAGAAAACTGCGATGGTATTCGGACAAATGAACGAGCCACCTGGAGCACGTCAACGTGTTGCATTAACAGGTTTAACAATGGCTGAACATTTCCGTGATGAGCAAGGACAAGACGTACTTCTGTTCATCGATAATATCTTCCGTTTCACACAAGCAGGTTCTGAAGTATCTGCCCTTCTTGGTCGTATGCCATCTGCGGTAGGTTACCAACCGACACTTGCAACAGAAATGGGTCAATTACAAGAGCGTATTACATCTACAAATAAAGGATCTATCACGTCTATCCAAGCGGTATATGTACCAGCCGATGACTATACGGATCCAGCACCAGCTACAACGTTCGCTCACTTAGATGCAACAACAAACTTAGAGCGTCGTTTAACACAAATGGGTATTTACCCAGCCGTAGATCCATTAGCATCTACATCTCGTGCGCTTTCTCCAGAAATCGTAGGAGAAGAGCATTATGAAGTAGCTCGTCAAGTACAGCAAACTTTACAGCGTTATAAAGAGCTTCAAGATATCATCGCTATCTTAGGTATGGATGAGTTATCTGAAGAAGATAAGTTAGTTGTACATCGTGCTCGTCGTATTCAATTCTTCTTATCTCAAAACTTCCACGTAGCTGAGCAGTTTACAGGTCAAAAAGGTTCTTACGTACCTGTAAAAAATACAGTTAGCGGATTTAAAGAAATTCTAGAAGGAAAATATGATGACCTTCCAGAAGATGCATTCCGCCTTGTTGGTGGCATTGAAGAAGTTATTGAAAACGCGAAGAAAATGATGGCGTAAGGCCTTAGGAGGGACGAATTATGAAGACATTTCCAGTCAGTATTGTAACTCCTGATGGACCGGTTTACGAAAAAGAAGTAGAAATGGTAAGCGTAAAAGCAGAGAGTGGGGAAATGGGGATCTTACCGGGCCACATTCCAACTGTTGCACCATTAAAAATTAGTGCAGTTCGTCTGAAACATGGTGGACACACTGATTATGTAGCGGTAAGCGGTGGCTTTATCGAAGTTCGTCCAGATAAAGTAACTGTATTATCATCATCTGCTGAAGAAGCAAACCATATCGATATCCATCGTGCAAATGAAGCGAAGCGTCGCGCTGAGCAACGTATGCAAGATAAACAAGCACATGTTGACTTTAAACGTGCAGAAATGGCATTACAACGTGCTGTGAACCGTTTAAACGTTTCCGATATGAAATAAAAAATCCGTAAAGGCTTTGCCTTTACGGATTTTTTTGTGTGGTTTATGGATAATTTTACAAAAATGGTATAATTATATTGATGCTTGTATAAGTAGAGAATGTACAACAATTTATAAAGGAGATGAATAAATGATTGGTGAAATGAAACGAGAAGCGTTGCACTCTTTAAAGGGGAATTGGGGACTAGGTGTTGGATCAACGATTTTATATCATATCATAAGTTACGTCGTTTCAATGGCTGTAATGCTTATATTATTAATTCCAGGAGTTATAATATTTCTTTTAGCTTCTATCTCAATCGGTTCAATTGGAGAAGAAGCGATGGGAATTGCAGCTGTGATTACGTTTGGGGTTTTTTATTGTCTTATGATAATTTTAAGTTATGCAGCTTATGGTATTACAACATACGGTTATACGAATGTGTTTCTACAAATAAGTAAAAGAGAAGATGCTAGAGTGGATTACTTGTTTGAAGGGTTCCGTGGTTTTAAAAGAATGATGAAAACAATGTGGGCTATGGTTGCAATTTTGTTATATACAGGTGCATGGGTGCCAATGTTAGGAATGATTGTGTTTGGGACATTAGGGTTTTTTGATGAGAGTGCAAATCCATCATTCATAATCGTTTTCTTTATTTTATTAGCTATCTCGGGTATTGTAATGACTATCCTGTATTTTTCGTATTCAATGACGTATTATGTGATGGTTGAAAAACCAGAATATAGTGTTTCACAGGCAATGAAAGAAAGTAAGCATCTTATGAAGGGGCACAAATTGGATTTGTTTCTGTTGTGGCTGAGTTTTATAGGTTGGGCAATTTTAGCAATTCTTACACTTGGAATAGGTTTTCTTTGGCTTAGCCCGTATATGAGTACAACGACAGCGCATTTTTATCGCCATCTTTCAAAAGATGAATTGTAGTAGGAACATGCTATACTAATAGAGTTATTACGTATAGGAGGACGGTTATGATTAGTGATTTAAAAGGAGAAGCGCTAGATTCATTAGAAGGGAAATGGGGATTAGCTGTCGGTGCAACATTACTGATTTCGATTCTTATTTCGGCTTTTAGTTTTAGTATTAATTTTATTTTCTCTCAGGTTTGGTATTGGAAAGAAGTAAATAGCTCACTTTCAGTAGACGTTATTTCAATATTGATGGTAGGTCCATTAACGCTAGGTGGTTATTATTTAGCACTACATATTCTTCGTGAGAAAGAAGCGCGTATTGGGCATATATTTAGATGGTTTACAGAAGGAAGTAAGTTTATCAAGTCATTTTTATTATATATAGTAGTGAACATTTATATTTTCTTATGGTTTTTACTATTTATTATTCCAGGCATTATTAAATCATTTTCTTATGCGATGACGTACTTTATTATAAATGATCACCCTGAGTATTCTATAAATCAAGCTATTACAGAAAGCCGTCGTATGATGGATGGACATAAGATGGAGTATTTCATTTTATGTTTAAGCTTTATCGGTTGGTTTATATTAAGTTGTATTACGTTAGGAATTGGATTCCTATGGCTAATTCCATATTTTTATACGACGTCAGCAGCTTTTTATGAAGAGATTGCAGAGGAATATTACGAGAAAACAATTCCGACACTATAAAAACGCCCAGTATGAGCTATTGGTTCATACTGGGTGTTTTTTGTAGAAATTTTATGAATTGATGACTAGTAAGTGGTTTACTGAAATAGTAACCTTGCATATATTTACAGTTGTTTTTTTGTAGAAACTTAAGTTGTTTTTCTGTTTCAATTCCTTCAGCGACGACGGAAAGATTTAAAGTATTTGCAAGGGAAAGGATAGTGGAAACAATGGCTCTTTCCTCAGGCCGATGATCGGCTAGTTGTGTAAATTCTCTAGGTACTTTTAATGTATCGATAGGGAAAATAGATAAATAAGCGAGAGAAGAATAGCCGGTACCGAAGTCATCAATGGACGTTTGAATACCATATTCCTTTAATTGTTTTAGTCTTGATAATGTTTCTTTTTCATCGATCATTGCAATTCGTTCTGTTAACTCAAGTGTTACATGCTTTGGATCGACTTTAATGTCTGTTATGATTTGTGAAATGTTCTGGATTAAATTATCTTGCTGGAACTCTTTTGCTGATAAGTTCACACTTATTTTTAAATCTTTGTAGCCGAAAGTATGCCATATTTTTAACTGACGACAAGATTCTTTTAATACCCAATGACCGAGTGGCACGACTTGTGGTGTCTCTTCTACAATTGGAATGAACTCACATGGCGGAATATCACCTAGGAGTGGGTGTTTCCAGCGTATTAATGCTTCAGCTCCAATAATTTTTTTCGTCGTAATATCAATTTGTGGTTGATAGACGAGATAAAATTCTTCGTTTACTAAAGCGAGTGGTAAATCTTTTTCAATTCGAGCTTTTCGTTCCATTTTTTTATACAATTCTTTCGTGTACAGAGAGCTACCGTTTTTCCCTTTGTTTTTTGCTTCGTACATGGCCATATCGGCATGCTGCAAGATTGATAATGGATCTTCACCTGCTTCAGGATATATTGCAATCCCGATGCTTGGTGAGATTTTTAAATGTTGATTTTCAATTTCGAATGGTTCGTTCATGTCTGCTACAATCGCATCAGCTATTTTTTTTACATCGGGTCTTTTTTTATAATTCTCAATAAGGATTGTGAATTCATCCCCAGCTAATCGGGCGAGCTTCATATTTGGTGTTGCTATTCTTTCAAGCCTTTTTGCTACTGCAATTAATAGAAGGTCTCCTACCCTATGACCGAGGGTGTCATTAATAACTTTAAAGCGGTCTAGGTCGAGAAACATAACAGCAAAAGGCCTTTTTGATATTTCGGATCGAGCAATTGCTTGTTCTACATATTGATGAAATGCACGACGATTTGCAAGCTCTGTTAACGTATCATGATATGCTAGAAAATTAATTTGTTCTTGTTGTTGTTTGCTTTCCGTAATATCTTTAATCATTAAATAAACTCCAGAAATATGATTCTTTAAAAAGATAGGAACAGCTGTAACATGCAAGTAGTAAATATCTCTATTTTTATGATATGCCCGTATTTCTAAAGAAATAGATTTCCCCTTTTTTACGCGATGAAAGGCATTAATGATTTCTTCCAAATCTTCTTCATACATAAGTGAATAGTAAGGTTGATTTAATAATTCATTCGTTTGATAACCGAGTAAAGTAGTACCAGCGTTGTTCACATTAAGAAAATTACCGTACAAGTCTAATGTGAAAATTGGATCTGGATGGTGCTCGTATAAAGATTTAAACATTTGTTGGTTATGGTATAGTTCATTTTTTTGTTCTACTAAATCTTCTGTACGTAGTTCAATTTGTTTTTCGAGTTCTAAGTTGAATTGCATTTGGGCTAGTAATAATATTTTATTTTGTTTTCGAACTAAACTATGGCGTATGAGAACGAAGGAGAAAGTTATCATGAGCCCAATTACTACAATAGGTGCAAAAACGTATTCAACTAATATAAAAACAATAAGCATGACTACAGAAATATAAGGTAATGACAATCTGATCGACTCACCAATTTTAGGTGTTAATAGTACTTGTTCTTGTTTTTCGGGTTCTTTTGTATGCAGAATACAGGCGATTGCTACTAGTACTAAAGTTACTTGATAGAGAGGGGTAACTGTAAACATAGAATACTCGGGTGTGAAGTATTTAATATAAGCATAAATCGCGTCTGTAGTAGCATATAAAATTAAAGCACTGCCAAGAAGTGCACCAACTTTTTTGGATAATAAGGATAATGGCTTGAATAACAGATTGATTCCTATGAGAAAAAAGAGTAAATCGGCCATTGGATAGGTAAGTTGAACGAATATGTCGACATAGGATGTTGAAGAAACGTGAATGGTGCGTTCAATAAGTAAGTAGTAACTTAAAGTGAATTGTGCTGTAACAATAATACAAATATCACATATCATAAAAAGCTTTTCTAATAAATCGCGGTTGTAGATGATTTCATATAGAAAGGCAAATGCAAAGCTAATTAAAAAAAGTAAATAAAAAAAATCGGACGCATCAACAAATGTATAGTAGTCCTTTAAAATTAAACGTTGATAGGCAACGACGATATCACCAATGAAATAAGAGAGAGTTCCAACAGATAATACGGTCCAAAATAAACGAGGTAACCCTTCTTTCATGTTTGAAAAATAAAGTATATAGCTACAAGCGATAATATCAATGAATAGTGAACTCACCCCAATTAATACTTGAAAAGGAAATGAGTATTCGTATAGAAAAGGCATTGCTACGTAATGAGTCACTATAGACAACAATATAATGCTTATAAGAATACTTACATGTGTTTGTTTTTTCATTTATCTCACCCACGGTATATACATATAAATTCCTCTTTTATTTTTTATAGTTTCTTGAAAAATATATATAATTTTTATATTTATTTTGCACAGGTATGGCGCGAGTTATAAAAACAGATTTTAATAATTCTCGTTTCTGTCCCCAACATATCGACATAGGAATTTGAAGTTTGCTATAATGATTAAAATAGTTGCATTATTTAGAAAAATTTAAAAATAATAATTACTGCAACTAGGACATATTGTTTACTAAGTGAACTTGTTCTTAATTCAGGGGGGAGGGTTTCACAATGGCAAGTGTATATGAAAATAGTTATATGATCGTTTTGATTTTCTTGCTATTAGGCATATTGCTGCCGGTAGTGGCTCTTACATTAGGAAGGATGCTGCGTCCAAACAAACCAAGTGCAGCGAAAGCGACGACGTATGAGAGTGGGATTGAGCCTTTTCATGATGCGAATATTCGGTTTCATGCTCGTTATTATATTTTTGCTTTATTGTTTGTCATCTTTGATGTAGAAACTTTATTTTTATATCCATGGGCTGTCGCATATGACAGGCTCGGTTTATTTGCACTGATTGAAATGCTCATCTTTGTTGTAATGTTGCTAGTTGGATTAGCGTATGCTTGGAAAAAGAAGGTGTTACAATGGTTATAAATTTTGAGGAATTACATCCAAATGAACGTGCGGAATTAGAACGAAATATCTTTTTTTCTACATTGGAGCAATTGAAAGGATGGGCACGGAGCAATTCCTTATGGCCGATGACATTCGGACTAGCATGCTGTGCAATTGAAATGATGGGAGTAGGTTCATCACATTATGATTTAGATCGATTTGGGTCATTTTTTCGGACTTCACCAAGGCAATCAGACGTTATGATTGTATCGGGAACGGTAACGAAGAAGATGGCTCCTATTGTTCGGCGTTTATACGATCAAATGCCTGAACCAAAGTGGGTTATTGCAATGGGATCTTGTGCGACAGCAGGTGGTCCATATGTAAATTCATACGCTGTTGTGAAAGGTGTAGATCAAATCGTGCCAGTTGACGTGTATATTCCTGGTTGTCCACCTAATCCTGCTGCCTTAATTTATGGAATTAATAAATTGAAAGAGAAAATTCGTTACGAGGCCAAGACGGGGAAGCAGGTGACGAATAAATGAGTGATCCAAACAAAGACTTAGAGGATTTGAAAAGAGAAGCGGCTAGGCGTGCGAAAGAAGAGGCGAGAAAGCGTCTTGTTGCGAAACATGATGCGGAAATAAGTAAACTTGAGGAAGAAAATCGAGAAAAAGAGAAAGCGCTACCAAAAAATGATGATATAACTGTGGAAGAAGCAAAACGACGTGCAGCCGCTGCGGCAAAAGCAAAAGCAGCAGCGTTAGCGAAGCAAAAAAGAGAAGGAATAGGAGAGGTACCGGAAGAAGAAAAGGCCAAAGCGAAAGCGAAGGCAGCCGCCGCGGCAAAAGCAAAAGCGGCTGCATTGGCGAAGCAAAAAAGAGAAGGAAGCGAAGAAGTGACGGAAGAAGAAAAGGCCAAAGCGAAGGCGAAGGCCGTGGCAGCCGCAAAAGCAAAAGCGGCAGCACTAGCGAAGCAAAAAAGAGAAGGAAGCGAAGAAGTGACGAAAGAAGAAAAGGCCAAAGCGAAGGCGAAGGCCGTGGCAGCCGCAAAAGCAAAAGCGGCAGCATTAGCGAAGCAAAAAAGAGAAGGAAGCGAAGAAGTAACGGAAGAGGACAAGGCTAAGGCGAAAGCAAAGGCCGTGGCGATAGCGAAGGCAAAAGCAGCGGCTCTAGCGAAGGCGAAGGCCTTGCAAGGTGATGGGGATTCGGGAGATGAAAAGGCGAAGGCGATTGCAGCAGCGAAGGCGAAAGCGGCTGCGGCTGCAAGGGCGAAGACAAAGGGTGCTGAAGGTAAGAAGGAAGAGGAAACGAAGCAGGAAGAGCCATCCGTGAATCAGCCGTATTTAAATCAGTATGTTGAAATTATTAAGGGGAAAATAGGAGAGGATATATTAGTAGATTCCTACATTAATAAACTTTCAAAAGATGTGCCAACTCTTGTAGTGGAGCCTTCAAAGTATTATGAAGTGATGGAATTACTGCGGTTCCACGAGGGACTTGCATTTGATTATATGTCAGAGCTACATGCGACAGATTTTGTGACACATATGGAAGTATATGTTCATTTATTTTCATATGGAAAGAAACAGTCAGTAGCGGTGAAGGTGAAGCTGGATAGGGAAGAGCCGCAAGTAGAATCGGTGACAGCGTTTTGGAAAGGCGCGGACTGGCCGGAGCGAGAAGCGTATGATTTGCTCGGTATTGTATTTAAGGGGCATCCCAACTTATCACGTATTTTAATGCCAGATGATTGGATAGGGCACCCGCTTAGGAAAGATTATGAACCGCATGATGTGGAGGTGTAGCTAATGATCCGTACGGAAGAAATGCTTTTGAATGTAGGGCCTCAGCATCCGAGTACGCACGGTGTGTTCAGGCTTGTTATTAAGATTGATGGGGAAATTATTAAAGAAGCTACACCGGTTATTGGATATTTGCATCGCGGGACCGAAAAGATTGCCGAGAGCTTACAGTATACGCAAATTATCCCTTATACAGATCGAATGGACTATTTATCGGCCATGACGAATAATTACGTCATTTGCCATGCTGTAGAGACGATGATGGGGCTTGAAATCCCGGAGCGGGCCGAATACTTGCGAGTGCTTGCAATGGAGCTTGGAAGGATTGCGAGTCACCTCGTTTGGTGGGGGACAAATCTTCTTGATATAGGAGCGGTCAGTCCGTTTTTGTACGCGTTTCGAGAACGAGAGATGATTATAAATTTATTAAATGAATTATGCGGTGCCCGGCTTACTTTTAACTATATGAGAGTCGGGGGTGTAAAGTGGGATGCGCCGGATGGTTGGATCGAAAAAGTGGAAGAATTTGTTCCGTATATGAGAGAACAATTGGCAGGTTATCATGATCTCGTTAGCGGTAATGAGATTTTCTTAAATCGTGTAAAAGGCGTTGGTATATATAGCGCGGAAGAAGCGATTTCGTATTCTTTAAGCGGAGCGAATTTGCGGTGTACCGGAGTAAACTGGGATCTTCGCAAGGATGAACCGTACTCTATTTATGATCGTTTTGACTTCGATATTCCTGTTGGGAGCGTGGGAGATGCTTGGGATCGTTACGTTTGCCGCATGCAAGAGATTGAGGAGTCATTAAAGATTGTTGAGCAAGCTGTCCAGCAGTTCCCGAAAGACGGAGCTGTGCTGGCGAAAGTGCCGAAAATCATTAAGGCGCCTAAAGGAGAAGCGTTTGTCCGTATAGAATCACCGCGAGGAGAGATTGGTTGCTATATTGCTAGTGACGGAAAGAAAGAGCCGTACCGCTTGAAGTTTCGCAGGCCGTCTTTTTACAATTTGCAAATTTTACCGAAGTTATTGAAAGGTGAAAACATCGCCAATTTAATTACGATTTTAGGTGGAGTTGATATTGTACTTGGGGAGGTTGATGGCTAATGATTGAAACGCTCTTACAATCACCTTCAAGCTGGACGAATTTCTTCATTTTTTTCGGATTAGCGGTGCTTCTATTATTTGCAGTCCTTGGCTTCGTTACATATGGTATTTTGGCAGAACGGAAAGTGATGGGATTTATGCAAGGGCGGATTGGACCAAACCAAGTTGGGGGTCGATTCGGTTTACTGCAAACGGTAGCTGATGTTTTAAAACTATTACTGAAAGAAGATAGTATTCCGAAAGCGGCAGATAAACCGTTGTTTATATTAGCACCTGTTATTGCATTCGCACCGGCATTTATGGTGCTTGCAGTCATCCCGTTTACTGATAAATTTCAGTTCGCGGATATTGGCGTAGGCTTACTGTATTACATTGCTGTTTCTGGTATTACGACGATTGGTGTCGTGACCGGAGGATGGGCATCAAATAATAAATATTCCCTTTTAGGAGGGATGCGTGCGGCGGCGCAAATGATTTCTTATGAAATTCCGCTCGTAATGAGTGTAATTGGTGTCGTTTTGTTAGCTGGTAGTCTGAATTTAAATGAAATTGTAGCAGCGCAGGAGAATGTTTGGTATATTTTCGTGCAACCAATCGGTTTTGTCATATTCTTAATCGCAGCGGTAGCAGAGTTAAATAGGACGCCGTTCGATTTACCGGAAGCAGAGTCAGAACTTGTTTCTGGATATCATACGGAATACTCAGGATTTCGCTGGGCGTTTTTCATGCTTTCAGAGTACGTATATTTCTTCGGAATGGCATCTTTAATTACAGTGCTCTTTTTAGGCGGATGGAATCCAGTCATGTTCCTTGGATTTATTCCAGGAGCTGTATGGTTTGCTTTGAAATTTAGCAGTGTAGTCTTTCTATTAATTTGGTTCCGCGTTACGTTCCCGCGTATAAGAGGTGACCAGTTAATGGAGTTTGGCTGGAAAGTATTATTGCCAATTGCACTTGCGAATATTTTCTTAACGGCATTGATTAAGGAGTTATTCTTCTAATCTATGAGGGGGGTGCCAGTAAGAGATGAAAGGACTATTTAAAGGATTAAAATATACATTAAGCAATTTGAGTAAGAAGAAGGTGACTTACGATTATCCGAATCAACCGTTGCCGTTGCCAGACCGCTTTCGAGGTATTCAAAAGTTTTATCCGGAAAAGTGCATTGTTTGTAACCAGTGCTCTAACATTTGTCCGACAGACTGTATTCAGTTAACAGGGAAAAAACATCCGGATCCTACGAAAAAAGGAAAAATTATCGACACGTACGATATTAATTTTGAAATTTGTATTCTTTGTGATTTATGTACAGAAGTTTGTCCGACAGAGGCGATTGTTATGACAAACAACTTTGAACTTGCGGAATATTCACGTGATGATTTATTTAAAAATTTGCAGTGGCTTGACGAAAACGACGAAAACGTCAGGAAGGAGAATAAAGCATGAATGGAGAGTTTGTAGCATTCTTCATACTATCCTTGTCTGCAATTATCGGCGGCGTTCTTATGTTGAACTTAACGAAAGTCATGCATATGATGCTAGCTCTCGTTCTGACATTCCTCAGCATTGCAGGTTTGTACTTTCTTTTATCAGCTGAATTTATCGGAGTTGCACAAATTTTACTTTACTCGGGTGCAATCACAATTATTATGATCTTTGGCATCATGTTAACGCAACATAACGCAGAAAATGAATCACGTCTTACTCTTCGAAAATGGATTATCTTCTTTGCGGTTGTAGCATTTGGGGCAGTTATGTATTTCGCTGTTAACAATATTGATTTTGCAAATGAAAGCGCACAAGGAAGTTTACCTCTCCATGAAAAAAACACACTTCAAATCGGTACACTTCTCTATTCGAAATATATTATTCCATTTGAGTTAACCTCAGTTATTTTACTTGTAGCACTTGTTGGCGCAATTATTCTTGCGAAGAAGGATGAGAAAGAGGAGGATTCCAATGAGTAGCGTTCCGGCTTCTGCATATTTAACGCTTGCGATTATTTTGTTTTGCATCGGTTTGTTTGGAGCTTTAACAAAGCGAAATACAGTGATTGTATTAGTTTGTATTGAATTAATGCTCAATGCGGCTAATTTAAATTTAGTAGCTTTTAGTAAATTAGGTTTGTTCCCAAATTTAACAGGGCAAATTTTCTCTCTGTTTACGATGGCTGTAGCGGCTGCAGAGGCGGCGGTAGGACTCGCCATTTTAATTGCTTTGTATCGTAATCGTACGACGGTTCATGTAGATGAAATGGATACGCTCAAAGGATAACATTGTGACCGAAAAGGGGGAAGGAAACAATGATCGATTATGCATGGCTCATACCGCTTTTCCCGCTTGTTTCGTTTTTTTTATTACTTATATTCGGGAAGAAAATTAGAGAAGGAAGCAGTGTACTTAGTATTTTCCTCGTCTTTCTCTCCTTTATATTTGCGGTACTTGTGTTAATAGAACGATTTTCGAAAGTAGGATTGAAACATAAGTGGGTATGGCTTAGAACGGGAGATATTGATATATCATTTGGCTTTGAAGTGACAGCATTAGGGGCTTTAATGCTGTTTATCGTTACACTTGTGAGTTTACTTGTACATGTGTATTCGAAAGGTTATATGAAAGGTGACGAAAGATTACCAACCTTTTATGCCTATTTAGGACTCTTTACATTTGCGATGCTCGGGCTCGTTATATCACCGAATTTATTACAGCTTTATATATTTTGGGAGTTAGTAGGCCTCGGTTCATTTTTACTCATCGGTTTTTATTTCTTTAAAGAAGAAGCGAAGGCTGCTGCAAAAAAGGCCTTTATTATGACTCGTATTGGAGATGTCGGTTTATTTATAGGAATGATCTTACTTTTTTGGCACGCGGGTAGTTTTGAATATGACGTAATTTTTAGAGCGATTCATACGGGTGATCTTACCCCTACGATGATTACAATAACGGCGATATTAATTTTTATTGGAGCGATGGGGAAATCAGGTCAGTTCCCACTTCATACGTGGTTACCAGATGCAATGGAGGGGCCGACGCCTGTTTCGGCACTTATTCATGCGGCGACGATGGTCGCAGCTGGCGTATATTTAGTGGCGACGATGTTCCCGCTATTTTCAGCAAGTGCGGTGGCAATGCAGACGGTGGCAATCGTAGGAGCCTTCACTGCAATCTTTGCGGCTTCTATCGGTCTTGTGCAAACGGATATAAAGAGAGTGCTTGCTTATTCTACAGTTAGTCAGCTTGGTTATATGATGCTTGCATTAGGATCTGCCGGTTATGTAGCTGGTATTTTCCATTTAACGACACACGCCTTTTTTAAAGCGCTACTATTTTTGGCTGCAGGAAGTGTCATTCATGCAGTGCATACGCAAAACATTAATAAAATGGGCGGTTTACAGAAGAAGATGAAAGTAACGGGTGCACTATTTTTAATCGGTACACTTGCAATTAGTGGTGTGCCACTCCTTTCCGGTTTCTTTAGTAAAGATGAAATTTTAGCGGCGGCTTGGATGAATGGCAATTACGTTTTATTCATATTAGCAGTCATTGCAGCGTTCTTAACAGCATTCTACATGTTCCGGCTATACTTCCTTGTCTTTACGGGGGAAGCGAAGACGAAGGAAGATGTGCGGGAATCGCCCCGCGTTATGACGTATCCGATGATTGTCCTCGGCGTCCTCGCGGTAGTGGCGGGTTATATGAATACACCGTGGTTTGGGACGTTTCTTGGGGATTGGCTTACGAAAGATGTAGCATTTAAAGCGCGAGAGGTACACGGGCCAGTTTGGATTATGATCGTAGCGACGCTCGTTTCATTTGCAGGGATTGCTCTTGCATATTTCATATACGGTAAGAAATCTATTTCTAGAGATTGGGCTGGTGGCGAGGGAACACCTCAATATAACCTTTTGAAAGAAAAGTACTATGTGGATGAACTATACAATATGACGGTGCTCCCTATTACGAAGGGAATCGCTCATGTGCTTCGCTTATTTGAGGTGTATGTAGTCGAAGGAATTGCCGCTTTAATAGGAAGTCTAGTTAAAGGGATAAGCGGACTCGGTTCTAGACTCCAAAACGGAAATGTACAAGTGTACGGCACTGTAACAGCTGTTTCGCTTGCAGTACTCGTCATTATTTTGCTTTATACGGGAGGGGATTTACGATGAATGATTTGTTATTAACGTTCTTCATTTTTTCCCCGCTTTTAGGAATTCTTTTACTTGTATTAACACCGAAAAAAGAATCGCGTACAGTGCGAGCGCTCGGTTTATTTGGGACGGCGCTTCCATTTGGAATCGCTATCGTCCTCGCTTGTACATATGCTTCTGGAAAGAGTTTGTCGCTATTCGATGAAAAAGTGAAATGGATTAAATTTGGGGATTTTGCAGCGGTGGATAAAAGATGGTTTTCCATTTATTACGAGCTTGGTATTGACGGTTTATCGCTCGTTATGATGGTGCTGACGGCCCTTCTAGCGATGCTTGCAGCAATTGCGGCATTTACTATAAAAAGGAACTTAAAAGCCTTTTATATGCTGCTACTCATGCTAGAAATAGGGATGCTCGGCGTCTTCGCTGCTCAAAATTTAATGCTGTTCTTTATCTTCTTTGAAATTACATTGCCGCCAATGTTTTTATTAATTGGGAAGTGGGGGAAATTGTCGAGTGAAAAGGCTGCTTATAGTTATTTAATATATAACGGTATCGGCTCCGCTATTTTACTCATCGTTTTCTCGGTTTTATTTGCAAAAACAGGTACAACAAATATTACAGAGCTTAAAGAAATATTAACGAGTGTAGGTGCTGGGGGAGGAACGGCTGTCTCAAGTAGCTTACAGTTCGGTTTGTTTCTTGCCATAATGATCGCTTTTGCGATTAAATTACCTGTTTTCCCGTTACATCGCTGGATGGTTAATGTGCATATTGAAGCGCATCCGGCTGTAGTTATGCTTCATGCGGGCGTTTTACTGAAGATTGGAGCATACGGTATGATTCGCTTCGGAAAGGGGTTATTCCCGGAATACTTTCGCGAGTTTGCAACGCTCATTGCGATTTTAGGAGTCATCAATTTATTGTACGGAGCCTTCTTGGCGCTCATCCAAACGGACTTTCGGAAGGTGCTTGCTTACTCTAGTATTTCGCATATGGGTATTGTATTAATGGGACTTGCGGCGTTAAATGCACCAGGTACACAAGGGGCACTATTCCAAGTTGTGTCGCACGGTTTAATTGCGGCATTACTCTTCTTCTTACTTGGTGTTATAGAACAACGTTTTGGAACGTCGGATATTACAGCGCTTGGCGGACTCGCGAAAAGTGTCCCAATACTTAGCGGATTCTTCTTAGCGGGAGGAATGGCATCGCTTGGATTGCCGGGCATGTCTGGATTTGTTAGCGAGTTTCTTGCCTTTCTCGGTTTATTCCAAGGAGAGCCGGTCGTTGCGGCAGTCGGCGTACTTGGCATCATTTTAACCGCTGTATACGTATTGAGAGCGACACTTCAAGTAACATTTGGTAAGAAAGAGTGGGAAGCGAAAGCTGATATACATGGATGGGAGTATGTCCCTATATTGCTACTTATCTTCTGCATTATTGCAATTGGAGTAATGCCAGAAATACTAGGGGATCCGCTTCAAAATACATTGAAAACATTGGGGGTGAAGTAGGATGGATATGAATACGTTACTTAGCTTATCATGGCATCTCATGGTGCCAGAATTCATAATTCTCGGAGCTGCCATCCTTCTTTCCATATGTGATTTGTTTTTTAAGTTGAACCATAGATATGTAGCGCTTAGTGCAATCGCAGCCGTCATATTAGCAATTGTGTCATTAATTATGCTATATGGTGAACCGACAGGAGATATTTTAAACGGATCGTTCGTGTTAGATGGGTTTTCAAAAGGGTTCAAAACGTTGTTATTAGGCGGAGCAGCCCTCATCTTATGCACCGCAATGAGCGATGATAAGAAGAATCCCATTGAAGATAAGGGAGAATATTATTACTTATTTTTAATGGCACTTCTTGGGGCTATGTTTATGGCTTCTAGTGTCGACTTCATTACACTTTTCGTCGGTTTAGAATTGCTTTCACTTTCTTCATATATTTTAGTAGGGATACGAAAAAAGAACCGTGCATCAAATGAGGCGGCCATGAAATATGTCATTAACGGAGGAATTGGAACGGCAATTACGCTCTTTGGAATGAGTTATTTATACGGTATTACAGGATCAACTAATATCGTGGATATGCAAAAAGTATTCGCAGGGGAGCTTGCTGGTGGTATTCAGTTATTGTTAGCTCTCGCATTTCTACTATTACTCGTTGGACTCTCGTTTAAAATTGCGACGGTGCCGTTTCATATGTGGGCACCAGATGTGTATGAGGGAGCGGCTACGCCTGTTACTGCTTTTCTTGGAACGATTTCTAAAATTGCTGGGTTCCTACTCATTATTCGTCTGTTTCTCATGGTTTTTGCAAGTGTATCGGTGCAAGGAGATATGCAATCTTTATACGGACGTATGAGTATATACATTGCAGTGCTAGCGAGTATTACGATGATTATCGGAAACGTCGTAGCGTTAAAGCAATATAACGTAAAACGCCTATTTGCCTATTCGGGAATCGCACATGCGGGGTATTTACTCGTTCCGCTTGTAGCATTATCACCATTTACGATGGATAGCATGTGGTTTTACATGCTTGCGTATATGCTTATGAATATAGGCGCGTTTGCAATTATCCACGGCTTAATCTTACAAAGTAACAAAGAAAATATTACCATTTTCACCGGATTGTATAAAAGATCGCCATTTACAGCGATAGTGATGACGATTTTTATTTTATCGTTGGCCGGAATACCAGGAACAGCTGGTTTCATCGGGAAAATTAACATTTTTTTAGGTGCACTGCATGTAGAGCCAGCTCATTACGTACTAGCTTCTATTATGATGGGAACGACAGTCATCTCATTCGTATACTATTTCCGGATTCTACAGCAAATGTTTTTCCGGACGGGAGAAGTGGAAGAGAAAATTCGTTTGCCATTTAATATAAAGGTTGTTATGAGTCTTTGTGCAATTTCGATTGTAATACTGGGGATTATGCCGATGATTGGATACAATTTCTTTTATGAATATTTTCCATTAATGAAGGATTTCTTCTTCCTAGGGAACGTGGTACAATAGTGAAAATAAAAGGTGTGGAGTTGTTACTCTGCGCTTTTTATTTTGTGTGAACTACAATTGAAAATGCACGTAGGTATACGTTTTTTGAGAGCAAATTACGATGTGAAATGTAAGATGATTATTTGTATTTGAAAAAGTGTGGCTCCTACTTATTATGGTATCGTTTTTATAGTATTTCGTAAGTAGTAGCTGGGTAAAAAGGGGTCGATTTTTTGGCACATCTTTTAGGGCAACAAGCACTGATTGCCATCGTTTCGCATTTATTGTTTATTACCATTACATGGTGGGCCTTACAAGGTATTCACATTGAGCGTTTAATGAAGCCTGGAAAGGTGATGCAGACGCGAGTATTACTCATCCTAATTACAATTGCAATTGGGACATCTGTAAGTAACTTTTTCCTTGATTATTTAGGCTATTCAAAGAGTTTAACGTATTTAGTAAAGTAAGTGTATAGAACCTCATATCTCCGTTAACAATGGGGATAGGAGGGGATGAAATTGAAGCTTAAAGCCATTCTTATTGTTGTGATAAGTGTTGTTTTATTTTTGGTTGGATATAGAGAAATGAAACCAATCAGCGATGAACAGAAAATGGAGAGCATGATTGCAACTTTAGAGAAAAATGATGCTAAAGTAGAGAAGTGGTCATGGTTAGCGCGAGAAACAAAAACAATTTCTAATATACATACGTTTCAAAAGTTGTTAAACGATGTGAAGGACAAGGCGAATATTCAAAAGTGGGAATTAGAGCAATCTCCAGATGGATATAAAGCTACATCCTATAAAAAGTTTTCTTCTTATGAAGAACGAGTAGTAGTAACATGGAGTAAGGAAAATACTAAAGAAAACACTTTCATTATTTTCGAAGTGAGCGGGGCGAAATGGGACCCGAAGTACATTCAGAAAACAAATAAAATTTTTAGTGAAAAACCTATAATTTACACTTGTGTTCAAGGTGTACTGAATGATAAGATTGAAGGTGTTTTGCAAAATAAAACCAATCAGGTTTTGAAAGATCTTTCAGCAAGAGCGATCGAACAGATAGAAGAAAGAGCATTTGTGTCAGTCTCCGCATACAATAAAAAGTGGGATGACGCTCTTTCAACAAATAGAGAGAAAATAAATGTGCAAATAGCAATACGTTCTACAGACAACAAAGATACAATTGTGGTTGGCACACCGATCATAACTTCTGAGTATTGAGTGAATAGATACTGAAAAAAGGACACGGAGGGGAATAATTTGGAAAAGATCATCGTCCGTGGCGGAAAGCGGTTAAACGGCACAGTGCGTGTTGAGGGCGCAAAAAATGCTGTATTACCTATAATCGCTGCAGCCCTATTAGCGAGTGATGGAAAGAATGTACTATCTGAAGTACCAGTTTTGTCTGATGTATACACAATTAATGAGGTATTACGTCATTTAAATGCTGAAGTCGTATTTGAAAATAACCAAGTAACAATCGATGCTTCTAAAGAACTAAACATCGAAGCACCATTTGAATATGTACGTAAAATGCGTGCATCTGTTCAAGTAATGGGACCATTACTTGCACGTAACGGTCGTGCTCGTATTGCACTTCCTGGTGGATGTGCAATTGGTTCACGTCCAATTGACCAACATTTAAAAGGCTTCGAAGCAATGGGAGCAAAAGTACAGGTTGGTAATGGTTTTGTTGAGGCATACGTTGAGGGAGAACTAAAAGGAGCTAAAATTTATTTAGACTTCCCAAGCGTGGGCGCGACAGAAAACATTATGTCTGCAGCTACATTAGCAAAAGGGACAACAATCCTTGAAAACGCAGCGAAAGAACCAGAAATCGTTGACTTAGCTAACTTCTTAAATGCGATGGGAGCGAAAGTACGCGGAGCTGGAACTGGAACGATTCGTATCGAAGGCGTTGATAAATTATATGGTGGAAACCACTCTATTATTCCTGACCGTATTGAAGCAGGAACATTCATGGTTGCAGCGGCAATTACTGGTGGAGACATCTTAATTGAAAATGCTGTACCTGAACACTTACGCTCAATTACAGCGAAAATGGAAGAAATGGGTGTTAAAGTTATTGAGGAAAATGAAGGTGTACGTGTTATCGGCCCAGATAAGTTAAAAGCGGTTGATATTAAAACTATGCCTCACCCAGGTTTCCCAACAGACATGCAATCACAAATGATGGCATTATTACTACAAGCTGATGGAACAAGTATGATTACAGAAACGGTATTCGAAAACCGCTTTATGCACGTTGAAGAATTCCGTCGTATGAATGCTGATATTAAAATTGAAGGTCGTTCTGTTATTATGAACGGTCCAAACAGCTTACAAGGTGCTGAAGTAGGCGCAACTGACTTACGTGCTGCTGCTGCATTAATCTTAGCTGGTTTAGTATCTGAAGGTTACACTCGTGTAACTGAGTTAAAGCATCTTGACCGTGGTTATGTAGATTTCCATAAGAAATTAGCTGCATTAGGTGCAACTATTGAACGTGTAAACGAACAAGTAGAAGAAGTGAAAGAACAAGAAGTTTCTGATCTTCATGCTTAATTGAAATAGTCTCTACGTCTTTTGACGTAGGGGCTATTTTTTTTTGGGTTATTACTGTTATAGTCAATAAATTCTATACTTATGCACGTACCAGTGAAAATATTTAGAAAATTTCCGTTTTAGCTGGTTCCCCTTAAGTATGTTCTAAAAGAAAGAGTTGTTCCATAAGAATGAATGGAGTAAAGCTTTTTCATATTGGGGGAAATAAGATGAAATTTTCAAAGCCATTTTTCATCACAGTAGCGCTTCTCATAGCGCTCGTTATCATTGTACCTGCTGCTCTTGTTATTCCATTTGCGAAAGCAAAAGTAGGGGAAGAAGCAGCTTCTAAAACTCCTCCAGCGATAGAAAGTATACCAGCTCCAGGGAAAGTGGATACAGCGGTTCAAGTTGCTGTATATCGTGAGAAACAGAAAAAGGTAGATACATTACCTATGGAGGAGTATGTGACCGGTGTAGTAGCTTCTGAGATGAATGCCAGTTTTGAAATAGAGGCGCTAAAGGCGCAGGCATTAGCAGCGAGAACATTTGTGGTGCAGCGTATGCTAAGCGGAGGAAAGAAAAACAATGCGGACGTGACAGATACGGTGAAAGATCAAGTGTACAAAAGTAAAGAAGAATTGAAGAAACAATGGGGTAATAACTACGAAAATAATTTGAAGAAAATCGAAGAAGCCGTTTCGAAAACCGCAGGACAAGTTTTAACGTATGATGGAAAACCAATCTCAGCATCCTTCTTCTCAACGAGTAATGGCCGGACAGAAAATGCGGCTGATTACTGGGGAAATGATTATCCGTATTTAAAGAGCGTAGATAGTCCGTGGGATCAAGCTTCTCCGAAATTTACGAGTGAGCAAACATTTACAGTAGCTGACTTCCAAAAACGTCTCGGTGTGAAAGTACTAGCAGACGGAAAGGTTGGAAATATTAAAGATCTTACGGAAGGAAAGCGAGTAAAAGACGTAGCATTTCAAGGGAAAACATTAACAGGAAAAGAAGTGCGTGAAAAATTAGATTTACGCTCTTCTGACTTCACGTGGAAACAAGATGGAGATAAAATCGTCGTTACGACGAAAGGCTTCGGCCACGGCGTTGGCATGAGCCAATACGGAGCAAATGGCATGGCAGCGGAAGGTAAGAAATATACAGATATCGTTGCTCATTATTATAAGGGTGTCGAAATAAAGTCGATGAATGATTATGAAGGAAAGTTAATGGTGAAGAAGTAGAATACAAAATAGACCGTCCCAAGAGGTATATTGGGACGGTTTTCTTTTGTTAGTAGATAGGTTATTTTTGTCGTATTTTATAGTTAAGTCGATATTCTTTGGCGAATCGTTGATATATTTAAAAAATCGTCAATGTTCAGCGCTCTGTTTAAGGGGGCCGTGGATCGCTGGGAGCTATTATAAGGATGAGTGTACAGAAGAATCAATGAAAGATGGCTGGCTCCATACAGGAGACATTGTCACGGTTGATTCGGAAGGATTTATTTGTAAACGAAATTCCGAAAACATCTGAAGGGAAGTTTTTAAAACGAGCGCTGCGTGATCAGCTCAAGACGTATATGGTAGAGAAAAATAGAGAAGAAGGCTATCCATTCATTTGGATAGTCTTCTTTTTAGAACGTTCCATAAAATATCAAAATTTTCCATTAATTGTTTGGTATAATAGGATAAAAAGCATTTGGGGGAGACAGAATGGCGTTATTGGAGTTGAGACAGTTAGGAAAAACGAACCAGTTACCAGTAGTTGAACTGACGGTTGAGAAGGGACAATGTGTTGTTTTGCAATGTAATAACCATACAGCGAAAATATTGCACCGAATCATTATTGGCGAGGAAGAAGCTTCAACTGGCAACGTGCTATTTGAGGGAGAATTGATTGGAAAGAAAAATTATTCTCGCATTGGTTTTTGTTTTTTGAAAGATGAAGCATACGATCGTTTGAAGGTAAAGGAATACTTCAAGTTTTTAATAGGACTCTATGAATCAAATATGAGCACGGAAGAAGTAGTACAACATGTCGGTCTCCTAGATAAGTTAAACGTTAAAATAGAAAAATTATCATTTTCAGAGAAACGTCGCCTTCATATTGGGCGGGTTATGATTCATAATCCGGATTTAGTTATTTTGGAAGAGCCAGAGCAAAATGTAGATACAGAGAGCACGATTATTATTCGAAAAGCAATTATGGCAATGAAGGAGAAAGGAAAAGCGATTTTTATTACGTCATCCTTTCTATCAGACGCCTTGTCGTTAACAGAGGATGTATACATTTTAAATAACGATGGTGTGAAAAAAATAGAAATCGAACAAGAAGAAGTTGAAGAAGTTGGTGAAGAAAAGGTTGTTCAAATGATTCCGCAAATGAAACTTGAAAGAATTCCAGCGAAAGTGAACGATAAAATTATTTTACTTGATCCGATGGAAATTCATTTCATTGAAACGCAAAACGGAGTGACACATATTCATGTACGCGAAGGTGATTTCGTATGTGCATTAACGTTAAGTGAACTAGAAGCGAGATTAACAGGATTCGGGTTCTTTAGATGTCATCGCTCGTACCTTGTGAATTTACAAAGAGTACGAGAAGTCATTACGTGGACTCGTAATAGCTTCAGTTTAATTTTGGATGACGAAAGAAAAAGTTCAATCCCGCTTTCGAAAGGAAGAATGGATGAGTTAAAAGGTGTAATTGGGATATAAAAGATGCTCCAATAAGCTCAAAATACGATTCATTCACCAGTAAAAATACTCCTTTTGCGTGTATTTTACTGCGTAAACCCTTTGCTTTTCATATGATTGAGTTAAGAAAAGCGAAACAACGAAATCGAAACTTGCGAAAGTGAATTTCATCTATATAAGAAAAACAAAGGGGATGAAGAAATGACATTGGCAATTGAAATGAAAGATGTAATGAAAAGTTTCAACGGAAAAACGGCACTTCGAAATGTAAATATTGAGGTGAAGCAAGGAGAAATCTTTGGATTCCTCGGACCGAGTGGATCTGGGAAAACGACAACCGTAAAAATATTAACATCTCAATTGCTTCATAGCATTGGAACTGTAAAAGTATTAGGTAAAGATATTACAGGACCAAGCAGCATTGATTACAAACGAATCGGTATTTTAACAGACAATAGCGGCTTATACGAAAGACTTAGCATTTATGATAACTTACTATTATTTTGTGACTTATACGATTGCAAAAAAGAACGAATCGATGAAGTACTAGCACAAGTGAACTTGCTAGATGATAAAAAAACACAAGTAAAAAAATTATCAAAAGGAATGAAGCAGCGTGTCACACTAGCGAGAGCAATCCTTCATAAACCAGATATCCTCTTCTTAGACGAACCAACATCCGCACTTGATCCAGTAAATGTGCAAAACATTCATAAAATCTTAAAAGACTTAAATAAAGAAGGAACAACGATTTTCTTAACAACGCACAACATGGATGAAGCAGAAACGCTTTGTAATCGCATTGCCTTTCTGTGTGGTGGAGAAATTGTAGCGCTTGATACTCCAGAAAACCTTCGCTTGCAATACGCGAAAGATCAAATACAAGTTGTGTTAACAGATAAGAAGAAAGAAATTGTGAAAAAAGATGAATTAGGGGCAAAACGCATTTCAGAATGGATGAATAAAGGTGAATTACTATCCATTCATTCACACGAACCAACTTTAGGCGATATCTTTATTGAAGTTACTGGGAGGGGATTATAATGACATTTTCAATGAGACGTGTATCAGCTATTTTTAGAAAAGAAGTACAAGATTTTAAGACAAATTCACAAGTGTTATTAATGGCATTTTTACCAATTATACTTTCATTTTTGTTTAGCAGATTTGGAGTCGGAAAGGAAATGTTAGGCATTACTACTATAACGGGCTTCCTATTTGTCGCAGGCTTTGTTCAATCTATGGTAATTGCAGAAGAAAAAGAAAAACATACACTACGTGTGTTAATGTTATCCCCAGCATCTTCTGTTGAAGTTCTTCTTGGAAAGAGTTTATTAACAGCAGGTCTGACGATGGCTATTTGTATTGCAAATTTATTCATTTTAGATCAGTTAAATATCAACATTCCATTGGTAGGATTGATATTTCTATGTGGAACTATTTTATTTATCGTGCTTGGAACAATGATCGGATTACTCGCATCTTCTGTACCACAAACATCATTAATTGGGATGCCTATTTTAATGACGATGTATTTAGCTGTACAATTTGAGGCACTAGTTGAAAATAAAACAATTAAGACGATGATTGAATATCTTCCAACATCTCATATTGTAAAAGCACTTAACAGCGTAGTAGGTGGGGCAGGATTTAGTAATATTAGTGGGCATGTATTAAATATTGCAGTTTGGCTTATCATTTCGCTTATTGCATGTTTAATCGTATATAAAAAGAAACAATTAGACTAAAAACTGAGCCGAAAATGCTCAGTTTTTTCTTTTTTCTATCATTTCCTCGGAAATTTTACAATTCCTATACATATTTTTACAGATTTTGTCGAAAAGTAATTAGTTATACGTTGTATAGGATACGTGAATATTGTTCAAAATGATTGCTGAGGTGATGATGGAATGCGAGGAAGAAATAATAAAAAGTCGCAAAAGGTAGTACATTTATTTCAAAAAAGATGGGTGTTTCCGGCACTGTACATTGCTTGTGCAGCGGTAATCTTAATGGTTGCGCTATGGTTCCAAGGAGCTAATCCGAAGAAGACTCCGAACCAAGATCAAGCAACACCGTATACACAATCGGAAGATCCAGCAGTACCAGTAACGAAATCTTCAGAAGTAGTGAAAATGCCAGCTGCCGCGAATGCGGAAGTAGTCGTACAGAAGAAATTCTATGAAGATGCAGCAACTGAGGCGGAACAAGAAAAAGCACTTGTCTTTTATAACAACACATATTCCCCAAATAAAGGAATCGACATTGCTGCGAAGAATGGAAAAGAATTTAATGTAGCTGCTGCTTTAAGTGGTACAGTAACGAAAGCTGAAAAAGATTCACTTCTTGGTTATGTTGTAACAGTTGATAGCGGAAATGGTGTAGCAGCTTCTTATCAAAGCTTAGGCAGTGTAAAAGTAGAAAAAGGTGCACGAGTTGCACAAGGTGAAGTATTAGGAAAATCCGGTCTAAGTGCAATGAATAAAGAAGCAGGTTCTCACGTTCACTTTGAAGTACGTAAAGACAATGTGGCTGTGAACCCTGAACGCTACTTAAATAAATCAGTAGCAGAAATTAAAGCTGAAGCAGGCGCTGCAAAAGCAACGAACGCTTCTGGTAAAAAAGCTGATGACAAATCTCAAAAAGAAGAGAAGTCAACTAGCACGAAACCAGAAAATAAAACAGAAGATAAGTCTCAAAAAGAAGAGAAATCAACGAGCGGTTCGACTAGTGACAAAAAAGAAGAACCGAAGAAAGAAGAAAAATCAACAAATGGTTCTACAGAATCATCTAACAGTTCTTCTTCACAAGAATAAAAAAGTGGAAAAATCAGTTCTCATTAGGAGGGCTGATTTTTTTACTTTTACCCCGCATTAACGGGCAGTAAGACCCCTACTTCAAAATTCAGTGAAAGCTAAGAAGTTAGGCCTGGGTTCAACTGCCCGTAAAAGCCCGATTGGTGAAGGCTAATAATCAGTGGGAAATGGCGCCCACTGATTAAAGTTTCACTTTATATAAAAATACTCAATTTCGAGAAAAAAGTTGCAATAACAAGGAAAAATGACGAGATTCTCGAATATATATTACAAAAGGGAGGGGATACTGTGTCATTTTTGTTTGTTCTGTCGACTGCTATTATTTTATTGTTTGTTTTATTCACTTTATATTATTACATTGCTGGTAAGAAAGAGGTTCCCCACCATCAGTTATTAGAAGAAGAATTGGAACGAGAAGAATGACGCCTTATATATAAGGTGTCATTTTTTTTCGCCAAAATAGTCACTGTTAACGTATTTCTCACAAAAAAATGTAATTTTTCTTAACTTAGTCCGCAAAAATAGTGAACATGTAGCATATATCAGTAGTGCGGGCAATACAATGGTATAAACCAAAGCAAAGAGAGTGTTTGAGGTGAGAAATCGTGAATCATTTCATTATAAATCCAAGAATGTTTAACGCTTACAAACAGCACTCACACTTACTTCTTAGTCATATGCAGCGAGGCTCATTTCACCCTTCTCACATCCAATTTAGGGAGGCGAGTGGTGTGCACGATTACATCAAAGAGAGAACTATCAAGATTGGTAAGTATATCGTGGAGACAAGAAAGACAGTGCGTGTCATTGCAAAGGAATTTGGGGTATCAAAGAGTACAGTCCATAAAGATTTAACGGAACGTCTACCAGAAATTAATCCAGAGCTCGCAAATGAAGTGAAAGAAATTCTTGATTATCATAAGTCTATTCGTCATTTAAGGGGCGGAGAAGCAACAAAGCAAAAGTATAGAAAAGAAGATGTAGAAAAGCCGGTCCGTCAATAAATATGCGATCGTAAACATTCCGTGTCAATTCGGTAATATTTTTCAGAAGAATTCTTTTTGCGAATATTACGTTTCTGTTAAATTTATGATAAAATCAGAAATTAGGTGTAAAAGAATTCGGGTGTAACCTGATTTTGAATATCGAGGAGGAAAAAACGGGAATGTTTGCGCGAGATATCGGAATTGACCTAGGTACGGCTAACGTATTAATCCATGTTAAAGGTAAGGGTATTGTATTAAATGAGCCATCTGTTGTTGCAATTGATCGTAACACAGGTAAAGTATTAGCAGTAGGTGAAGAAGCAAGAAGTATGGTGGGACGTACGCCTGGTAATATTGTAGCAATTCGTCCACTTAAAGATGGTGTAATCGCAGATTTCGAAATTACAGAAGCAATGTTAAAGTATTTCATTAACAAATTGGACGTAAAGAGCTTCTTTTCAAAACCTCGTATCTTAATTTGTTGTCCAACAAATATCACATCTGTAGAACAAAAAGCAATTCGTGAGGCTGCTGAACGTTCAGGTGGTAAAACAGTATTTTTAGAAGAAGAACCAAAAGTAGCCGCAGTTGGTGCTGGTATGGAAATCTTCCAACCAAGTGGTAACATGGTTGTTGATATTGGTGGAGGTACAACAGATATCGCTGTACTATCTATGGGTGATATTGTTACCTCTTCCTCTATCAAAATGGCTGGCGATAAGTTTGATATGGAGATCTTAAACTATGTTAAACGTAAGTATAAGCTGTTAATTGGAGAACGTACTTCAGAAAATATTAAAATTAAAGTTGGTACAGTATTCCCAGGTGCACGTAGCGAGGAGCTTGAAATTCGCGGACGTGACATGGTAACAGGTTTACCACGCACAATTACAGTATGTTCTGAAGAAATTACAGAAGCACTAAAAGAAGACGCGGCTATCATTGTACAAGCTGCAAAAGGCGTATTAGAGCGCACACCACCAGAACTATCTGCGGACATCATCGACCGCGGTGTTATTCTAACAGGCGGTGGAGCTTTACTACACGGTATCGACATGCTTCTAGCAGAAGAACTAAAAGTACCAGTATTAATTGCTGAAAACCCAATGCAATGTGTTGCGGTTGGTACAGGTATTATGTTAGAGAATATTGATAAATTACCAAAGCGTGCTTTACGATAAAGTGAAACTTTAATAAGTGGGGGTACTTCCCACTTATTATTAGCTCACAAATAGCAGGAAGATGAAAAGAACTACGGTGTTAACCGTAGTTCTTTTTTGTTTTTTTATTCTTTCATTTTTTTATTTTATTTTGATTTATTGAGAAAATAGAAGAAAAATAAAGAAAAACGAAGGAAATAGGTAAAATATTCATATATATGGTTAAATTTAATATTTCCTTATTTGAAAACGTTTATAATATAATGAGTCGAATACGACATTAAGGCAAATAATGTTTCAGTACATATTGCCTTTCCCTAATCTGGGCATACACTCTTTTCTACCTCCGTGTCAGTTGCAAGTATATGCAGCTATTTTAATGGAATAGAGTGTGTGCATTTTTTTATATATAAAGCTGAAAATATAGTAAAGTTTCACTTTACCCCGCTATTCGCCGGGCAGTAAGACTCCCATCTCAAAGTTTAGCGAATGCAAGGGGGGGAGGTGCGAGATGAACTGCCCGTAAAAGCCCGATTGGTGAAAGCTAATAATCAGCGGGAAAGGGAACCGACTGATTAAAGTTTCACTTTATAATGACAAACAATAAACAAAATGGGATAATAAACAATATGTCCAAGTGGTAAGACCAATATTACAAAAGGGGCGATTGTTATATGCTAAATATAGAACAAATTAAAGAAATCATTCCTCACCGCTATCCATTTTTACTTGTTGATAAAATATTAGAAGTAGATGAAGGAAAAAGAGCGGTTGGAATTAAAAATGTATCCGCAAACGAAGAATTCTTTAACGGGCACTTTCCTGACTATGCAGTTATGCCCGGTGTACTTATTGTAGAAGCATTAGCACAAGTCGGAGCAGTTGCGGTATTAAAGAAAGAAGAAAACCGTGGAAGACTTGCTTTCTTTGCTGGTATCGACAATTGCCGTTTCAAAAAACAAGTACGTCCAGGTGATCAACTGCGCCTAGAAGTAGAAATGACACGTGTACGTGGTCCAATTGGAAAAGGAAAAGCAATCGCAACAGTAGATGGTGAAGTTGCATGTGAAGCTGAAATTACATTTGCGATTGGTGATAAAAAAGAATAGATGTGAATTTAAAAAATTCTTCTGCAATAGGCAGAAGAATTTTTTAAATTCATGTACTTTTTGTTCGAAATATTAAAATGCAGAGTAATCAGAAATTTTATTGTAAATGAATGGAAGTTCATATATAATGACGCTATAAATATCTTGAAATTAAGATAAATGATAGCGCGATAAAAATAGAGACGCGGTTGTCACATTATGAAGGTTATGAGATAGTACAAAGCTTATTATGATTGGTTATGATGGATTGTAGAGGAAAGTGATGGGTAATTTTAACAGTATCAGTAAATGAAAAATGGGCGTAGCATATCGGACATAGAGAGATAAAGGGGAAAGTGTCGCATTTTGAAAAGAGGAGATCATACCATGTTCGGGAGAAAAAAAAGAAAACCATTACGACAATTAATTACGCATAAAGAGCCTAAATCACGCATCACAGAACAATACCGTAACATTCGTACAAATATTGAATTTACATCTGTAGATAATCATGTTCGTTCTATTATTGTTACTTCGGCAGATCCAGGTGAAGGGAAAACAACGACAATCGCAAACTTAGCAGTTGTTTTCGGTCAACAAGGGAAGAAAGTTTTATTAATCGGAGCGGACTTGCGTAAGCCGACGATTCAAAACTTATTTGCCATCCATAGTTCAAATGGGTTAACGAATCTATTATCAGGACAAGCGAAACTAATGCAATGCATACAAAAAACAGATATAGAGAATGTATACTTAATGGCAGCAGGTCCAATCCCACCAAACCCAGCTGAACTATTAGGTAGCCGTGGAATGGATGAGCTATTACTAGAAGCATATAACATGTTTGATATGATTTTGATTGACACGCCACCGGTTCTTGCGGTTACTGATGCGCAAATACTAGCGAACAAATGCGATGGAATTGTACTGGTCGTACGTAGTGAAAAAACAGAAAAAGACAACGTTGTAAAAGCGAAGCAAATATTAGACAAAGCGTCCGGTAAATTACTTGGAGTCGTTTTAAACGATAAAAGAGAAGAAAAAGAACAATATGGATATTATTAGAAAATAGTGTGTGGAATAGTAAATTTAAAAGCTGATAAATATTTTTATTGGCTTTTTTGAATTTTTATAAAATTAATCATTGCATTATATGAAAAACATGATATAATGGAAATTTTGGAAATTCGTTGGAATGTGTTGTCATATTTAAGATTATTTTGTAAGATTATATGTGCTTGATGTGAACAAATGTAGAACTAAATTAATCAAAATAAAAAATGTAAGATTTATATGTTATAATTTTTCTTATGTGCAAATTTTAGAAAGTTGGAGGAACTTATGGAAGAAACAATTAGTTTGAAAGAGTTATTTCATATTTTAAAAAAACGTTTAGCAATAATCCTCGTAATCGCCTTTGGTGCTGCTATAGTAAGTGCTATCATTAGCTTCTTCTTCATGACACCAATCTATCAATCTTCAACGCAAATTCTTGTTAACCAGAAGAAACAAGATGGAACGATGATTCAAGCTAGTGAAGTTCAAACGAATATTCAATTAACGAATACATATAAGGTTATTATTAAAAGTCCAGTAATCTTAGATCAAGTAAATGAAAAATTAAATTTAAATATGACAGCGCAAGCGTTAACAGGAAAGATTAATGTGGCGAATGAAAAAGATTCACAAGTTATTTCTGTAACAGCTGAGGATAAAGACCCAAAATTAGCTCGTGATATTGCAAATGCAACTGCAGAGGTATTTAAAGGTGAAGTTGCAAAAATTATGAATGTGGATAACGTAACAGTACTCTCTAAAGCAGAAGTTGCAGAAAATCAATCTCCGATTAAACCACGTCCAATGTTAAATGTAGCAATCGCCTTCGTTGTAGGTTTAATGGCTGCAGTCGGCCTTGCATTCTTACTAGAATACTTAGATAACACAGTGAAAAAAGAAGAAGACGTAGAAAACTTACTTGGCTTACCAGTATTAGGTATTGTAGCTCGTATGGATGAAGAAACAATGAACGTGAAATCACACGCTCCATCATCAAGAAAAGTGAGGGGACAAACAATTGGCTCTTAATTTATTTAAAAAGAAAAAGAATCATCGTCAACGTCGTCAATTAATTGCTCATCAACAACCGAAATCACCAATTTCAGAACAATATCGTAATATTCGAACGAATATCGAATTTGCAGCTGTTGATACGAATTTACATTCATTAATGGTAACATCTGCGAACCCGAGTGAAGGGAAAACAACAACGACAGCGAATATGGCAGTCGTGTTTGCCCAACAAGGAAAGAAAGTATTATTAATTGATGCAGATATGCGTAAACCAGCGATGCATCAAATGTTCCAAGTAGATAACATTTTCGGATTAACGAACGTATTAACACATAGTGAACGTTTAGAAAAATGTGTACAAACAACATCAGTTGATAATTTACAATTTTTAGCTTGTGGTCCAATCCCACCAAATCCAGCTGAATTGTTAGGTTCAAAATCAATGCAAGAACTTCTTGCACAAGCATACAGTATGTACGATTTGGTTATTTTCGATTTACCACCAATTTTAGCTGTTACAGACGCACAAATTATGGCGAATGTATGTGATGCTTCTATTCTTGTCGTTCGTAGTGAATCGACAGAGAAAGAAACAGCAGTAAAGGCAAAAGGATTGCTAGAATCAGCTAAAGGGAAATTATTAGGCGTTGTCTTGAACGATCGTGAACGTGAGCAGGGTCTGTATTATTACTACGGTGCAAATTAATTAAAAGAGTGAGATATGGGAAACATATCTCCTTTTTTCCCTTGAATATGAGATGTCTCATATTCAAGGGAAAAAAGATTACTATAAGAGAGGAAGGGTGAAAGAAATGATTGATTTACATTGTCATATTTTACCGGGTATCGATGACGGTGCACAAACAGTAACGGATAGTTTAGCGATGGCACAACAAGCCGTGGCAGAAGGAATACATACAATTGTCGCAACACCACATCATCAAAATGGAAAATATGTAAATGAGCGTACTTCTATTATTCATCAAGTGAAGCAGTTAAATGATGAATTGCAACAAAATGAAATCAAGCTGAAAGTTTTACCAGGACAAGAGGTCAGGTTATACGGTGATTTATTAGAAGACTATGAATCTGGTAAAATCGTTACTTTAAATGAGACAAATAAATATATATTCATTGAATTTCCATCTAATCACGTACCTCGTTATGCAGAACAACTATTTTATGAACTACGTGTAAAAGGAATGATCCCAATTATCGTTCATCCCGAACGTAATGCCGAGTTAATCGAGCGGCCAGATAAGTTATATAACCTTGTCAATAAAGGGGCATTAACACAAGTGACGGCAGGAAGTCTTCTAGGTAAATTCGGAAAAAAGATTAAAAAATTCTCACTACAACTTGTTGAACATAATTTAACGCATATGATCGCATCAGATGCACATAACATAACGTCAAGAGGATTTCATCTAGCAGAGAGCTATGCACTAATAGAGAAAGAATTCGGCACAAGTGTTATGAATGATTTAAGAGAGAATCCGTATTTAATCATTAGCGGGAAAGCAATTTATAAAGAAGATCCAGAAAACATTCGTCGTAAGAAATTATTTGGTATTTTTTAATTGAAGAGATTTGGTGATGTCTCCTAACCGTTATCAATGGAGACACTCGGTCGTGCTGTGGGTAGAAATTTTTATTTCAAACCTACCTTAGACGCTTGTCGTCGGGAGTATGGCGTGAGGTTGGGTTAGATGCCCATAATTTATTTATGATAGAAACTCTACCTATGGAGTTATCAATATGACTCTATAGGTAGGGTTTTTGTTATTGTTACATGTGAATAAAATAATATTGGAGGGCTACAATTGAAAAAAGTAAGAAAAGCGATTATTCCAGCCGCTGGTCTTGGAACAAGGTTTTTACCAGCAACGAAAGCGATGCCGAAAGAAATGTTACCTATTGTTGATAAACCAACAATTCAATACATAATAGAAGAAGCGATAGAATCAGGAATTGAAGATATTATTATTGTTACTGGAAAAGGAAAGCGAGCGATTGAAGATCATTTTGATCATTCATTCGAACTAGAACAAAACCTTTTAGAAAAAGGAAAGTATGAAATGCTTGAAAAGGTGCAAGCTTCTTCAAGAATTAATATTCATTACATAAGACAAAAAGAACCAAAGGGACTTGGGCACGCAGTATGGTGTGCACGTAAGTTTATTGGAAATGAACCATTTGCGGTATTACTTGGTGATGATATTGTACAAGCAGAAACGCCATGTTTACGTCAATTAATGGATCAATATGAGGGTACACAGTCGTCGGTTATCGGTGTACAAACAGTACCTGAAAATGAAACACATCGTTACGGTATTATTGATCCGGTTGAACAAAATGACCGTCGTTATCAAGTGCGTCAATTTGTTGAAAAGCCAGCAGAAGGTACAGCACCATCAAATTTAGCAATTATGGGTCGTTACGTGTTAACGCCAGAAATCTTTATGTTCCTTGAGAATCAACAGACAGGTGCTGGTGGAGAAATTCAATTAACAGATGCCATTCAACGGTTAAATGAAATTCAGCGTGTGTTCGCATATGATTTCGAAGGTACTCGTTATGATGTTGGGGAGAAGTTTGGTTTTATTAAGACTACGATTGAAATGGCATTGCAGCATGAAGAGTTAAGAAAAGAATTAATGAAATATATGAACGAACTTGTAAAAAAAGAAAATGTATACGTATAAAGTGAGGTGAAAAGGAATTGGCCTTAACCAAGGTATCCAGTGGAACTGTAAAGGAACAAGGATTACTTGCTGCTGAAGAGATAAATCAAAATAGGTTGTATTTATTTATGAAGCGTTTAATGGACATATTTGGTGCGTTATGCGGTATTATTTTGCTTTCATTCGTTTTTATTATTGTTACTATATTGATTAAGTTGGAAGATCCGAAAGGTCCTGTCTTTTTTAAACAAATTCGTGTTGGGAAAGACGGAAAAGAGTTTGGAATGTACAAGTTCCGTTCAATGGTAACAGATGCGGAAGAACGTTTAAAAGATTTATTGCAACATAATGAAGTATCAGGTGCTATGTTTAAAATGAAAGAGGACCCACGTGTTACAAGAATTGGTAAATTCATTCGTAAAACAAGTATTGATGAGTTACCGCAGTTATTAAATGTATTGAAAGGTGAGATGAGTTTGGTTGGACCACGTCCACCGCTTCCGAGAGAAGTGAAAGAATATACTTCTTATGATGAACAGAGGTTACTGGTGACTCCGGGGTGTACAGGACTTTGGCAAGTGACAGAAAGAAATAGTGTTGGATTTGCGGAAATGGTGGAATTAGACTTAGAATACATACGTAATAGAAATGTTTTCTATGATATAAAGATTATATTAAAAACAGTAAAGGTATTATTAGGATCAAATAATGCCTTTTAAAAAGGAGTTTGAAAAATCATGAAAAAAGATTCTAAAATTTATGTAGCGGGTCATCGTGGATTAGTTGGTTCAGCAATTTTACGTAAATTAGAAGAACAAGGCTATACAAATCTAGTTTATAAAACGAGTAAAGAATTAGATTTACGTGATCCGAGACAAGTAGAAGAATTCTTCCAAAAAGAAAAAATTGATTATGTATTTTTAGCGGCAGCTAAAGTGGGTGGAATTGTTGCAAATAATCAATATCCAGCGGACTTCATTCGTGATAATTTAATGATTCAAACGAATGTAATCGATTTAGCTTATCGTTCCGGTGTTGAGAAGTTACTATTTTTAGGTAGTACTTGTATTTATCCGAAATTAGCACCACAACCGTTAAAAGAGGAATATTTATTAACAGGTGAATTAGAACCAACAAATGAGCCGTATGCACTTGCAAAAATTGCAGGTATTAAAATGTGTGAATCATATAACCGTCAATACGGTACAAAGTATATTTCAGCAATGCCAACAAACTTATATGGTGAAAATGATAACTTTGACTTACATACATCACATGTATTACCAGCTTTAATTCGTAAGTTCCACGAGGCAAAAGAAAGTAATGCTGAGTTTGTAGAAGTTTGGGGAACAGGTACGCCATTACGTGAGTTCTTATACTCTGATGATTTAGCAGACGCTTGTGTGTACTTAATGAATAAATACGAAGGTAATGAAATTGTGAACATCGGTGTAGGTGAAGATTTATCTATTAAAGAACTTGCTGAAAAAGTGAAAGAAACGGTAGGTTTTACTGGCGAACTTCGCTTTGATGTATCTAAACCAGATGGAACACCTCGTAAGTTAGTAGATGTTTCAAAGTTAAACTCTTTAGGCTGGAAAGCAACGACTTCTTTAGATGAAGGTTTAAAGAAAGCGTATAATTGGTTTTTACAAACGGAAAAGGAATTAGTGAGAAAGTAAAAAAGATTACATTACTTGGAGGAAAAGGCAGTATGAAAAAGGCACTTATTACAGGCGTAACAGGACAAGATGGATCTTACTTAGCAGAGTTTTTATTAGAAAAAGGATATGAAGTACATGGTATTATCCGTCGTAGTTCTTCTTATAATATGGATCGTATTGAGCGATTAGTAAACGAAGAAATCGAAGGGTTAAATAACCAAGAAAATTTCCATCTTCATTATGGTGATATTACAGATACATCAAACGTAATTCGCTTAATTAGTGAAATTCGTCCAGATGAGATTTATAACTTAGGTGCACAATCACACGTAAAAGTATCATTTGATGTACCTGAATATACAGCAGATGTAGATGGCGTAGGAACATTACGTATCTTAGAAGCAGTTCGCATTTTAGGTTTAACTGAAACGACTCGTATTTATCAGGCATCAACATCTGAATTATACGGAAAAGTACAAGAAGTACCACAAAAAGAAACAACGCCATTCTACCCACGTTCTCCGTACGGTGTAGCGAAAATTTATGGTTTCTGGATTACAAAGAATTACCGTGAATCTTATAACATGTTTGCAGTAAACGGGATTTTATTTAACCATGAATCAGAACGTCGTGGTGAAACATTCGTAACACGTAAAATCACACTTGCAGCGGCTCGTATTGCACAAGAAAAACAGGAAACATTGTACCTAGGAAACTTAGACTCCCTTCGTGACTGGGGTTACGCAAAAGACTATGTAGAGTGTATGTGGTTAATCCTTCAACATGACAAACCAGAAGATTTCGTTATCGCAACAGGCGAAATGCATACAGTTCGTGAATTTACTGCATTAGCATTCAAACATGTTGGTATTGAGCTTGAATGGGTAGGAGAAGGTGCTGAGGAAAAAGGTATTGATAAAGCAACAGGTAAAGTACTTGTAGCAGTAGACCCTAAATTCTTCCGTCCAGCAGAAGTAGAACAATTATTAGGAGATCCAACAAAAGCAAAAACATTACTAGGTTGGAATCCAACGAAGACTTCATTTGAAGAGCTTGTTCGTATTATGGTAGAAGCAGATATGGAGAAGGTTGAGAAGGAAGATAGAGTTAAGAAGATGTTTGATTGATTTACTTACCTATTATATATAATCTCATATAAGCATATGACTTGTTTTATACGTAACTTCTTTTTATTCTTGATTGGTTTATTTTATAACATACAGCATACAAGAATCTTAGGAGGTTCTCTTTTTTATTTTAGAAGAAGTTATTATGTTTAAACTTTATGAAATAGTTTTTTAGAACACTTTACGCAATAATATGTTTGAAAGAATAATAAGTTTATTTTTAAATAAAAGGTGGGAAGATTACGAGATGAACTCGAGTAAAGTTACGGTTTATAAGGAGTATAAACGCAAGGTGGACAAAAGTAATATACCTACCTGTAATATTCTTGGTGTGGATATTGCAGCGATTAATATGGAGTGGCTTTTAAAATATTTGAAAACAAATGTTAAAAGTAAATCTGGAAATCGCTTAGCTGGTGATTATATCTGTGTTTCTAATGTACATACCACCGTTACATCCTATGAAGATGAAAACTATTGTAAAATTCAGAATGGTGGATTGATGGCAATCCCAGATGGTGGACCATTATCTACAATTGGTAGAAAACGTGGGCATAAGAATATGGATAGAACAACGGGCCCAAGTCTTATGGGGGAATTGTTCGAAGCGTCAGTGGAGAATCAATATAGACATTATTTTTATGGATCTACAGAAGAGACTTTAGAAAAAATGCACATAAAATTAAAACAAAACTATCCAGATATTCAGGTTGTCGGGATGTATAGTCCTCCTTTTAGACCAATGACTATCGAAGAAGATGCAACAATTATAAAGCTTATTAATGATACTAAACCAGATTTTGTATGGGTTGGTCTTGGTGCCCCAAAGCAAGAAAAGTGGATGTTTGAGCATCAAGGAAAGGTAAATGGATTGATGCTAGGTGTCGGTGCTGGTTTTGATTACTTTGCCGGAAATATTAATAGGGCACCTAAATGGATGCAGAAGATTAATATGGAGTGGTTTTATCGATTGCTTCAAGACCCTCGCAGGTTATTTAAGAGATATTTTCATACGAATAATAAGTTCATATGGCATACCTTTATAAGGGGAAAATAAAATGGAGAAAAAAAAGAAAATTCTCATGGTCCACAACTATTATCAAATTCCAGGTGGTGAGGATACGGTTGTTATTAATGAGAAGAAGCTATTAGAAGAACATGGATACACAGTTTTGTTATACAGCCGAAATAATAATGAGTTAAGGAAGATGAGCAAATTACAAAAGCTATGTCTTCCGTTTACTACAGTGTTTTCAATTAGAACTTATCGAGAGGTTAAGGCTATTATTAAACGAAATAAAATAGATGTTGTTCATGTTCATAATACGCTTAATCTTATTAGTCCATCGGTCTACTATGCAGCATTCAGTACAAAAACCCCAGTTATTCAGACAATACACAATTTTAGGTTATTATGTCCCGGGGCCCTATTTTATCGGGATGGTCAAATATGTGAAGATTGTGTTGACAAAGGTCTTAAGTGTGCGGTCACTAATAAATGTTATCGGGGTAGCAAGATTCAAACACTCGCTTGCGTATTTACGCTAAAGATTCATAGATTTTTAGGTACTTATAAAAAGCTTAATTACATCTGTCTTACGGAATTTAACAAGGAGAAATTATTACAATTAAATAAAGGGAAAAAACAGATAATTGATCCTAACAAGGTTTTTATTAAGCCAAATTTCAAATAAATACAGGGGTTATTGTTAATGAACAATAAAAAAATTACCATACTTACAACCACATTTAATAGAGGATATATAATTGAAAACCTATACAGGAGTTTGTGCAGGCAAACTAATAAAAATTTTTCCTGGCTTTTAGTGGACGACGGCTCAAACGATAACACAGAAGTACTAGTACAGGGTTTTATAAAAGAAAACAAAATCGAAATTAAATACGTTTATCAAAATAATGGCGGTAAAATGAGAGCACATAATAGTGGGGTAGAAGGGATTGAAACACCACTATTTATGTGCGTTGATTCAGATGATTATCTTTCAGATAATGCAGTTGATATTATTATCCAAAATTGGGACAAAGCATTAGATAGCAAAGCGTGGGGAATGGTTGCATATAAAGAGGTAATAGGAGGTAGACATATAAACAATAGCAAATTCCCAGAAGAAAATTGTTATTCAACTCTAACAAAGTTATACGAAAAAGGCTTTGGAGTGGATACAGCTTTAGTAATACGGACCGATGTTATGAAGGAGAACCCATTTCCGGTATTTCCAGATGAAAAGGTCATTACAGAAGGTGTGGTATATGATCTGCTAGATACTAAATCCTATTTATGGGTTTGTCCAGAAACCTTGATAATAGTCCAATATCAAGAAGATGGATATACCAATAATTTATATAGCATCATGATGAAAAACCCTAAAGGCTTCATGCTTTACTATTATAATAGATTTAATTATTCTAGAGGGTTTATCAAAAAAATTAAGGCTGCAGTTAATGTGGTATGCTTTTATTGCTTTGCAAGAAAAAGGCTGTACAAGCTGCCATTATTTTATACTGTATTGGCCTTTCCAATGGGGTACATCCGATATCTATCGCGTAAAATAAGGATAAAATAAAATTTATTAGTTTGGAGAAGCGGTGATGAGAAAGTATATAATGTTATGTATTGGATTGCTAAGACTTTTTAATAAAAAGATTATTAATTTAGGAAGATTAAAGACTAGGGGTATTAAGTATTTCATCGGGAAAAGCGTCAGGTTTTGGATTCATTCTAGGGGATATTGTGATATAGGAACTAAGACATGGTTTTCGGATTTTTGTAACCTTGAAGTGAATGGTGGAAATTTAAAGCTAGGATATAATAATTTTTTTAATACAAATTGTAAATTGGTTGCAATGAGTGAAATAACTATAGGAGATAATAATCTCTTTGGACCGAACGTTGTAATAGTAGACCACAAACATGAGTACAGTAACCCTAATAATTTGATTTGCAAGCAAGGAATATCATCGGCGCCTGTGAAGATTGGCTCCGATGTGTGGATTTGTGCCAATGTGGTAATTACCCAGGGAGTAACAATAGGTAACCACATTGTAGTAGCGGCAAATTCGGTCATCAGTAAGGATTTATTAGAGCCAGGAGTGTATGCAGGGTCTCCGGCAAAGATGGTGAAGAAGTTATAGTATTGGAGGCACTATGTGATACATCAAGGTAAATTAAAAATTAGTACTGTAGTTGCTTTTGGATTGATATGCTCTTTATTTTTAACATGCTTTTATATGCGAATTAAATTTATGGGGCCTTTAGCAAATGTGAATTACTTATTCTATCTAAGTTTCCTGTTATTGGTTTTTCGAGGGAAAGGAATTTGGTTGAATGGTAAGGGGATGTCCCTGCTAGGAATAATGGTTATTCATGCTGCTATTATAAATATATTGAATGGTGTTTCTGTAAAACAAATTATATATAGTACTGTGATGTATTTTTTACCATTAATGGTATTAATGTTTGGAGTTAATTCAAATTCTGTATTCGCCAAAAATTTACTTATCAAGTTACTAAAGTATTTTAATTTCTTCGTATATATTATTTTTGGGATATATGCAATTGATACATTAACCAACTTCGCTATTATGAAATTTTTAACAAGTACAGTCATTCCTGGGATTTCAAACTGGGTACCTAATTCTGCAGGTATTTTTTCATACAGGTTTGCATCGTTTATGGGACACTATCTTATGAATGCTTTAATTTATAATATGTTCTATTTACTAAATATGTGTTATACAAGGACACATGGAAAATCAATTGTTAGCACCAAAATTGTAATGGCTATTTCTATGATTGGTGTATTAAGTACAGGCAGTAAGACAGGAATATTTATTTTTTTAGTGAGTTTGTTTTGGTTTAACTTGAAGGGTGAAAAAAGAATAAGAAATTTTATAATGTTGATAATACTCATTCTTTCGGCATATTATATTGGTTTATTTGATTTAGTATTTTCTAGATTAAACAACGAATCGTTGACTACTGGTAGAAATGAAGTCTGGACCATGATTTTTGCACAGAAGGAGTTGGAATTAAGGTTTTTTACAGGATATGGTGAGTCTATTGATTCTATTTTGATAAATCTGGTGGGTAGCTGGAATACAGCTATTGCAAAGGAGTATCCTTTTTTAATTTTACTATACAAATTTGGAGCTATTAATGTTATCGGTATGGTGTATTTCATAGTAATTAAACCATGTATTAAGGCTATTAAAAATGGGAATAGCTGTATTGCATTTAGTATCTTTATGATATTTGTAGAAATGAATATGTTTAATGCTTATTTGGTACTCACAGATGCTGTTTTATTATTTTTACTGTTCATTATGATTTTAAAATTAATGGATAGTAGAAAGATAGAATCTAATTAGAAGAAAATATTAGAATACGAAAGGGAAGTTAGGATGGATCTTGTAAGTGTTGTTATACCGACTTATGCTAGAAATGATATGTTACAAAGGGCAATAAATAGTGTTTTAAATCAAGTTTATTCTAATATCGAAATATTGGTTATTGATGATAATGGCAACGGAAGTGATTATCGTAGAGAGACAGAAAAAATAATGTCGCAATATGAGTTAAATAATAAAGTGAAGTATATTAAAAATTCCGAAAACATGGGGGGGGCTCGATCACGCAACGTTGGCATTAAGCATGCAAAAGGTAAATTTATTGCCTTTTTAGATGATGATGATGAGTACTTACCAGAGAACATCGAAGAAAAATTAGCAGTTTTTAAAAACAATAAAAATTCTAAATTAGCTCTTGTATATGGTTATACGGAAACTGTCATGGATAATGGAAAGCATATTATTGTTGAAAACAATTTTAGTGGAAACTGTCTATATGAACAATTAGTTCACAATTGTATTGCAGCAACAACCCAATGGATGTGTAGAAAAGATGTTCTACTAGAAGTAGGAATGTTTCAGGATGTCCCATGTAAACAAGATTCGATTTTGATGTTAAATATTTTAAAAGTTGGTTATGAAATAGAATATGTGCCTAAAGTACTAACACGGTATTATGATTATGAGGGACCCAGAATTAGTACTAAAGGAAAAACAATAATGGGAGAAATGAATTACAGGAATTTAGGTAGAAAACTTTATGACAAATTTTCAGAAAAACAAGTACGCGAAATTGAATACAGTTTTGCGAATCGATTGATGATTTTGTTTATGAAGAAAAAAGAATATAAAAATGCTGCAAAGGAATTAAGAGTGATGTGTAAAATTCATCCGTTTAAAACCATAAAAATTGTAGCTAATGCCTTTATAAATTTGATGTCAGGAAAAATAAGTAAATATCTTTGATTGTAGGAAGGCAAACAATATACTATGCAGAAAATTATTATAGTCGGCAAGTTATATGAAGGTAATAAGCTCAATGGACCAGGAAACGTGGTATATCATTTGGAAAAATCGTTTTCAAGATTAAATGTAGATGTCGAGTATATTCTAAAAAATGAATCTACTTCTTTTGTTAGGCTTATTCAAGATATTATTACAAAGGTGTTGTTTAAAAAAAACTTGGTTGTAAATGTTCATACAGATGGTTTTATAATGGCACTAATTATTTATTTGATAAGCTTAATTAACTGGAAAAATACTTATTACCTTACTGTTCATGGAATATATAAAATTGATTCTGAAATGTCAGGTGTTACCAAGAATCGTTATTTAATGTTAGAAAAGTTTTTATATAAAAAGTTTAAAAATATTATTTGTGTTTCTTCTAAACTTGCAAGTGATATTAAATCAATTTACGGCAGGAATAAAAATATATACGTTATAAACAATGGGGTTCAGGCTAATCCTTTAGCTCCCTCAAAAGATAATAGATTAGATGCTGAAAAGATTAAATTTATTTTTGTTGGCGGTATAAAAAAAGGAAAAGGGATTCTTGAAACGCTTAAGGCAATAAAGTATATAATTGATAATTCGGATTTCGATGTACATTTAGATATGTATGGTTCTGTTGAAAACGATCAAATTAAAGAAGAATATAAACGATATATATCCAATAATAAACTTGAGAATTATGTGACATATCATGGATTAATAAAAGATAAGACAGCATTATTTAGTTACTATGCACAGTCCACTTTTCAGTTATGTCTAAGTTTACATGATACATTTAATGTTGCAGTTTTAGAATCCATGACTGTTGGTTGTCCATGTATTTTATCTGACAGCTGTGGAGCAAGAGATATTATTAGAAATGATGAAAATGGTTATATTGTTTCATTAGACAATAAAACGGGAGAAATAATTCTAAATATTTTACAGGAAGTTAAGCAGAACCCAGGGAAATTAAAACAGTTGAGAAAGCATGCAACGGTGACAGCGGAGCATAACACTTGGGACATTGTAGCGGATAAATATTATAAATTATTTAAGAGGGAATATGATAGTAACTTAAAAAAAGATTAAATATAAATTATATCACTATGCTATTCTTTGGAAGAAGTAATTCCACTAATCTACTAGTTTATAAAATGAAAGGGCGATAAAAGATGAGTCGACTAATAAATTATATAAGGAGCGAAAATAGAAAACAACAGATCATCTTTGCAGGTCGCATCGATAAAACAAAAGGGATAGATAAACTTTTAACAGCATGGAAAACATATAGTACTTATGGAAGGCAAACTGTACAACTTATCATATGTGGCACCGGTCCTGAAGAGGAATGGTGTAACGAGTATATTATTTCTAATAAGCTTGAGCCTAGTGTAAAAATGATAGGGTATGTTGAAAATCAAAAAGTAACTCAAATGATTGCTGAATCCTTAGCGCTTATTCTACCAACCCAGTGGTATGAGGGGTTTCCAATGACTATTGTTGAGGCATATAGGTATGGGACCCCAGTTCTAGGAAGTAGAATTGGTAATGTAGATAATCTGGTAATTGATGATGTGACGGGTTATGGGTTTGATTACAAATCATCTGAATCCATAGTAGAATCAATTGTGAGATTATTAGAAGCAAAAAAACAGGGCAAGGATCTGTACCAAAGTACCTTTCAATTTTATCAAGAATATTACACTGCTGAAGAGAACTTTAAGATTTTGAGCAATATCTATCAGCAGATAACAAAGTAAAGTTGTAGCCTAGATAATAAGATTATTCTATATCTTGAAGTTTTAATTCTATTTGGATTATACAAATTTATAATTGTAAATCCTGATAGGTACTCCATTTACAGAAATTCAATATCATTCTCAACCCTAAAAATTTGTTTTTTATGTGGATACTATGTTAACTGTTTGAGCTCTAGTTTCCTTGTGGGGGTTGAAGGGGTAAAAAATAAAGACGATGCCAGGTTTATTTCTGTTTGGGAGGCAAATTGTGAAGAACAAGTCATTGTTTAAAAATATTATATATAACTTTATTTATACAGGATTGAATTTACTTTTTCCACTAATAACAGCACCGTATGTTTCACGAATATTAGGTGCCTCTAATTTAGGTAAGGTCAATTTTGCTATGGTTATAGTCAATTGGTTTATTTTATTTGCTACTTTTGGCACAACTACCTATGGTATCCGAGAGATTGCAAAAATTCGAAATAACCAAGAACAGCTTAATAAACTTTTCTCGGAAATTTTCATCATTAATGGTGCTATGTCATTAATTGTTACGATTATCTATTACTTTGTCGTTTTTAATATTAGTAACTTTACTCTTGAATCACCACTTTTTTTAATTCTCTCATTAAGTATCATTTTAAATATGTTTTCCATTGATTGGTTTTTTCAAGGGGTAGAAGAATATCGTTACATAACTATACGAAATGCTTTTATTAAAATCTTTTCTTTAATATGTATATTTCTATTTATTAAACAGGAGGAACATTATGTTCTTTTCGGTTTAATTAGTGTTATTGCGAATGGCTTAAATGGAATCTTAAACTATTTGTATAGTAGAAGATATGTGAAATTACAGTTTAAAAATATAAAACCATTAAGACATTTTAAATTCCTTAAGATCTTTTTTATGCATACTTTTGTAGTCAATATTTATACAAATGCAGATCAAGCCCTTTTGGGATTTTTGATAGATACTAAAGCGGTAGCTTTTATGAACAGAACTAAAACTGTAGTTAGTATGGCTGTTGCAATATCTACAGCCATATCAAATGCAACTTTACCTCGTGCTTCATATTATATAAAAAAAGATAAATTAAAATTTCGTCAGCTTTTGAGTGAGGTCCCAAACTTTATTTTATGGGTTACTATTCCGATTACAATTGGATGTATATGCTTAGCACCGAGTATTATGTTCATATTAGGGGGGGAAGAGTTTTTAGAGGCGACTCTCTTATTTCAAATTTTAGCTCTTACTATTATTTGTTCACCTTTAGCTACGTATCTTCAATACCAAGTTCTTGTGGCCTCAGACAAAGAAAAGTTAGGCCTGTATTGTTCTATTATAACTAGTTTTCTGAGTTTACTCCTTAATATAATATTAATTCCCATAATTGGGTTTTTAGCGGCAGGTATAGTCCAAGTTATTTCAGAAATAAGCTCTGTAAGTATGAGATACTATATAGCAAAAAAGAAATTAGGATATAAAGAAATTAGCTTTATAAATAAATCTTCATTTAGTTATCTAGTCGCTGCATTATTAATGAGTGGTGTAGTCATTTATATACGTAGTATATTTAATAGCTTAGTCCTTTCATTTGTAATTGGTGCAGTTGCAGGTGCATTGGTTTACTTTATAGTCCTGTTATTAATGAAAGAGAAAGTAATGATGATTATTTTAAACAAACTTAAAGGGCCATTGTTTAAAAGGTTCAGTAATAGACATTAATACATAAATTAATGCGGATAATTAGTCTATATGTAGAGCTAATATAGTCATAAGGATATAACTTAGTTAAGTTCTTACAATGGGTTTCAAGGAGGAACACACTCTGTTCATATGATGTGCTGGCCCCTTGAGATAGCGAGAAACCTTTACTACCAATCCCAGCACAAAACAGAGTCAAATCGTCGCCTTGAAAATAAAGAATTAATTAAAAAAATATACAAATTCATCAAGATAACGAAAATCGTTATGGTGCGCCGAAGATTCATCAAATACTATTAGAACGGGGATTACGAGTAAGCATAAAGCGAGTGTAGCCACTCATGTATTGATATTTTAATTAATCTGCTCTTTAGATATTAAAATGCAATATATAAAAGTTTTTCAATAAGTAGAGGTGGGATAAAAATGAAAATCGCAGTAGCTGGAACTGGATATGTTGGTCTAGTAACGGGTGTCTGTCTTGCAGAATACGGACATTCTGTTACTTGTGTAGATTTGGATGATAAAAAAATAGCTTTAATGAAGGCAGGAGTTTCTCCTATCTATGAACCAGGTCTAGAAGAACTAATGGTTAGTAATATGGATAGATTAAGTTTTACAACTGATTATAAAGAAACCTATAAAGATGCAGATGTTATTTTTATAGGTGTTGGAACTCCAGAAAAACAAGATGGTTCTGCTAATTTAATTTATGTTTATGGAGTAGCTAAACAAATAGCTGATAGTATTGAGAAAGACTGTGTTATAGTTGTTAAATCAACAGTACCAATAGGTACAAATGATAAAATTGAAGATTTGATTAAGTCCAATTTAAAAAATGATGTAAATGTATATGTTGCTTCTAATCCAGAGTTTTTAGCACAGGGTACAGCTGTAAGGGACACGTTAAACGCATCAAGAATTGTTATTGGAGTGGAAGATGAGTTTGCTAGTGAGGTATTAAAAGAAGTTTATAAGGATTTTGATGCTCCAATTGTGGTAACGAATAGAAAAAGTGCTGAGATGATAAAATATGCTTCCAATGATTTTTTAGCTTTAAAAATATCTTTCATCAATGAAATTGCAAACCTTTGTGAGATTATTGGAGCTGATATAGAAGATGTGGCACATGGTATGGGATATGATGGTCGTATAGGAAATCGATTCTTAAATGCCGGTATAGGCTATGGTGGATCTTGTTTCCCTAAAGATACGAAAGCATTACATTGGTTGGCAAATTTCCATGATTATGAGCTAAAGACTGTAAAGGCAGCTATTGATGTAAATGAAAATCAAAAGCTTAAATTGATTAAAAAATCTCGAAAATACTTTGATAGTTTAAAAGGATTGAATGTAGCTGTCCTTGGATTAACTTTTAAACCTGGAACAGATGATTTAAGAGAAGCGCCTACACTTGTAAATATTCCAATTATGATTGAAGGTGGGGCGAATATTAGGGCGTGGGATCCAGTCGGCATAGATAACTTCAAAAAACTATACCCAGGAGTTACTTATTGTTATTCTATAGAGGATACCCTTAAGGATGCAGACGTTTGTTTTATTTTTACTGAATGGGATGATGTGAAAAACTTTGATTTAGGGAACTACAGTAAATTGATGAGAAATCCTATCGTGATCGATGGACGAAACTGTTATGACTTGATGAGTGTAAAAAATGAAAAAATCATATACGACTCAATTGGACGAGAAACAATAAATAGTTTAGAAATGTCTCGAGTATAGTATTTATTTAAAAGTAAATTCGGACCAGTTGGTCTGTTTTTTTATGGAGGGATTCTATGAAGCTTGTATTACTTTCTGGTGGTTCAGGTAAACGCCTATGGCCATTATCAAATGACACACGTTCAAAACAGTTTCTAAAAGTATTAGAAAATGAAGAGGGTACACGTCAATCCATGGTACAACGTGTATGGGGACAATTAGAGTCAGTTAATTTAAGTAATTCCGCAGTCGTTGCGACATCGAAAACACAAACAGAAATGATTCATAATCAATTAGGTACAGATGTACCATTAATTGTAGAACCGGAGCGAAGGGATACATTCCCAGCAATCGCACTTGCGGGTTCTTTTTTATTTTCTGAACAACATACAGATTTAGATGAAACGGTTATCATATTACCAGTTGATCCTTATGTAGAAGATGGCTTTTTTGAAAGAGTAAAGGATTTAGATGCGGCCTTACAAAATTCCGATGCTGAGCTAGCTCTTATGGGTGTTGAGCCAACATATCCATCCTCTAAATATGGTTATATTGTACCGAAAGAAGATAACACTTCACAAGAATATTTCAATGTGGCTCGTTTTACTGAGAAACCGAGTGAAGAAAAGGCAGTAACATTAATTGAGAAAAAGGCGTTATGGAATTGTGGTGTGTTTGCTTTTAAACTACGTTATTTAATCAATATCTTAGAAGAGAAAAACCTTCCTATTTTGTATCATGATCTTTCTAAGCGGTATGATCAGCTTCCAAAGATTAGTTTTGATTATGAAGTGGTGGAAAAGGCAAATCAGATTGTTGCTTTACCTTACAGTGGCTATTGGAAGGACTTAGGGACGTGGAATACCCTGACAGAAGAAATGGCTACACCTCAAATTGGGAAAGGTATTATTAGTGAAGACTCTAAAAATACACATGTAGTGAATGAGCTGGAAGTTCCAGTTACTGTAGTAGGTCTTTCTAATGTCGTTGTTGCAGCTAGTCCTGACGGTATCCTTGTTTCGGATAAAACATCTAGTCCAAAGATTAAAGATTTAATTGTTGCTTTTGATCAGCCACCGATGTATGAAGAGCGTATTTGGGGGCGGTCTAAAGTGTTAGACTATGCAAAGTATGAAAATGAAGAAATGGTAACGAAGCGAATTTGTATTGAAGAAAATAAAAATTCTACATATCACTATCATAATTTACGAAATGAAGTATGGACAATTATTCGTGGTGAAGGTGAGCTCATTTTAGATGATCATATTCGCCGTGTCAAAGCTGGAGATATTGTTCATATCCCAGCAGGGAAAAAACACGCGATTCGTGCGCTTAGTGAATTAGAATTTATTGAAGTTCAAACGGGGAAAGAAGTAGTTCATACGGATTTTGTTCGTTTATATACAAACTGGGATGATATTTTAACACATTATTATCAATCACAAGCACAAGTTATTATGTAACCGCTAGACTCTTCTAGCGTTTTTTTTCTTTCGAGGAGATTGTGATGAAAACATTTGCTTTTTATATTTCAGAATATGGATATGGACATGCGGCAAGGTGCACTGCTTTAATACGTGAGATGTTACAGGTAAGAAATGATATACGAATTATTGTTTGTCATTCATATGCATTAGGGTTTATTCGCGAATCGCTCAGGGAATATGAAGATAGGGTTATATTTCATGATGTGAAAACAGATGTCGGCTATGTTTTGAAGGAATATTCACTTGAATTAGATTCAGAGAAATTACAACGAACGCATGATATGTTTTATGAGGAATTACCAGAGAAGGTTCATAGGGAAGTTTGTTTTTTAACACCTTTTTGTGTTGATTGTATTGTCTCTGATATTTCGCCGATTGCTTTTGAAATTGGTAATAGGTTAGGTGTTCCAACTGTTGGTATTTCTAATTTTACGTGGTATACAGCTTATGAGCATGTTTTGTCAGTAAAATCACTGAAAGTACTTGAGGACATGTATGAAAAAATGGATTACTTTTACCTATTAGCAGGTGGTATAGAAAAGCAGTGGGCGAGGGAAAATACACTCTCCTTTAACTTTTATAGTAGAAAAGCAGACCCTTTAGAAGTAAGCAGAATTCGATTGGAGTTAAATCCAACAGGAAAGAAAAAACTCATTTTTATCCCCCTTGGAATGAAAATTGATGTAGGAAATATAACAGATCTATCTTTATGGAATGATGAAGATTCTGTGTTTATTGTTTCTAGTAATATGGATGTGCAGCATCCGAATGTACATCAAATTCCAAATGACTATACAGAATCACAAAACTATGTTGCAGCTGCTAATTGTATTATTTCAAAAGCTGGTTGGGGAACTGTAGGAGAAGCAATAGTTCATGAAAAACCTTTGGTGATTTTGAATCGAAAAGAGATGAATGAGGATCAAAATACAATTCACTTCTTAAGGTATAATCAATTATGTGAATTGACCACGTGGGAAGAACTTCAACATATAAATCCTCGTGAATATATAAAAGACACGTCATTTGAATACGAGAATGACGTGTCTAATATTGTCGCTCATATTTTTTTAAAAAAATATAAACGATGTATGAATTTAAGTGAGAAAGAAGGTACTATATTAGGATGAAAGCGCCGTTGTTTTTACAACCTGTTCTCCAAGAGAAAATCTGGGGAGGAAAATCATTAGCACAATTTAATTATGAGTTATCTTCCGAATTAGTTGGAGAATGCTGGGGCGTTTCGGCACATCCAAACGGTCTAAGTGTTGTAAGAGATGGGATGTATAAAGGTAAAACACTGGAACAGTTATGGAAGGAAAACCGTCAATTATTTGGGAAGTATTCTTCTGAAAGATTTCCGCTTCTAACAAAAATATTAGATGCCAATACAGATTTATCAGTTCAAGTACACCCAAATGATGAATTTGCTCATATGTATGAAAATGGTGAAATGGGAAAGACAGAATGCTGGTATATTATTGATTGTAAAGAAGATGCAGAGCTTGTGTATGGACATTATGCAAGAACACAGGAAGAGTTTCAGCACTTTGTTGCGGAAGGAAAATGGAGTGAATTATTGCGTCGCGTGGCAATTAGGCCAGGTGACTTTTTTTATGTGCCGAGTGGTACGGTTCATGCGCTTTGTGAAGGTACGATTGTACTAGAAACGCAGCAAAGTTCTGATACAACCTATCGAGTATATGATTATGATCGTACGGATGCTAACGGTCAAAAACGAGAACTGCATCTTGAAAAGGCTGTTGCCGTATCAATGATTCCTCATAGGGACTATAAAGTGAAAGCGAATGTAGTTGAGGAAAATGGTGCGATTATTACAACATTTGTACAAGAACAATATTTCTCTGTCTATAAATGGGAAGTGAGAGAGGAAGCTTCTTTTCAGCAAGATAAGCCTTTTCAACTTGTGAGTGTCATTGAAGGTGACGCTGTGATTAAAACTGTAGAAGGTGAATTTCCAGTGAAAAAGGGTGATCATTTTATCATACCAGCACAGTTAGGAAACTTTGTTATAAAAGGAAAGGTAGCTTGTATTGTATCCCATCCTTAATAAGGAATGTGAAACATCAAATTTGATTTTTGTTTATTGGTAATTCTATTGAAAAATCATGATTAAGTTGTTCGATTACGGATTACTTATGGTATATTCAAACTAACGAATTGTTATAAAAAGGAGAAACAACCATGCATTTCAAAGGAGTTATGAAAAAAGTTCATTAGTCGTTGGGGTTAGTCTTAGCTTAACAGCGTTTGCTGCACCAGTTGCACACGCGGATACGAATGGAAAAGAAGCTTCACAAAAGCTAGTAAGTGCATTAAAAACTTTACATCTTGATTACGTGGACCATTAATGTAAATGCAAGCTCGAGTGAGTGGAATTCTTTCAGGTGCGAAGGATGTGTAATTGTCAAGATGCATTTTTAAATAGTAAGCCAATCTTTAAAGACTACAATGAATGTTTGAAATGGTGTGGATTAAGTTAATGTATGATTGTTAATATGTTATATATGAAATTGATTAGAATATTACTACACTTTAACAATATATAATTGTTTGAAATGAGATATAATAGAATGGATTGGCATTCTATATCTTTGTATTTGAATTTATAAGCTGAAAGAAGGAAAAACTATGAAGAAAAAGATTTTATTTTGGATCCTAGGTATCATTGGCGTTCTTGTTATTGCTGGTGGTGTATATGCATATACTGTATATTCTAATGTGTCTAATGCGTTAAATACAGTGCATAAGCCTTTGGATCGTGATAAGTCCGATAAGCGAGATAAGAAAGTAGATATTGCAGATAATAAACCTATATCTATTTTATTGATGGGTGTAGACCAAGAGGATAATGGAACTGGTAGGTCAGATTCACTTATGTTATTTACTTTAAATCCAAAAACAAAATCTATGAAAATTACAAGTATTCCACGTGATTCTTATACAGAAATTGTTGGTAAAGGTAAAAAAGATAAAATCAACCATGCTTATGCTTTCGGTGGCATCGATATGTCTGTAAAAACAGTAGAGAATTTCCTAAATGTACCGGTTGATCATTACATTGAAGTAAACATGGCTGGATTTAGAGATATTGTAGATGCTGTTGGAGGTGTTGATGTAAATAACGATTTAGAGTTTACATCGAGGGATCAACATTTTGCTAAAGGTAATATCCATTTAAATGGTGAAACAGCACTAAAATACACTCGTATGCGTTATGAAGATCCACGCGGTGACTTCGGTCGCCAAATGCGTCAACGTCAAGTCATCCAAGCTGTAATTAAAAAGGGTGCAAGTGTATCTTCTCTTGCAAATTATGGTGATGTGTTAAAAGCGATTGAGAAAAATGTTAAAACAAGTTTAACGCAAGATCAAATGTTTGATATTCAAAAGAACTATAAAGATTGCATGGAGAATAGTGAAGAAATCCAAATTCCAGGTGATGGCCATAAAGCTGCTGATGGTATTTGGTACTATTATGTTCCAGATTCAGCGAAACAAGATATTACGAATAAGCTAAGAGCACATCTTGAAGTGACTAAGTAATATGTAATAACCCAACTCCTTTGGTAGGAGTTGGGTTTATTTTTGTGTGAATTTATATTAGTATTATATGTTGTGAGATTAATAGATGAGGTGAATCGATGAATAAGAAAGCAGTACTTGTCCTAGTTATTTTTGTATTGTTTGTCGCTTCGGTTGTGAGCGGTAAATTGTACTGGAATAAGAAAGTTGCGAATGCGACAGGGCAGACGAGTGAAGTAACGAAAACGAAGTCTGAAGTGAAAGATAGTGGAGCGAAGAAGACAGAGAAAAAACAAGATGCGAAGTCATCTTTTAATGAAGCATATGCGAAGAATTTACCAGATGAAGTGAAAGAGAAGTTGAAGAAAGCTGCTGAGGATAAAAAGGCAGTAAATCTAGTTATTGTTGGTGATGAAGCTTCTTCATCTGAAAAAGATGCTTGGGCAGCTAAGTTAACGGCTAATTTAGAGACTACTTACGGTAAAGGTTTATGGAATGTGACGGTAAAGGAATATAAGGGTGAAAGCACAGAAGAGTTAATCGCAAATAAGCGTGATAAAGAGATTGCGAAAGATAATCCAGATGTGATTTTATTCGAACCACCATTTATTACGGACAATGGTAAAACTGGTAATGGAAACTCTGTTGCGAGTACGCAGAAATTTGTTCAAGCACTTTCTACTAGTGCAAAGGGCGCTACGATTATGATTCAACCACCAAACCCAGTGTATGGTGCGAAGAATTATCCGAAGGCGATTGAGGCGTTAAAGCAATTTGCAACGCAAAATGGTTATACATATGTGGATCATTGGGGAGTATGGCCTGATGCAGCAACGAAGGCTATCCTGCCATATTTAACAGAAGAATTCGGTTTCCCAAGTGCTAAAGGGCATGAAGTTTGGGCACAATATGTAACGGATTATTTCGTTGCTAAGTAATAAAGGTACACAAAAGGTATACGAGCAATCGTATACCTTTTATAATAAGAGAGTGAGTAAGAAATCCTAATATATGTAGGAGGAAGACAATGAATTCAATTCTAATCTGCGGTGGAGCTGGTTATATCGGTTCTCACGCTGTGAAAAAATTAGTAGACGAAGGTTTATCTGTAGTAGTAGTAGATAACTTACAAACTGGTCATGAGGATGCAATTACAGAAGGTGCGAAGTTTTATAATGGCGACCTTCGTGATAAAGCGTTTTTAAGAGATGTTTTTACACAAGAAAATATTGAGGCTGTTATGCATTTTGCAGCTGATTCTTTAGTTGGAGTTAGTATGGAGAAGCCTCTTCAATATTATAATAACAATGTGTATGGTGCGCTTTGTTTATTAGAGGTAATGGATGAGTTTAAGGTAGATAAGTTTATTTTCTCTTCTACTGCGGCGACGTATGGTGAGGTGGATGTAGACCTTATTACTGAGGAAACGATTACAAATCCAACGAATACGTATGGAGAAACGAAGTTAGCAATCGAGAAGATGCTTCATTGGTATAGCCAAGCTTCTAATTTACGTTATAAGATTTTCAGATACTTTAACGTGGCTGGTGCAACGCCAAATGGTATTATTGGAGAAGATCACCGTCCAGAGACGCATTTAATTCCTCTTGTATTGCAAGTGGCATTAGGTCAACGTGAGAAGATTATGATGTTTGGTGAGGATTATAATACACCAGACGGTACTTGTATCCGTGATTATATTCATGTTGAAGATTTAGTGGCAGCTCACTTCTTAGGGCTTAAAGACCTACAGAACGGCGGAGAGAGTGATTTCTATAACTTAGGAAATGGTAATGGTTTCAGTGTAAAAGAAATCGTTGATGCAGTCCGTGAAGTTACAAATCATGAAATTCCAGCTGAGGTAGCACCGCGCCGTGCGGGAGATCCAGCACGTTTAGTTGCTTCTTCTCAGAAAGCGAAAGAGAAGTTAGGATGGGATCCTCAGTATGTAAATGTGAAAACAATCATTGAGCATGCTTGGAATTGGCATCAGAAGCAACCTAATGGGTATGCTAAATAAAATATAATAAGTGAAAGAGAGGGTATTGTCGTTCAACATATGTTCGACAATACCCTCTCTTTTTTTATAGGATTTTTGCTATACTAAACTGTACTATAATACGGGATGGAAGGAGGAGAATAATGAAAATACTTGTAGTGGATGATGAATCGAGTATTCGTAATTTGATTCGGATGCAGCTTGAGATGGAAGGGTATGAAGTGCTCACGGCGGCTGATGGAAGAGAAGCTTTAGAGAAATGGAATGAAGGGCCGGATGTATTGATTTTGGATGTTATGCTTCCAGATACAGATGGGTATGAGTTGCTTCGTTTGTTCCGTGAGAAGAATAGGGATATTCCAGTGCTGATGTTAACTGCGAAGAGTCAGATGAATGATAAATTGCTTGGTTTGCAGCTTGGTGCGGATGATTATGTGACGAAGCCATTTAATTATGCGGAGCTTATTCTTCGGGTCAAGAATATGACGCGGCGTGTGAAGAAGACAGAGGTAACGGTAAGTCATGAAGTGATTGGGGCGGGAGAGATAACGATTTGTCCTAAGGAAAGAAAAGTGCATGTTAGTGGACAAGAAATTCAGTTAACGTACCGAGAGTTTAATTTATGTCAGTTGTTTGTTTCCAATCCGCAGCGTGTATTTATGAGAGATGAGTTACTTGAGAAAGTATGGGGATTTGAGTATATCGGAAATACGAGAGCAGTTGATATTATGGTGCAAAGACTGCGGAAGAAGCTAGGGAATAGCGGAGAATATATTAAGACAATTTATGGCGTTGGCTATAAACTGGATTGTTAAGTGGTGATGGTATGTCTTTAAAAAGAAATATGGTGTTTGGAATAGTGGGACTGTTAATCCCGATTTTTGTTCTTTTGTACGCAGTTGTTTATATTACGTTAGAAAAGAATATGTATCATAACGCGGCAAATTCTTTAGAAAAGTTAAGTGTAGAAGCACAAATTTATACGATGAATTATTTAGAGAAGGAAGCAGAGGTAGAGACGCTCGGTCCTAATTCGCTTTTAATTGCTTCGTATTTAGCGAAGCGCATGGATGTACGTGTACAGATGATTGGGAAGAATGGAGATGTTGTGGCGGATACGCAAAAGGGAGCACTTCTTCATCGGAATATCGATATTGCGAGTTCTTTGAAGGGGAAGAAATCGTATGTTTTTGAAGAAGGAGACCCAGCTCCAATTCTTTTGTTTTCAAGCCCAGTGTATTATGGAAACGATGTCATTGGAAGTGTTCGTTTTATAAATGAGTTAACGGGTGAGAAGGAAGTTTTAACGAATGTCGGTTGGACGTTTTTAATGACGTCTCTTTGTCTCGTAGCAGCGGGTATTTTCTTTGCAATTCGTTTAGCAAAGTCTCTTCATAAGCCGATTGATCAGTTAAGACAAATGGCAGGGCGGCTTGCGAATGGGGATTATAAAAGCAAGATTGAGCTAAATGAATATGTGGAAATTGCTCAGCTTTCAGCATCTTTTAATGCGATGGCCGATGGAATTGAATTGCATATTAAGCAATTGAAAGAGGAGAAAGAGAAGCAAAAAGATTTCTTAGACCGCATTACGCATGAGCTAAAAACACCGCTAACGGCGATTATTGGCTATGTGGATTTAATTCCAAAGTTAAAGGCGAAGGAAGATGTACAAGAGAGCCTGCGTTATGTAGCTGTAGAAAGTGAGCGTTTATTATCACTTGTAGAGGAGTTACTTAAGTCCTCAAAGTACGGGACGAGTACGTTTGAAGTGTCACCTACAGTTGTGAATATAAAAGAATTAGCAGAAGAAGCAGTTTCAATTGTGAAACCTCGCCTGCAGAAATTTGAGATTGAAGTGATAAATGAGTTAACAGATGTACATGTTGTTGCAGATTTCGATAAGACGAAACAGATTTTCTTAAACGTGCTTGATAATGCGATAAAATATAGCGATGCTACGCAAATTCGTATGAATGTAATTGTAAATGAACGTGAGGCGAAGGTTTTTGTTCATGATGATGGCATTGGTATAGATGAAGGTGTGCTTGCAGAGTGGAATGAATCGCCAGAAGGGAAGGTACTTCCTTCTAGTTACGGGAATGGTTACGGTTTGTATATTTGTCAGGAGATTATGAATAAGCAGGGCGGAAGTATGCGAATTGAGAGTAGTGAAGAGGTAGGAACTACAATATTTATTACATTTTTGCTTCCGAGACGGATGGAAGACATAAAAAACTTGAAAGCGGTTAAATGATACATTTATGAAACAATTATGCGGTATTTTCGAAACAACGTTTTTTTATCTTGGAGGTAGGCAGAAATGAAAAGGCTATCATTTCAAATTCTTATGTTTGTCCTTTGTATAATTGTTTCTCTTATTTTGTTTTATGTGATGGAGAAGCAAATATACAATCGAATCACAATAGTGAATGACAAACAAACTGTTTTACAAAGGGTGAATGAATCCCTGCCTACTGAAATGAAGGTTAGGCATGAAAAGTGGGGAGAAATTGTTATAACGGATGAAGTTCGTTTGCATACAATTGTTTCATTCTTTGACCGAATTCAAATAGAACCGAGAGAAGCTAAGAATCAAGAACAAGTATTTACTGGAGAAGTAACGTACTTGAATGGACATAAACGTACTTTTGCAGTAGGTGACTTGTTCCAGTACGGGGCTGATATGTACGGAAAGAATGGTACGGATCCAATGATTTCAGCATTTCAAACGTATTTGTTAAGCCTGTATTACACACCAGAACGTATTAGTGATTTTTTTGCGTCAGCGCAGGATGTCATAGTGCGCCAAGGTGATGTAGAACGTGCGATGAATCTTACGCACATACTTGATTCGATTCGGTACGCAAAGCAAATTACAGATTACGGAGAAATACAGAAATTATTACAATCACAGAATGAACCGATTGCTTATATTACCGCTTATAAAACAGGGAAGCGTATAAAGAATGAGCGAGAAGACATTCTTACTATTTCTGTATATCCATCGTACTTTGTTGTGCAATATCTCGGTGATAATAATGGGAATGTCATGTATATGAAAAGCTCCCTCGCAAATCTATTTGTAAAGGAGAATGTGTCATGAGAAAGATAGCCTTTTTCTTCTTTTTGCTAGTAATTGGGGGAGCGATGTCTAGTTGCTCTCGAGATACAACCTCTATTAAATATAATAAAAATGGTCTCCCTATTTTGGAGAATCGTCATCTTGTTGCGTATGTAGCAGCTCGTGAGGAAGTGGGTGAAGCTTTGCTTTCATCATTTTGTAAACCACGCGGCTGTACGTATGAATTTATTCGTCTTTCGACAGAAGAGCTTCTTCGGAGGGTAGAAGAGGAAGCTGGAAATCCGAAAGCGGATATTATTATTGGCGGTACGGTAGATGCGCATCAAATGATGAAACAAAAAAATCTATCTATTCCTGTTACGAGTCAGCATGCGAATCGTATTTCAAAAACTGTTAAAGATAAAGACGGTTATTGGTACGGTTATGAAGTGGAGAAATTGGCAATTGCGATCAATAAAGAGCGGTGGAATGAAGAAATAGCACCGCTCGGACTTCCTTATCCATCAAGGTGGCAAGATTTATTAAATCCAGTATATAAGGGAAAGATTGTGATGCCAGATCCAAATGTATCAGGAACAGCATATACGTTTTTTCAATCACTTATTGATACGGTAGGTGAAGAGGAAGCGAGGGAATATGTGAAGAATCTCGCAGGACAAGTTGGTGAAGTAACGGTGAATGGTTACGTACCAGTCGAGCTTGTTTCAAGCGGTGAGTATATGATAGGCATCAATTTCATGGGAGATCAGAGAATGCTTCAAAAGCAAGGCTTTCCAATTGTAAGTATTGTACCTGAGCAAACAGGGTTATCTGTTAATGCGATTTCGAAACTAAAACGTGCACCGAATGGTATTATTGCGGATTTATTTATTGATTATTGTTTATCAGAAGAAGCGGGTCACATTTTAGAAAAGGTTTCGTTTGGCGTACCAACGATGTTTGCGAAGAATGAGAAAGAAATTGAAGGACAGCCGGTTAGAAGAACAAACAAAAATATATCAAATAGTGGAATAATCGAGATATGGAATAGACAGCGTCTCTCTCAGAAGTGAGAAAAGGAGACGAAAATATATGTTTAAATGGCTTAAGCCAGCACCTGCAATTGAAAGATTGCCAGCGGATATGATTGATCGAGTATACAAATTACTACGTATCCGTGTATTGATGGGAATTTCAGTTGGGTATGCTGCTTATTATTTAGTTCGTAGTAACTTTACGTTATCAAGTACGTATTTAGTACAAGAATATGGGTTTAGTACAGCTGAAATTGGACTACTAGGTTCAATCATGGCAATTGTTTATGGATTTAGTAAGTTCTTTATGGGGAATTTGTCAGATAAAGCTTTCGCCCAGCGCTTTATCGCAGTCGGTTTATTCTTATCAGGGCTTGTAAATATTTGTTTCGGTTTTGCATCGTCATTTGGAATGATTGTTACACTACTTGTTCTAAATGGTATTGTACAAGGTATGGGAGCACCACCTTGTAGTATCGTTATGACGAAATGGTTCTCAAAGAAAGAACGTGGTACGAAAACAGGTATTTGGAATATTTCACATAACGTTGGCGGAATGCTTGTGCCACCACTTGTCGGAATTGGTGTAGCTATTTTTGGTGAAAATCATTGGCAAGGCGGCGTGTTTATTTTCCCTGCGATTATCGCAATGGTAATTTCAGTTCTTGTTTGGATTAATGCGAAGGATACACCAGAATCAGAAGGTCTTCCTCCAATTGATGAGTATCGTAATGACTATGAAAATCTTGAAAAAGCAGATCATGCTAACAAGATGTCACCAAAAGAAATTTTAATGAAATATGTAGTAAAGAATAAATTTGTTTGGTTCTTATGTATTGCAAATGCATTTGTGTATTTAATTCGCTTCGGTGTTATTAACTGGGTTCCACTTTATTTAACGACAGTTAAAGGATTCTCAAAAAATGAAGCACATGCGGCGTATGCAATCTTTGAAGGTATGGCAATTCCAAGTTCATTAATCGTTGGTCTTTTAAGTGATAAATTATTTAAAGGAAAACGTATGCCATTATGTATCATTAGTATGATCGGAGTTGTTATTGGTACGTTTGTATATTGGCAAGCAACTAGCATACTTGTTGTAAGTATTGCAGTTTCTATTATCGGTTGTTTAATTTATGTACCACAGTTCTTAATCGGTTTAAGTGCGATGGAATTAGTACCGAAATTTGCAGTAGGTACGACAGTTGGTATGTGTGGTCTGTTCGGTTATGTAGGCGGAAGTCTTGTAGCAAACGCAGCAATCGGTGTTATTGTTGATCGCTCTGGCTGGGACGGTTGCTTCATCTTACTATTAACAGGTGCAGTTTTATCAACAATCTTCTTGTTCATCGTTCAACGTGGACATGAGAGAAATGCTCCTAAAGCGGCATAATATTTTGTTTGAAAAGCTATCCAATTATTATTTTGGATAGCTTTTTTTATATTAATATAATCTTTCCTTAAATCTATCTTAAAAGACAATATGTCATATTTCTAATCATTGGAATTTTTGTTACAATATAAATGGATGTGTAAAACTTTGTAAAAAGAATGTAATAATATGTAATCTGTTTTCAGAAAGTTTTATACAATTTTTATATTAAACTATCAAGTTATAAAGGGAGCGAGAAAATGATACCAAATACGGTTCGTACTCCAAACAAGAAGAAGAAGTGGATTATTATCGGGGTTATTGCACTAATTGTTATTGTAGCGGCGGTTAATATTTTTGTAATGCAAGGGAAGAAGAAAGGCGCAGCAACAACAGCTGATGCTGTAAGTTTTGAGAAGGTAACGGAGCGAAAGCTTAATAATACGAAGTTAATTGCGGGACAGGTGAAGCCTGCAAATATTGAAAGTTTCTATGCTGATCCAACTAAAGGAAAAGTGAAAGAAATTGTAGTGAAAGAAGGGCAAGAGGTAGAGAAGGGAACGAAGTTATTCTCTTATGATAATGAAGAAATGAATCTTCAAATGAAGCAAGCTGAACTTGATCAGAAGATGGCAGATATGCGTTATGACCAAGGGAAGAAGAAGATTGATTCGCTGAAGAAAGAAATTAAGAAGGCGAAAGATAGCGGAGCTGGGAAAGAAGTAACAGATCCGATGGAAGAGCAAGTAAGTGAGTTGGAAATGGCGCAAAAGACAACTGATCTTGAGAAAGAAAAAGGAAAGTTACAAAAAGAAGAGTTAAATAAAAAACAGAAAGAACTTACGGTTTATAGTAATTTTGCTGGTGTTGTTCAAAAGTTAGATAAAGATGCGGCGCAAAGTTCATCGCAAGCTTTAGGTGGTCAAGGGAAAGCATTTTTACAAGTAGCGTCTAAAGATCCATTCCAAGTTCAAGGGACGTTAACTGAGCTTCAGAAGTCACAAATTCAACCAGATCAAACATTTACTGTAACTGCGAAAGCAAATAGTAAGAAGAAGTGGACTGGTAAGATTACAGAAGTAAGTGAATTCCCAACGAGTGCAGAGATGGCTCAAGCAGGCGGTATGGGTGAAGCAACTCAAAATATGTCCCAATATACATATAAAGCAAGTCTTGATAGTCAAGATGGTTTATCTCCAGGTTATCACGTTTCTCTGCAAGTAAATTTAGAGAATAAGACGATGATTGCTGTTCCAACTAAGAGCATTGTGGAAAAAGACGATGATGCATTTGTTTATGTTGAGGATAAAGGAAAGCTTCGTAAACAAAATGTGAAAAAAGGTTCTACTGATGGAGACTGGACAGAAATTACTGAAGGCGTAACAGTGGGGCAAAAGGTGGTTAAAAATCCTTCCGACGATGTGTATGACGGAATGGAAGTGAAAGAGAAATGATTACGTTAAATAATATTGCTAAAACGTATTATCAAGGGAAATTAGCAGTGCCGATCTTACATGATATTAGTTTAACGATTCAAAGCGGTGAGTTCGTTTCGATTATGGGGCCGTCTGGTTCTGGTAAATCAACGCTTATGAATATTATCGGTTGTTTAGATCGTCCAACAGAAGGCGAATATATGCTGAATGATGTGAATATCTTAACAGCAGATGAGTCAAAGCTTGCTTTAATTCGTAATGAATATATTGGCTTTGTGTTTCAGCACTTTAATTTGCTGCCGCGTCTTTCAGCAGTAGAAAATGTTGAACTTCCGCTCGTATACGGTGGCGTGAAGAAAGCAGAGCGTCGTCAAAGGGCTCTAGAAGCGCTTGGTAAAGTCGGTTTGTCAGATAGGGTCCATCATCTGCCGAATGAATTATCAGGTGGACAGAAGCAGCGTGTAGCGATTGCAAGGTCGATTGCGAATAACCCAACATTCATTATGGCCGATGAGCCAACTGGTGCGCTTGATACGAAGTCTGGTGAGCAAGTTATGAATATTTTCACGAAGCTTAATGCAGAAGGTACAACGATTGTTATGGTTACGCATGAAGAGGAAGTAGCAGCGTATTCTTCCCGCCGCATTGTACTGCGAGATGGGAAAATTACAGAAGATAGAAGGTGTGCGGTATGAGTTTACTAGATAGTATAAAAATTGCCCTATCTTCTATTTTAGCTCATAAACTGCGTTCAGCTCTTACGATGCTTGGTATTATTATCGGTGTTGGTTCTATTATTACTGTCGTTGCGATTGGGCAAGGCGGGGAAGCGATGCTGAAGTCAAAAATCGCTGGTTCTGGTGATAACCTTATGCCAATTCAGTTTAAACCAGATATGAATGATGAGTTTGCAATGGGTGGATTTGAAGTACCGAAGTTAACAGAAGAAGATATTATGGAAGTAAAACAAGTGAAGAATGTATCCCACGTTATTACAACAAATCAGGGGATGGAGATACTTGATGTAAATGATAAAAAAGCAAATCTGAATATTATTGGTCTTGATAATGAATATTTTGCAGTTAATAAAGTAAAGGTCGTAAAAGGACGTACTTTAAACGAATCAGATATTTCTCATGCAAATAACGTTATGATGATTAGTACAAAAACAGAAGAAGTATTATTTAAGGATGTAAATCCAGTCGGACAAATTATTGAGATGAAGGGACAACCAATGCAAATCATTGGTGTGTACAGATCTGATAATGAGTTTATGGGATTTGAAATGGAAGAAGGGTTAATCCCGCTTACGTTATGGCCTGTTTTATACGGAACAGATGATATTCAAAATATCGCAATTCAGTCTAAAAATGTAGATGATTTAGAAGTAGCTGGGAAAAAGGCTGTTGATGTATTAAATAGCCGTAAGCCAAGTGAAATTCCAGGTAAATATGAACTAGTAAACTTAAAAGAATTCCAAGAAGGGGTTTCTAAAGTTACTAACATCATGACGATGATCATCGGCGGTATCGCTGGTATTTCGTTAGTCGTTGGTGGTATTGGTGTAATGAACATTATGCTCGTATCTGTAACAGAGCGTACGCGCGAAATTGGGATACGTAAAGCACTTGGGGCAACACGTAGTAAAATTTTATTACAGTTTTTAATTGAAGCAGTTATGTTAACACTTCTAGGTGGTTTAATCGGAATTGGTCTTGGATATGGCGGGGCATATATCGTTTCCACATTTGCAAAATGGCCACCACTCGTTTCGTGGGAAGTTGTCGTTGGAGGCGTACTATTCTCTATGACACTCGGTATTATTTTCGGATTAATTCCGGCGAATAAAGCTGCTAAATTAGATCCAATTGAAGCATTACGTTATGAATAAGTTAATAGTGTAGTAGAGAGGGGGCTCTCTACTACACATTACCGTTCTAGTGGGCGGTTCGTAGCCTCATAAGAGGAAGTGAACCGCCCGTTAGAACGGGTTATATAAATAGAAGGAGGCGTTATAATGGAGGCGAATTTGAATACACAAAAAGCTGGCGGAGAGAAGCCATCATTGTTTGGAATGATTACTTCTCCTGGTTTACAGTTTGAGAGAATGAAGACGAGCGAGAAAGTTTGGGGTATGTTCTTCTTAATGGCGCTATTACAAGGGCTATTAAGTGCTTTTACTACATACGTTACGAATACGTCACCTGAGATGGTGAAAGTGAAAAAAGAACTAGGTGAATTCGCAGGACAGAGTTCACTGACATCCGATGTTATTTCTGGCATTGTGTCGGGTACTATAGGTGGTATGCTGGCAACATTCGTTGTTGCAGCTATTTATAAAGTGTTTATGATGTTCTATGGGAATGATACCTCTTATAAAAAATTAGTAACGATTATTGTATATGCGAACATTGTTGTTATTATTGGTGGATTTATTAATGGTATTATCGCTTTCATTTTAGGTGTTGCACCAACTGCATATACAAGCTTAGGACCACTATTTGAGCAAGGTTCAGTTGCTTATGGAATAGGGAGTTCGATTGAAGTATTTTATTTATGGAATATCGTTTTAATTTGGTTAGGACTGCAAATTACAGCGGGAGTAAGTAAAGTGAAAGCAGCGATTCCAATTATCGTTTTATTCATCATTAAAGCTTTATTCTTAGCAGCAATTGTTATGTTAATTGCGGCATTTTTACCAAATATGCCAGTATAAATAAGGAGGCGTTATAATGGAAACGAATATTAATACGCAAGATGTAGGTTCGAAAAAGCCATCGTTATTAGGGATGATTACATCTCCAGGTGAACAGTTTGAGAGAATGAAGACGAAAAGTCCGGTCTGGGTCGCATTTGTCTTACTTATTTTATTGGGAACGATTATGGCAACAGGTGCAGCATACTTAACGCTAATTAATACTCCAGAAATGGCAAAAGAGTTAAATGGTGAAGCGGGAGCAATGATAAAAGGATTTGCTCTTGGTGGTGGAGCACTTGTTGGTGTATTAGGTACGCCTATAGGTCTATTTATTGCAGCTGGTATTTATAAAATTATTATGATGTTTATGAGCAATGATACTCCGTACATGAAGATATTATCTATTTACTTATATGCTAACCTTGTTTATTACATTGGTGGATTGTTAAATGTAGCATTAGGCTTTGTATTTGATGGAAATGGTGTTGATATTTATACAAGTTTAGCTCCTTTATTTGAAAAAGGAACAGTGTTACATGGAATTGGCTCTTCAATTGAAATCTTCAATATTTGGAGTTTGGCTCTAACGGGACTAGGGTTACATATTGTAGCTGGCTTAAGTAAGAAACAAGCTACAACATTAATTGTAATTTTCTTCGTTTTAACAGTTGCATTAGGTGTCGTAAAAGGATTAACTGGCATTGGTGCATAATATGATTGGATGAAAAGGTGGCTCTTCCAAGAGTCACCTTTTTTATTTTTACCCTTATTTCAAATACGACCAGTAAAATTTCAAATTCTATTTCATGTAATTTCAAATTTCGGCGGTAGTATTTGAAATTACTCACAGTGAAATCGCTTCTTTATTTTTATATTGTAGAGGTACCGGCGGAATAACAAAGAGGTATACCTTTTAGAAGTGGGTACTGTGTGAAACCAGCAACTTTTAAAGAGGCAGTTGTTTTGTATGAAGGTATGATTGTGAATCAAATAAAGAAATTAGGTATTTATCAAGATCATGAAGAGTATTATCAATGTGGTTTAATCGGTCTTTGGTATGCGTATGAAAGATTTGATGCGGAAAAAGGAAGTTTCCCAGCATATGCAGTTGTAACTGTGCGGGGGTATATATTAGACAGGTTGAAGAAAGAGTTTGCGGTGCAAGAAAAGTGTGTATATGTAGGAGAGTATGAGGATATCTTCCATTTTGAAGATATTGAAATGAAAGCGAAGGATTTTTTGAGTGTATTAGATGAGAAGGAGAAGTATATTATTTTTGAACGATTTTTTGTAGGGAAAACGATGGGAGAAATCGCTAGCGAGATGGAAATGACCTATTATCAAGTGAGGTGGATGTATCGGCAAGCACTTGAGAAAATGCGAAATAGCTTAAGAGGGTAAATATTATCATAAGAATGGAAGGCAAGGGATATTGCTTTCCATTCTACTTATTATATTAAGGTAGTAAATGTAGTAAGAGGTTTTTAAATTGTAGTGAATCTTGCATGTTCATACGTGATAATACGTATCCAGCTTTTAATAATTGTTGTTTTAGCCTATGGGGACTGATATGTATTGTTGTAGTAGTGCCATTTGAAAAATGAAGCTTAGCTTTTTTACTTTTTTTGAAAAACTCTATGTCATCTATATGGTTATAAAACAGCCATATACAGTTTGGAGAAGAAGGAGATTCTGTCGGGAAAGCACAAATATATTCTCGATGATTAATTGGAATTGGGACATTTTGTTTGAAATGAAAATTTGTTTGAACTGCTTTCCGTCTGCCTTGATAAGTAGAGTGAACATTGGTTAGACAAGATTTCTTGATGAGCTGGAGAGCAGTTTGACAGGAGTAAAGATGGTTCCCGCTACTTTCGATAATCTTTGTTTGATAATAAGGGTGCTTGTATGGCTCTAACATCATTGTAGAATTAGAAATAATAATATCATTTTCGTCATTCATAAATTTGATTCCCCCTTTATAAATGATAATAATTCTCAATATAATTATATACGAATTAAGTAAATTAATTGTTAATATTCTGTTTCATATTGTAAATTTTGACTATTCGTTTACAATCAATAGATGTTAGTCTTTCTAATTTGCATCGCTTGTACATATATATGAAAATAGAAAAGAGTAGGCGGTGAGATAGTATGAAGAAAAAGTATATTATTATGGCTCTAGTTGTTGTTCTTCTAGTATATTTAGCAAATAGTAATCCGAGTAAAGGTGAATATACGGATTGGGCAGCAAAGCAATTTATGAAACGTAATGATGTAAGTAAGAAGCTAGACGAAGTTCAAAAGGAAAATGAAGAGGGTCTCCTTGGCGATTTAGCATCGGCTGGTAAGAAGTTGGCGAAAAAATATGTTGAGCCACAAGTTGGATTATTAATCGAGAATTATACAAAGCGAAGTGATTATATTTTCTTCTCAACATATACGACCGAGTTTGATATAGGTGGAGAACACTATAAATATGTATGCGTCGGTTTTTCAAACATCTTTATTCCGATTGAAATGCCGAAGAAAAAAGACGAATCTGCAAAATGATGCAGATTCGTCTTTTTCATTTATAGAGTAATGGGAACTTCAGATACATTCCTTTCTACAAGACGGGCTCCTTTTTTTCGAGTAGTATCATTAATTGATGAAAATACAGATGAGGCAAGAATCGTATCCATTACTTGATCTACGACTTGTGCATCGACGGGTGTGATAGGTTTTTCGATAGAAAAAACAACTGTTTTTCCATCTTCTTTTGCAAAAATTAATTCTAGTACTTGCATATGTTATTTCCTCCTTTTTATTTATCCGGTTAGGCAGGGACGATTGGTGTTGGCTAATAATCAGTGGGGGATGAACACCCCACTGATTAAAGTTTCACCTTATAGGTTAGAAAGATCCGATGTGCTAACAAGTTGTATAGCGTGAAGCGGTGATGCTTGTACAGAAGCAAGAGCACGTGCTACGTTTTGTACTTGCTCTAAGTTTGCGTTTGTTTTCACACGCTTAAATTGTTTGTGCTTAAAAACTGTTTTGCCGTTCTTATCTAATCCACTGTTTAAGACAAGACGTAAAGTTAAGTCCATTACGATTGTTTCGACTGCCATGTTTATCACCCCCTTTCACTTTATAAATAGGGCGTGAATGTCATGTTTTGGCGTGAAATTTATTCTTTTTTTTGGTACGCTTAAAAGGCTAAGAGAGGGGTTTCGGAAGAATGAATCGTAAATGGTTATTTTGGATTCCTGTTTTACTATGGATGGGGTTGATTTTCTATTCCTCGGCACAACCATATAAAAAGCAGGATATGCGTTCGGATATTGAACAATATGTAAATGTGGAGTTTGTGAAAGAGCATTTCTCATGGGTATCTATCGATTATGGCGGTGGTACACCTGTTAGCATTGCAAATAAAGGTGTAGGCGGATTTGTTGAGTTTTTCCTGCGTAAAGGTGCTCATTTTATGGTGTTCTTTATGCTTGGTTCATTGACGTATTATGCTTTTCATCGATCGGGTTATTCGAGAAAAAGGTGCTTTATATACGCTCTTCTTTTCGTTGCGGGATATGCAACATTTGATGAAATTCATCAATGGTTTACGGGAGACCGTACACCGATGTGGCAAGATTCATTACTGGATACGTGCGGCGGATTAACAGGAATTATAATAAGCAATTGGTTTTGGAATAGAAAAAGGAGCTAATCTTTTGAGATTAGCTCCTTTTTCTCATACACCAAGCAATTCTTTTAGTTCATCTGTAGATAGTTCGGTCATCCAACTATCAGTTGTAATGACGGCGTTGTTTAATGATTGTTTTCTTTCTAACATTTCATCAATTTTTTCTTCGAGTGTCCCCGTTGTAATAAGTTTATGAACGTGAACGAAGCGTTTTTGACCAATGCGATATGCGCGGTCTGTTGCTTGATTTTCTACAGCTGGATTCCACCAACGGTCATAGTGAATGACATGGTTGGCAGCGGTTAAGTTTAAGCCAGTTCCACCTGCTTTTAACGATAAGATAAAAATGTCATACGTTCCGTTTTGGAACTGCTCGATCATTTTGTCACGCTCTTTCTTCGGTACACTACCGTTTAAGAAGAGGACGCGCTGACCGAAATGTTCTTCTAACACATTTTTTAGCATGTTTCCCATACCGATGTATTGTGTGAAGATTAAACAACTTTCATTTTGATCTTTTATATTTTCAATAAGTTCCATTAGCGTGCTCGTTTTCATGGAACGTTCGATGATGTCTTTTGGTTCTGTTTCCTTTAAATAAAGAGCAGGGTGATTACAAATTTGTTTGAGCTTGTTCAGCATGAGTAATATAAATCCGCGTCTTTCAATCCCGCTTAATCCTTCTACATTTTGCAATGTATCTTGAACAAGTTGTTCATATAAGGAAGCTTGTTCACCAGTAAGTGGGCAGTAAGCTTTCTGTTCTTGTTTATCTGGTAAGTTTAATGCGACGGTTTGATCTTTCTTCGTGCGACGCAGTAAAAACGGCGAGATAAAACGTTGAACTTGTTGGATTTTTCCTTCGTCACGGTCTTTTTCAATTGGTGAGACGAAGCGGTGCTGGAATTGTCCTAAGCTACCGAGATATCCATGATTAATGAAGTCGAAAATAGACCAAAGCTCGGCAAGTCGGTTTTCCATCGGTGTACCGGTTAAAGCGATTTTGTGATTTGCTGGCAAGTTTCGTACTGCCTTCGACTGTTTCGTATGTGGGTTTTTAATATTTTGTGCTTCATCCAAAATAACAGCATCCCAGCATAACGTACTAAGTTCTTCTTCATCAAGCTGAGCTAATGCATAAGATGTTAATATAACATCTGCTGATTGAAGGAAGTCTTTAAATGATTCATCTTTCGCTCGGTTACTTCCATAATGTAACTGAACACGTAAATTTGGTGCGAAACGCTCAAATTCTTTTTGCCAATTTCCAAGAACAGATGTCGGTGCCACGATTAAGGCAGGGCCTGTTTGGAGATTGTTCTCTTTTATATATAGTAAGTAAGTGATCGTTTGAATACTTTTCCCAAGTCCCATGTCGTCAGCTAATAATGCTCCGAATCCAAGCTTTCTTAAATATAATAACCACTCAATGCCATGTTGTTGATATGGACGGAGTGTTGCGTTTAGTGCAGAAGGGACATCTACTTTTGGAATATCTCCAATGTGCAATAGTTTTTGGAATAGCTCTTCATAATATCCATCTAGTTCGATTTCAATATCGGTAAATGGACTATCTTCTTCTACAATTTCTGCCTCAGCAGTGTTTGATAAATGTTGCTGAAGGACATCTTTCATTTCGAGTCCATATTTATCGGCACGGTTCATGAGTTTTCGTACTTCTTCAATAAAGGCTGGATCCAGTCTCATCCATTGACCATTTATATTGAATAACCGTTTGTTTTGTTCAACGAGTTCGAAAAATTCGCTTTCGGATAAATCAATGCCGTTCGTTGAAATGCGCCAGTCAAAATTAACAAGCGTATTCATGCCAAAGAAAGATTGCGTTTGCGTAGCATTTTGCTTCAGCTGTACACGTAATTTTGGTTTTGTTGCTTTTAAATTTTGCCACCATGATGGTAGTAAAATCGTAATACCTGCGGCGAGTAATTCGTTACTTGCTTCCGTTAAGAAGTTCCACGCTTCTGTTTCAAAGAGTTCACTTCGGAACATCTCGTCTTCTTTTAACCACGGTACGAGCTTACTGAAGCCTTCTTGTGTTTCCAGAATACGTTCTTCATAATCGTGCCATCGCTTTGGTAAAGAATCGATACTTTCATATACATATATGCGATGTGCCCCGCGCTTTGGTGTAACAATTGTTTCAAGCTTCCACATTTCAAATTCTTCTTGCGGTTCTTGTAGCCGTAGTCCGATTGTAAAGGGAAGGTCATCTTCAATGTAACCAATTTTGCGAAGCCAATCTTCTTCATGTAGTGCTGCATCCAATTGTCTTTTCGTAAAGTCGTAATGTTCATAAAGTCTCTTGGCATCTTCCCATCCATCGTTTGAACGGTTATCTTGTAATATGCTTTCATTTACCGCAGTCGAGAAAAGAGATGCCAATGTGTCGTCTTCGATTGGGGTATTTTGAACTTTCCAAGATGGTTGCTGAGACCAACGCTCCATATCAGGTACGAAGCTACCGCTGATGAAGGCATCCCATAACTCGTTTGCATCTTCCGTAAGTGCTGTAATAGGGCCATTCATTTGAATATGTGCAAAGGAGTTCATCGGTTTATTAGCGATGTATTCAAATGCTTGTGCGTTTGTTAGCATAACACCTTGTTTTCCTTCAAAGGTCGCTTCTTTTAGAAACGTGCCGTAGAAGGAAGTGGAGTGCCATGTAAATGCATTTCGTTTCCAACTTGTTACGGATAATGGAGTACCGCTGTCATCTTCTCCCCAAAGGAACCAACCTTGACTAACGTGCTGGAGCCTAATTGTTACTTCAGTTTGATTGATCATCGATTAATTTTCCTTTCCGTAATTCCTCTTGTAGTGCACGCAGACGTGAATGTAAGTTTGCGGTGTGAATAATGAAAGCATCCCATTCATCAGTGCGCTTCAATCGTTTATATAATGTACGTAATTTCTTTAAGTAACGAACTGCGCGTCTATATGATTTACGATTTCGCTCTTCAATGGCCTCAGTAGCAGCAAGGTGATAAAGAGGAAGGGCCGCTTCTGGCGCTTCCTTTTCAATATCTTTCAGAGGCTCTTTCAAAAGTTCAATGGCTTCAAATCCATGTAAGAGCTGAAGTTCTGCCCATGTACGATATTGCTTTTTCGCGAGTACGTATTGCTCATAGTTTGCGAAACTATATGGTAATAGCTCTTGCAAAATCATTTCGAGTCCGGCTTGTTCATTTGTATGGGTTGCATACGTTTCATACATGATGACAAATAAGCGAACGATATCTTTCATGAAAATTGTATTTTCATGCTCATGTATCGTTTTCTTCACTTGTTTATACGTAAAGGAAAGCCAGTTTTTCGCACGATCCCATTGCATTGTATTTAATAGCTCTTCTAACCAATAGAAGTATAGACTTACAACAGAAGCAGGCTGTTTCTTAAGTAAATCCATCGCTAATAGGTCTTCATCATTTAAAAAGAGTAGATGAGAAGATGCTAATGCTTTGGAAAGTGGATTGATTTTCGTATCGATTCGCTGTTCTTCTTCTTGTAGTTGCTCTTTCTTTTGTAAGAGTTCACTCCATATGTGACGATAAATAAAAAATCTCTCTTGTGTATAGGCGTCGGTGGAGAAGAAGACTTCGTGAACGAGACGAGCTGTTTCTTGCAAAATTGCTTCAGACTCTGAAGGAATCGCTTCTGATTGTAAGTCCCGAACGATGGATTCCACTTTATCTACAAATAAGCGAACGACGTTAACAGGCTGGTGATAAGAATACGTTTTATTCGCTTCGAAGTCCTGAATCTCTTCTAGTAATTTTTGAAAGCAATAAAGCGCTGCGTGTAGCCTAAACAACTCATGTATCGCAACAATGCGCGGAGCCTTCCGCTCGAGTTTCGTATAGAAGTCCGTAAAAATACTCATAAGAAAATACATTTGTTTATAAGTAAGCCGAGCTTGTTCTTTTTTAAATGATTCATATTCGTTATCAAAATATGATTGCCAACTTTTATAATCCGTTTCTTCAAAAGCTGATGATTGCAATACTTGTCTTGCAGTTCGAATAGGAGGAAGGGAAGGTTTCGTATTATTTTTAAATAAAGTTAATACATCTCCTACTTGCCCGAAACTAGATGCTGCAGATAGTAACACAGCAAGCATATGCTCACATTGTGTTGGTGCGAAGCAATCGCAATAGCTTTCAGCGACGTTACGAATCGGGATATGGACGCTATATACGCTGCCTGTAGCATCTACAGTTCCTGATAGCGTATAACCATCAAAGTCAACGTTGTAGACAAAACCACTACGATATAGGTGCCGAGCTGTAGCGACATGTTCCTGATCAGCTGTTTGCTGTGGATCTAGTCCTTGGACGAACTCATTCGCAATCATCATAATTTCATCTTTCGTAATTGAGTGTTGCAGCATAATATTCCTCCGTACACATATTTCTTTCCTTTACCATTATAAACAAAAAATGCTCAAAACAGAAAAAATGAAATTTACATTACACAAATTGAAAATCATGGTAATATATATAATGTTAATTTTGTATATTACTATATGTATATAGGAGGAGAGATAGTTTGTCAGATTTACAGACGAAGTTAGGTAGTGGAATGAATAAGTTACAAGAGGGAATAGAGCAAGGAAAGATGAAGTTGCAAGTTGCACAAGAAATTGCTCAATTGAAAAAAGGAATGCAAGTACAAATGCAGAAAAAAGCAGAGGTTTTATTAGAGCTTGGACAGCAGGTGTACGTTCAATTAAGAGGAAATGGAGTAAATGAAGAGAGCTTAAAAGAAATGATTGCTCCAGTCCAAGAATTTGATGTGGCGATTTATCAAGCGAGAAAACGTATCGTTGAACTGCAAAAACAGCAAGGCGAGAAAGCTACATGTGAATGTGGTGGATCTTTATCAATGAATGATAAGTTTTGTGGTTCATGTGGCAATCCAAATCCAATGCTAGCAGTAGACACTGACGGTGAAACGGCGAATTGTATTTCATGTAATGAGCAGATCGATGAAAACTCTACTTACTGTCCAGTTTGTGGAATTAAGCAAAGTGGGGAGTGATTGGAATGTATTGTCGCACATGTGGAAAGCAACATGGTGAAGAGGTAAATTACTGCCCGAATGAAGGGAGTATGGAAATTGCGGGGGCTGTAGATACAGTAACATTAGAACAAGATACTGCTAAATACTGCAAAGGTTGTGGCAGTGAAAATGCTCAACAAAATTTATATTGTCAAAAGTGTGGGCATTCTTTATTTGTTGTGAATAAAAAAGAACAAACTGTAAAATTACCTGCGATGGACGGCGCTCCTAAAGTTGAATTTACAGCAGATAAGGCTTCGTTACAAACAGGTGTTATTGGTGGAGCTATTGCAAGTATTCTTATGTTAATTGCTGGATGGATTGGTAGTGTATTATTTGCATCTATGTTAAGTGAAATGTTTAGTACATTTGCGAAAGAGTTAAAAATGCTATCAAGCTTTTATACGAGTGCGACTTCTACGTTGCTAAGTTATCATTTACTTGGTTTTACAGCTAGTGCCGATAGTGGAATGGTATTATCTTTATCTTGGCATACTCCATTTACATTATTATTAATCATTCCATTTATTATTTTCGCTGGAACAGGAATTTGGTTAGGAAAGCAGGGCGCTGCAAAAACGATTAAAGATCAAATTTTTATGGCGGCAACAGTTGGTATTATTTATGGCGTCTTTTTATTCATCATAAGTTTTATCGCATCACAATCTTTTGCAATTCCATTCACAGGTGGAGGTAAGATTACGGTTGGTTTTTCAGCATTTAAGAGCTTATTGAGTGGTTTTGTATGCGGAACATTATTTACTTTATTAGGATTTATTGTTCATACAAGCAAAAACAATATGGCAGCAGCATTCCAAGAATTAATGCCATATGGAGCATCTATTTATTATGGAATTTCATCTATGATAAAAGGGTTTTTAGCGACAGCGGTAGTAATGTGTATTTTAGCTGTAGTATTAGTAAGTAACATAGACAGTGCTGCGCCGTTACAAGAAGAGAAAGAATCTAAAACACAAGGTGTATTATTAGCGCTAGAATTAACACCTCAAGTATGGAGTATGGCTCATTTTTCTCAGTTAGAAGTGTCAAGTCCAGCATTTGATCATCAATTTAAAAAATATACTAAGCAAGAATCTGATAACAAATTAGCATTTTCATTCGTGTCAGGTATTTCTATGAATGGTATCGGAATGAAGGATGTCATAATTGCACAGGGTGGATATCCAGAGGATCTCGCTGAAGTAGAAGAAGTAAATGGTGCATTCCATTACGGTTTATTACTACTTATCATTCCAGCATTCTTTATGTTCATGGCTGGGAGAAAATTAGCGAAATTACCAACTACGAACATGTATATCACACTAGCAGTATGTAGCGGTTCTTACACGATTATGATGATTGTACTGAACATCATTTCTAAATTCCAAATTGATGTTTCAGGAAAGGTCATGAATTTAGCTGGAGCAGGCGGTACTGTACTATCTATGCAAAATTCATTTGTGTATTTAACTTTGTTTAGTTTTATTTTGACATATGCAGCGGCATTCGCCGGAATGAAATTAGCTAAAAAATAGGGGGAGAGCATGTTGAAATTTTGTGGAACATGTAATAAGAAGGTTGCAGATCATTTGAACTTTTGCCCCGAGTGCGGAAGTAAGGTCGAAATAATCGTTGATAACACTGACACTTCATATACAGAAGTGCAAAGTGAGACCAAACCAGTAAAAAGTAAGAAAAATTTATTTTTGATTATTGGTTTCGTCATTATTGCAGCTTTATTATTTGGAGCATATAAATTTGGAGCAAATAAGTTTTCAAAAGAAAAGCAAGTGAATGTAATGATTGAAGCATTCCAAAAGAAAGATATCAATGCAATTGATGAGTTTGTGAAAGCAGAAGACCCGAGTTTAAAGATTAAGACAGAGGATATTAAGGCGTACATCCGTTACTTGAAAGAGAATCCGTCTTATAACAAAGAATTACTGTCTTATTTACAGAAAGAGACTGTAGATCAAAAGTTAACAAAAGATAAAGCGTCCTTTAAAGATGGACAAATTGTCGAAGACGGAAAAGAATGGTTCTTATATCCGAAGTATAAGTTCAGTATGAAATCTTATTACATGAGTGTAAGCGCAACTGCAAAGAAAGCGGAAATATCTGTAAATGATAAGAAGGTAGCAGACATTTCTAGTGATAAATCTTCGAAAGAGCTGGGGCCATACTTCCCAGGTACGTACGTTGTAAAGGCAACGGCGAAGACAGAACTTACTGAATTAGAAACAGAAAAAGAAGTAGATTTAGCAGATGAAAAGAGCGGAAAAGTAGAAGTGGACTTATCACTTGAAGGTAAGTATGTAACCATCTCTTCCGATGAAAATGATGCAACTGTGTTTGTGAACGGTAAAAAACGCGGGAAATTAACTTATGGAAGTTACGAACTTGGTCCTGTATCGACAGATGAAACAGTCGAAGTACATTTAGAGAAAACTACTGGTTTTGGTGTAGTGAAATCTGAAAGTGTAAAAATTGGAGACCAAAGTACATATTACTTAAAATTCCCGAAAGAAGCTTCTAGTTCGGGAGTTGGCGATTTTGTACGAAATCATATTTATGATAATGTACGTGCGATTTCATTAAATGATTTTAGTCTAGTTGAAAATAATTATGATAAGAGTGGGAAATCGTACAAGGAAGACCGTGATTATATACAATATTTACATAAAAAGGGAATTACTGAAGATTTATTAACAATAGAAATTCGTAATGTAGAGCGTCAAAGTGCTACGAAATATAAAGTAACGACATATGAAGAGTATCATATTCGTTACGGTGATGGATCTGTGAAGTTTAAAAGCTTTAATAATGACCATATCGTTACTGTTAATGGAGATGGAAAGATATTGTACCATTCTCTTGGAGCGAATAATACGCTTAAGTCAGAGGAAGTATCTGGTCCGACTCGCTAATAAAGAAGAGAGGTTGTTCAATATTGTTGAACAGCCTCTTTTTATGTGAATATTTGCTAGTAAATCAATATGTCGTGTCGAACCATTGATATGTTCACGAAGGGAAAATAAAAGGATATCACTTAGCCGAAAAAGCCAGCTAGATGATATCCTTTTTTACAATTATGAGCGCGTTTCCTTTAATATCGCTTGCACATATGGATCATGTAATATTTTTTCTACGATTGGTAACATATTTTGTTCGAATGGAATGTCGATAGGAAATGGCTTTTGTGAGCCGGGTTTGATTCCATATTGGACAATTTTGTAATGTGTATTTTCTTCAGAGCTGAGCACAATTAATTTATATCGATTGTCATCACCAGCGAGTGAAAAGTCAATGGAAGTAGCGTCGTATGTTACTTCATCTTTATATATATACGGTTTTGGTGTACCGATCCAGTCTACTTTTGCTTGTACATTCATGGATATAACCTCCTTATAGCTATTATAAAAAAATAAAAGCCAGCTCTCAACAAAGAGAACCGGCTTTAGTAGTCATTGGTTATTTTAAAATTTTCACTTTAACAGTTTTGCGTCCCCATTTTTGAGCAGCACTATCTGATCCAAGTAGGATGTCGATACGGTTACCTTTAATTGCACCGCCAGTATCTCCAGCGATAGCTTCTCCGTAACCTTCAACCCATACTTTAGATCCTAATGGGATTACTTTCGGGTCAACAGCAATCATTTTCATGTTTGGGTTCGCTGTTAAGTCATGACCCATTGCAGTTAATACACGGCCGCCGTATGTGCCACCGTTTTCGCTTGGGTGAGCTGTATATGCTGTAGCTACAACTGTTAACTCACGACCATTAGAAGGTTCGCTAGTTTCAGCAGCTTTCACAGCAGGCTTAGCAGCTGGTTTTGCTTGTGCTGCAGGTGCTTGCGCTTTAGCTGGTGCTACAGTTTTAGCAGGAGCAGGTTGTTCTTGTTTCTCAATAACAGGTGCTGTACCTGTTAAGAAAGGAACGTGAACATAAGCTGTTTTCCCGTTATATTCGAATTGTAACCACTCATTTTGTACTTGGTTCGTTGTTTCGATCATATCGTCTTTCGTAAGCGTCCCAAGAATTTCTGAGTCTGTGTTCGCTTCAGCACGTACGTTTAATACGTTAGCTGTTACGTAGTAGATGCTTTTTGTAAACTCTGAACTTACGAATGCGTCTTTACCATCTAAAGTGATTTTTGACCATCCGTTTTCTGTATTTTGAGCATCTATTTTATTACCGTTTAGTAATTTACCGACAACTTTTGATTCCGTAGTAGGGTTTTCGCGTACATTTAGTACGTCTGTTGTTACAACAGTTTCTGCATTAGCAGATGATGTGAAAATCCCAAGACCAAAAACTGCTGCTGTTGCTATTCCAATTAATTTTTTCATGATAGCCTCCATTGCGTTTGTTTTCGTGTCCTCATTATAGCAACAGATTTTTTCGGATTTCGGGAAAACACACAATTACAAACCATTCGTAATAAGTCGTTAACATCCTGTAATATAACAAAAAATATAGGAAAGCGTTTTTCACTCCATATGATTATTAGGTTTCTACTTATATTCAAAATATTTAATACAACATATTGTTTTCGGCGTAAATAAAAATATTACAGGAGTGTTACATGATGTTTACTAAACGATTACATTCCTTGAGTATTTTACCGTTTTATGGGTAATATAGTTATATAAACATAAACAATTTGTTTGTGAAACTATAAACACGTGCTATATACTAGCAAAAAAACCGCATAATTGTTACAAACAGAAAGGGTTGCAAGGAAGAAAAATGCCCTTTTTTACATCTGTAACACATCCTTTTTTGGGAAAACACATTCCCATCCGCATTTTTCTCGCACAATTTGACAGCAGTATTTCGATCTTGTAGCTCTTGCAGAGTGAAAAGATTATACGGAAGGTAAGGCTGTCCATAAGAATTCGAATTGGTGAAGGTGAAAGTAAGAAAATCACCGCAAAAATCATAGTTTTCTATCCGATTTTACATATCGGAATTGATGTTATTTACAAAAGTGAAACCTACGAAGGGGGATTTGATGAGGAAACTGACAAAAACATTCATCGTTTCATTAACATTATGTATTGCATTTACAATTTGGGGGATTATTCCCGAATCTATTATTGGAAAAGGTAGCCTAGGAAATGTAACAACCGCAATTCAAACTGCATTAGTTAGTAAGTTTGGATGGTTCTATATTATTTCTGTTTCTATTATATTAGGTGTGTCTATCTTTTTAATTGTTTCGAAATACGGTTCTATTCGTTTAGGTAAAGATGATGATGAGCCTGATTATAGTTATATGACATGGTTTGCTATGCTATTTAGCGCTGGTATGGGTATCGGCTTAGTTTTCTGGGGCGTTGCCGAACCGTTAAACCATTTGTACGCACCTCCATTTGGAGAAGGTGCAACTGAGGAAAGTGCGCGTCTTGCACTACGCTTTTCATTTTTCCATTGGGGATTACATCCGTGGGGACTATATGCATTTGTAGCGCTGTGTATTGCTTACTTTACTTTTAGAAAAGGAAAAGCAAGTACGATTAGTGCGACAGTAGGTCCGTTATTTAAAGGCGGGGAACATGGACGTATTGCTCATTCATTTGATGTGTTAGCTGTTTTCGCAACTGTGTTTGGTGTTGCAACATCATTAGGTCTTGGTGCGAAACAAATTGCTGGTGGTGTTAGTTATTTAACATCTATCCCGAATTCATTGCCGACACAGTTAGTTATTATTGCAATCGTAACCGTTCTTTTCATGTTATCTGCGCAAACAGGTCTTGATAAAGGAATTAAATATTTAAGTAATGCGAATATTATTTTGGCGTTTGCACTTATGATTATTGTATTATTTGCAGGTCCAACAAACTTTATTATGAATTACTTCACTTCAACAATTGGTTCTTATCTTCAGGAATTGCCAAGCATGAGCTTCCGTTTAAGTCCATTAGATGAAGGCGGAAACCAATGGATTCAGTCGTGGACAATTTTCTATTGGGCATGGTGGATTGCATGGTCACCATTCGTAGGTACGTTTATTGCTCGTGTTTCACGAGGACGTACCATTCGTGAGTTTGTTATCGGTGTGTTACTCGTACCGACTGTAATCGGTGCGCTTTGGTTCTCTGTTTTCGGCGGGACTGGTATTCATATGGAGTTGTTTGGTGATGCACATATCTTTGAAAAAGTGAAAGAGATGGGAACAGAAGTAGGATTATTCGCTATGTTTGATCAGATGGGAAGCTTTGGATCAGCTTTATCTGTTCTAGCAATTCTTCTGATTTCTACATTCTTTATTACATCTGCAGACTCTGCGACATTCGTTTTAGGGATGTTAACGACACATGGTAGTTTAAATCCACCAAACCGCATTAAAATGGTTTGGGGTATCGTTTTAGCAGCGTTAGCTTCTATCTTATTATATGTAGGTGGATTAGAAGCCTTACAAACGGCAGCTATCATAGCAGCATTCCCATTCGTCTTCGTTATTTTCTTTATGATGGCAGCATTATTTAAAGAGTTACAAAAAGAAGGGCGTATGAAGCGTCATAAATAATAGAAGGAAAAAGAGCTGATTATGTATCAGCTCTTTTTTATATAGAAGGAACTTTAACAGCAAGTCAGGGAAATAAAATACTTTACTATATAAGTAGTATGCCTTTTATATAAAGAAAAATCGGTACGTTTCGACAAATTCCGATAATTTGTAAATTCTATTCATATTTTTGACAAAAAATTGTCGGAAATGTGTTGTCACGTTTATGTATATGTGCTATATTATTTCCTGTAAGCGATTTCAAATAGTTTTAAAGCGCATTCAAGGGGGACATCTAGAATAATGAAACGTTACGAAAGAAAGTGGAAGCATATTTGTTTGAAACGTGTGGCACATCGTAGTGTCCAAGAAAGCACGGAACCTAAGACTGAAACGCGCAAAGAACAGCTAGAGAAGCAATTGGTTCTACAAAAATAGCAATCACTTTTTCGTATATAAATGAAGGTCAATCGTTCGTTGGGGGATGGACGTGAAATTACTTTCAGCTAAGGGGTATTGTCTGATATATAATTTATACGGCAATAAATAAGCACAGAGCATACGGCGCTCTGTGCTTATTTTTATTATTTATCTTTTTTGAATCGAACTGTTTTATCCCAGCCAATGACTTGTTTCTTGCTCTTTGCACGTAAGTATAAAATTAAGCTACGAATGAATAAGTACGTAAAGAGCTGTGCGTACGTAAAGTACATGATAACGCTAATAAAAATATTAGTGGGTGTAAAGGTTCGTTCCACACTCTGGGCACTAAATAATTGAGAAACATATGTAATATATGCGACATACCACATAAATAGTAGCGGAATGCTATATTGAATTTGGAATATCCCGAGTAACCCAATTACAAACCAAACGTTCGAAATGATTAAGAATAGCCAAAATACAACATACACTAAAACTTGTTGTAAGGAATGGACGAGAAGTTTTCCTTTAAAGAAACTTAAGGAAGAAAACATTTTTTCTAAAATATACAAGTTCCCTTGGAGCCATCGTGTACGCTGTTTAATCAGGATTTTTAAATGCTCAGGTTCTTGTTCCCATGTAATCGATTCTGGAACAATCGGTAAGAGATAGCCTTTTTGTGTAATCCGTAATGTTAATTCAGCGTCTTCTGCAATTGCATACGGGTCATAGCCGCCAAGCTCTTCTAATGCAGAGCGGCGAAGAAGCATGTTTGTTCCTGTTAGTGAACCTGTTTGGAATAGTAACCAGCGTCCGGATTGCATAAGGAGCTGGAAGATTTGAAATTCTAACGAAATCATTCTTGTTAGCCAGTTTCTTTTTTCATTTACAGTACGAACGTGACCGACAGCTCCAACAGCATCCTCGGTTGTTTCAGCGTGTTCTACAAGCATTCGCAGTGCATGTGGTTCAGGCTGGTTATCTGCATCATACACACAGAAGTATTCACCATCTGAAATACTAAGACCATAATTTAATACACGCGATTTCCCTTTTGGCTCACCCGCTGGAACACGAATGTGACGAATATGAGCATAAGCTTTATCGAAATCGTCACCAATTTCAGGTGTCTCATCTTGAGAGTTATCGTTTAATAAATAAACAGTTAGTCTGCCTGGATATTCAATCTTCGCCATCGCCTCTAAAGTATCTTTGATAACGACACCTTCATTGTGGGCAGGTATTAAAATATCGACGCTTGGATACTGTTCTAGCGTACGATCTTTTCGTTTACTATTTCGGTGAATTAAGCCTGCGAGTGTTAAGAAAGAATAGTAAACAAGTAAGGCAGAGAAAAGAAAGGCTGTAAAGATAAGTATATACTTAATCGAAAATGTGATGCTAATCCAAAAAACGAGTACGCAAAACAGAAGGAATAAAAGTAGTATAACGAGTGTCATCATAATAACGTCTGTCCTTTGTTCCCAATTTGCTCGCGTGAAATTTTTATATCTTGGATTGCTTCAGCAGCAAGCCATTGCTCCATTTTTGGCTTTAGGCGGTTCATTACAATGTCAGCACCGGCTTCATTTGTGTTTTGTAATAAAATAACTAGCTTATTATTATCGTATTCAGCAGCAAGGTCAAAGTCATCTCTTATTGTTTCAACTAATAATGAAGCTACACGGTCCATAACACTTTCCTTCGTATATTTACTAAACGAAGTGAAGTCAAAGTAAATAATAACGCCTGTTTCATTACGACGATTCATTGCAGTGATTAATAATGCTTGTCGTCTTTCGAATTCTTGTCTTGTTAATAATTTTGATTCTCCAATGTATTGTTCTAACGTTCTCACACGTTCAGTTAATTCTTTATTTTCATGAATAACCTTCTTTAATAAATGAGTTGATATATATACGATGAAGAAGTTTGCTGCCATTAGGAAGTGCGTAATAATGTATTCCCATTGTTCTGTTGTACTCCATAAGTAAAGCCATGCTTGGTAGAATAGGTAGAATACCGAAGTAATGGTACCTAATATAAAAAGTACAAATGCGGTTTTATCAGTCAATAATAGAAATAGTACATTAACAATTACATATATAATTGTGAAAATGAGAGCATGCTCATATTGTGTTACATGTACAGTTGTAAAATAAAATAAAATTTGTAAAATCCACATAGAAAGGATTTTATAGAAGTTATTTTTCACAAAACTTTCCTCCTTAAAGATAATTCATGCAAGGATACTTGTAGTATGTGCAATTATTAAGAAATAGACCGGATGACTAGGTTATTTTACAGAGCAACCACAAGTAGTATCCCTCTTTTACAAGAAAAAATAAACAGACTTACTAATTATTGTATCATAATGTTTTTATATTTAAGCATAAAGTATTTAATATATATCTAAAAAATATATAACAAAAAGTCCCCTCTTTAGAAAAGAGGGGACTTTTATCAATTTATAGGAACATCATACCTGCAACTGCTGCATTTAAGAAGTTCGCTAGTGTACCAGCGATAACTGCTTTAATCCCTAATTGTGCAATTTGTTTACGGCGAGTAGGAGCTAGCGTTCCTGTTACACCTAACTGAATTGCGATAGAAGAGAAGTTTGCGAATCCACAGATTGCGAATGTTAAAATTAAATTTGTTTTTGCAGAGAACTCTGCCATGTGTGGTCCTAAGTTTGCATATGCAACGAATTCGTTGATTGCAAGTTTTTGACCGATAAAGCTTGCTGCTTGTATAGCTTCATTTGGAGAAACCCCGATTAAGATTGCAAATGGTGATAGTAAGTAACCGAAGATTAAATCAAGGCTAAGTTTAATATCGAACCAAGAACCAACCCATCCTAGTAGACCATTTAATAAAGCGATTAACGCGATGAAGGCCATTAACATTGCTGCTACGTTAATAACAAGTTGCATACCTTCAGATGCACCACGTGCAGCTGCGTCAATAACGTTTGCGTCTTCACGTTCTGTAGAAAGTTCAACGTTATTATCTACTTTTTCTGTTTCTGGCATAATTAGTTTCGCAATTAATAAACTTGATGGAGCTGCCATAATTGCTGCTGCTAATAAGTGTTCTAACGGAATACCCATTGCTGCATAGCCGACAAGAACTGATCCGGCAACAGCTGTCATACCGCTTACCATAATAGTGAAGAATTCACTGTTTGTTAAACGTGCTAAGTAAGGTTTAATTAAGATTGGAGCTTCAGTTTGCCCTAAAAATACAGTTGTTACTGAGTTTAAACTTTCTGCCTTAGAAGTTCCAAGAAGTTTGCTTAATGCGCCACCAACGACACTAACAAATCTTTGCATAATACCGAAATGATATAAGATTGCTACTAATGAACTAATAAATACGATTGGAAGTAGTGCTTGAATAACGAAGATAAATCCCCAAGGGCCTTTTGCGTTGACTAAATCCCCAGCAACGAACTTAATTCCCTCGTAAGAAAAATTAATTAATCCTTGAACGCCATCTGCAGCGTGTTTTAAACCTGCTTTTCCGGCATCCCATCGTAATACGATAAATGAAAATGACATTTGTAATGCTAGCGCGATTAAAATTGTGCGCCAATTAATAGCTTTGCGGTTGGAAGATAGTAAGAAAGCAATTGCTAATACTCCAATCACGCCGCCAATTCCCCATAAAAGATTCATGCAGTGTAAGCTCCTTCCTCATAGTAAAAAAAGTGTATAAACCAGTTGTCTATACATTTACGAATATAACATCTTAAGTAACTTATCATAATGGACATCAGAGGTCAAACGTCTAACGAAAAGTTTAAATAAAAAGAAAATTCTTTAAAAAAACACATATAAAATGATTAGACATGAAATAGGTTATGTTTTTTATGTGAAAATATACATTATGATAACGTTATGGATCATTATTGTAGAATATAGTGTATGAAATAGGGAAATAGATACATTATTTTTTGAGGGTAATAGGTTATACACATTAAAAAGAGCCTTCTAGTAATCTAGAAGGCTCTAAAAATATAGCTTAAGGTGCTTTCGTATAACCTAAGAAATGTTTACTCCAATAAGAATTGCTTAATGAAGCGATTGCGACACCTTTATCTCCAGATTGGATAAATGATCCCCCGCCAAGGTAAATACCCATATGAGAAGGACCTGCTTTATAAGTGTCTTTGAAATAAATTAAGTCACCTGGTTGTGGGCTTGAAGTTTGTGGTAAGCTGCTCCAATATCCTGCAACGCTTTGACGACTAATGTTATGACCAAATTTCTTAAATACGTGGTAGATGTAACCACTGCAGTCAACACCAGTAGCAGAAGTACCGCCCCAAACGTATGGTACGCCTTGCATTCCTTTTGCGTATGCAAGTAGGGAAGAACTATCGCCGTTATTATTGCTTGTATTGTTATTGTTATTGTTATTATTATTTTGATTGTTATTTTGGTTCTCGTTAGGCTTATTATTTACAGCCCCGCCAACTGGTGTTTTAGATAGGAAACGTGTTCCGATATAACCATTTTGACCGTTGTAGTTAATTTTACTCCATCCAGAGTTTTCAGAGATTACTTGAACCTTCTGTCCTTGTGGAAGTGCGCCTATGATTCTATAATTTGTACCTTCGCCGCTACGTACGTTTAAGGCAGAAGCATTAATGTAGTAGTCACCAATTGCACCTTGATTAGGCTGTTTTGGCTGTTCAGGTTGTTTCGGTTGTTCAGGAGTAGCAGTGCCACCTTTAACGAATTTTACAAACTCGCTACTAACGAAGCCTGTTTTTCCTTGATAGTTTACTTTAAACCAACCGTTTTCAGATCCAACTACGTTTAATGTAGTCCCATTTAACACGCCGCCAATTACACTATGGTAAGCAGCAGGGCCTGTACGAACGCGTAGAGATGTTGCGTTAACAACGTAAGTACCACCAGTTTGAACGGTTACATTATTATTTTGTTCTTGTTTGTTACCTTGTGTAACGTTGTCGCTAGAACCGCCTTTTGTTACGTAGTCTTTGCTTACGTAAGCAGCTTGTCCAGCATAATTGATTTTGAACCAATCTTGAACTTCGCCAACAACTTGTACGACTTGTCCTTTTGCAACAGAACCTACAGTTGTGTGAGAAGTACTAGGACCTGTACGAACACGAAGGGAAGATACATTTACTGTATAGTTTCCACTTGCTGGTTTTACAGATTCTTGGTTGTTATTATTTGTATTGTTGTTTGAAGAACCCGTATTTGAAGAAGCACCAGATACAAATTGGCTACTTACATAACCTACTTGTCCATTATGGTTGATTTTCACCCAACCATTTTCTTGCCCAATTACGTTTAATGTTTGTCCTTCATATACACGTCCTGAAACAGAACTAGAAGTGTTTGGAGCAGTACGTACACGTAATACATCAGCAGTAACTTTATTGTTTCCACCCGATGTACTTACATTAGAATTGCTTGCTCCATTTTTTGATACAAATTCGCCGCTAACAAAGCCGGTTTGTCCATTAATGTTAATTTTGAACCAACCATTCTCTTCGCCAACCACGTTTAAAGATTGACCGTTATACACGCGTGAGATGATGTCGTGAGAAGTACTAGATCCTGCACGAACATGTAATACGCTAGTGTTTACCGTATAAGATGAGCTGTTTGATGCGGAAGCTTGGACAGTTTGTGTAGCAGCTTTTTGTGTATTTTGTTCAGGGGCAGCTTGAACACTATCAAGTGTAGGTGCTGCTCCTCCTGCTACAGACACTGCCGCAAGACCGGCAAGGTATTTTTTCATAATTTGTCGATTCCTTTCTGTCTGTAATGTAGTGAAGAAATATTTACCAACTGTTAAAAATTCTAAAGAGCATGTCGATTACTGTCAAGACTTATGCGGGAATCTGAATATGACAAAAAGATTACAAGAAAAAATCAAGGCATAAATTACACCTTGATTTCCATTTAAATACATATATTGAATGTAGAAAGAAAAGAAATTATTCGTGTTTAAGAAGACATATTGGATTGTAGCAAGCTTTGAGAAAAGGATCTTTGTAGCATTTTTGTGATAGGGCCAACTTGACCATCTTGAATTGCAGTTCCATCAAGGTGAGTCATCGGCAAAATTTCAATCGTCGTTCCTGTAAAGAAACATTCATCCGCTTGATAAACATCGCGAATGCTAAACAGTTCTTCTTGTACAGGAATGCGAAGGGTTTTCGCTAAAGAAAGGATATATTGACGAATGATGCCATTTAAAATAAGGTGATTGGCTGGATGTGTGTAGAGAGTTCCGTTTTTTATGAGAAAGAAATTAGAACAGCTTCCCTCAGTTACAGTACCATTTCGTACGAAAAGAGCCTCTTTGCATCCTTTACGTTCAGCTTTCGTAGCAGCTAATATATTGGGTAATAAATTTAATGATTTGATATCACAGCGTAGCCAGCGCGTATCTGGTTCTGATATAGCACGTACACCATATTCAATCCATAACGCAGGTCTTTCTTTCTTCGTAATATAGGCATAGATTGTCGGCGGGACGTCATATGAGAATGTGTGGGTACGAGCTTGTACACCACGAGATACTTGCAAATAAATCGTTCCATCTTCGTAGAAATTATTGCTTTCAATTAGTTTGTAAAGTAGGATAATAAGTTCTGCTTTTGAGAAAGGGAGTGATAATTCTATTTCTTCCATGGAGCGATATAATCTTGTGATATGCGGATCTAATAAGTGAAAGTTCCCTTTATATAGGCGAATAACCTCGTAGACACCATCTCCAAACTGTAAGCCTCTTTCTTCAAGTGCTATGTACGCTTTTTGTTTCGTTGTATCAATAACTGCATCATTCCAAAGTACAAATCTTTCATATGCCAATTTCCGTCCCATCCTTTCGTAAGTACATAAGTAAAGTGAAGCTTTCATTCGGAATAAAAATCACTATAGTAATTTTTATGTGAGTACTTCTTTACATATGACGTATATGTATTTGTAAATGGTAGAGAAGTAGTAGTGATTTACAGCATTTTGTATATACAAATTCGAAAATAAGAAATAAGAATCCTGCTTTTGAATAAAAAAAAGCAACATTCTTATGGAATGCTGCACAAGGAGGGTAGCTATCTTTCATAGGGACATCGTCTTATTGAATGTTTTGTGTATGGAAACAAAACACATTGAAAGACAATTATAAGAAAGTAGAAATAAACGATTCATATATTTCTTTAAGGGATCTTATTAAAGATGAGAGATAAGAAATATATAGAACCTCGCTTACATATTTTATTATAGAGATGTTTCATTAATCCTATGTGAATATTTGGTAAAGGTTATGTAATGTTAAAGTTAATGAATATAAGTGATTGTATGGAGAAATATAAAAAAAGAGGCTGAGATTACTCAGCGCTCTTCTTTTCTTCTTTAATAGCTGTCTTTACTTCACCAGTTTTGGTCTTATTACTTTCAGAGAAGCGAAGTAAGTCACCTTCAATGATTTTGTCAGACATGTTCAATTCATTTTGTGCACGATCAATAAGTGGTTGAGATTCTTCTTTTGGTAATTGTACAACTTCGCCAGTAGTACGGTCGTAGAATGTACTGTTCGTGTACATGTACTTATCTGTAACGAAGCTACCGTCACGAAGAACGACGAATCCTTTATTGTCAGGTGAGAATACATCATGACCAAATTGAACTTGATTCGTAGAATCTACACCAAGTAGGTTTAGAATTGTTGGTTTAATGTCAATTTCACCAGTTGGTTTTGAAATTGTTTTACCTTCTTTTTGACCTGGAACGTGAATAAACATCGGTGTTTTTTGTAAGTTCATATGGTCAAATGTAGTGATTTCTTCTTTTCCTAAGAACTGTGCCATTGCACGGTTATGGTTTTCAGAAATACCATAGTGATCACCGTAGAATACGATAACTGAGTTGTCGTAAATACCTTCTGCTTTTAGACGCTCAATAAAGTGTTTCATTGCTTCGTCTAAATAGCGAGCAGTTACCATGTAACGGTCAAATACGCCATCGCCAGAATTATATTCATCGATTAATTTCGTGTTTTCATCATAAGTGAATGGGTAATGGTTTGTTAAAGTAAGGAAGCGAGTATAGAACGGTTGCTTCACTTCTTTTAACATATCGATAGATTGATCGAAGTATTCGATATCTTTTAATCCCCAATTTAATTTCGTTTCTGGCGTAATCTTGTAGTCAAGTTCGTTGTAGTAACGATCATAACCAAGTGCCGGATACATAATGTTACGGTTCCAGAATGTTGCGTTGTTCGCGTGGAATACTGATGTGTGGTATCCTTGCTCACGTAAAATTTCTGGAGTTGCTGTATATTCATTATTACCGTGTGTGAAGAATACAGCACCACGGTCTAGTGGATACATGGAAGTATCTACTAAGAATTCAGCATCTGATGTTTTTCCTTGCCCAGTTTGATGGAAGAAGTTATCAAAGTAATAACTTTCTTTCGTAAATTGGTTTAAGAACGGTGTAACTTCTTGTCCGTTAACTGTTGCACCAATTAAGAATGTTTGTAATGACTCAAGAGAGACAACAATTACGTTTTTCCCTTTTGCAGTACCAAACATATTTGGATCTGGTTTGCTTTGTGTTGTTTTTACGTAGTTTTCTGTTTCCTGTAACTTACTACCGTCAGCAAAAGCTTTTTGTGAACTTGATTTTGCTTGTAAGCCAAGGTCGTATACTTGGTGTACATATAAACCTAAGTTTTTAACAAGCATAACGCGGTCGAATGAACGTGTTAATAGTTCAGGACGCTCGGCTTCTGCCAGTCCTAAGTTTGCGAAGAAAATAGCAACTGTTGACACGAAGTATAGGGAACGCATTGGGCGTGCTACACGCTCTGTCGGTGCAAAATTCTTCATCTTCTTCAATAAAATGAAGAATACGATAATATCAGCAAATGCAAGGATGATTTTGTAGTTAAACAATTCTTTCACACTAGAACCTAAACTTCCAAAGTTAGATGTTTGTCCTAGTACAGGTAAAGTAACGAAGTCATTGTAGAATCCGTAGAACATTACGTTACCAACAAGAATGATTGTTAAGACAAAATTAATTCCAAGTGCTATATAGTTACGTTTTTTTCCTTTTGCAAATAATGCAAGGCCAACAAGCAGTAACGATGCTGCTAATGGGCTAAGGAATAAAATGAATTCTTGCATGAAAGATTCAAGTTTTAAATCAAAGCTTGTGCGTGTAATAATATATGTCTTCAACCATACGGCTAAAGCTACGAATACAGTGAAACGCACATTTTGAAATTGTGATTTCAAGGTTTCTTTCATTCATTTCCACCCTTTCTCTATCAGGCTTGGTCGATTTTGGAGCGAAAAATGCTAAAATAAAAAATACATAGTTTTCTTGGCCATAATTAGAGGTTCTATATTCACCCATATACGACTATAACTATGCATACCCTTTTGGTTTCTTGTGCTGCTCATAAGCATAACGTCATTTCTGTATTATACAACAAAATTCATTTCTGAGAAACACTATAACATTTTACATTTTTTGTATGAGATTTGTCACTACCAGAGAAAACTTTAACATTCGTTTATATGTCCGTCAACTAGAAAATATAACAAAGGTAGAGCAGAATGTTAAGTGGAATTGAAAATTTTCTTTGTTGAGAAATAAGAAATGACGATGGGTAAGCGGTTATCTAGAAACCTATTATATGAAGGAGAGTACAGGAAAATTAACGAACACTTGTTCTTTTTTCGTTTGTTTGTTACAATGAAAGTTCATTGATAGATTATGTGTAATTTTGATGAACTTTTACTGATAACATATTGTAGCTTATTTCTTTTTAAAAATAGGGAGGCTTTTACATGGAACAAAAATTTTCAGTTGAAGCGTTTTGGAAGAAAGTGAAACATGTTGCAAAGCAAGCAGGGCAATCGGTCATTTATGCAAGTTTATTATTGTTTTACGTTTTGCAGAAACCGGATGTTCCAAAACGAGTGAAAATTATTGTAATTGGAGCACTTGCTTATTTTATTGCACCGATTGATGCGATTCCAGATTTCGTTGCTGGAATTGGTTATACGGATGATTTAGGGGCGTTAATGGCTGCGCTATTACAAGCGTCAATATACGTCAATGAAGATGTGAAAGATAAGGCACGAGTGAAGTTGGCAGAATGGTTTGGTTCGGATATAGACACATCCTTTATCGATCAGAAATTAGATCAATAGGTGAGAACTGTCATATGGTGACAGGGCGAACATAAGCGAGGAAGTGCATTATGCCATCAGGAAGAACGCATACGAAAATAAACTTAATATCCCTTCCGGTTGTTTTGTTTATGCTCTTTTCGTATGGATTAACAAACTTTGATTTTTTATTAACTTTTGCAATTGGCTTTTTAGTAGGTACTACATTTTTAACGCCGGATTTAGATACGTATAGTAATGCGTATAATAAATGGGGATTCTTACGTATATTTTGGTATCCGTATAAGAAGGTAATGCCGCATCGATCCTTCTTTACACATACAATTATACTTGGTGATGTGATTCGTATTGCATACATGTTAATTGTATTTTCTCCGTTTTTATTCCTATTAAATGTAATCGCGCTTGACGGGAATTTAATAGAAATTGCGAAGAAACATGAGGTTGAAATTATAACGTTCGTAATGGGAATTGTTGTGGCAAGTACGCTTCACATTATAGCGGATAAAGTGAATACGCGCCGCAAGAAGATGATGAGAAAAAAGAAGAAACGTAGAAGATAAAAAAACCGTCCCAAAAGGTATTTTGGGACGGTTTTTTCTTATTAAAAGGTTGTCTTATCATCGATAACCTTTTATTTATTATTATGCATGCTGTTTTAAACAAACGTTTGTTTAAAATTAAGCTTTCAGTATTTTAATACCTTTTACGATGTTCCAAATGAAGTAGTATAAGCTAATAATGCCGCAAATACATAAGACAATCATTGCTCCAATTCCAAGTGTTACGTCTGGTTGATCCGATCCGATGCCCATAATTCCTAGAATAATAAATCCAATAAATGACGCGATGCTTGGAATGATGTGTGTCCATAGAGCGCGTTTTGCGTGTGGTTTTGTTTCAGAATCGCCCACAATCCACACAATAATAGGGAATAAGATAGGGGCAAATAATACACTAAAGTATGATAAAGCTGCTAATATTTTGTTTCCGTTCATATATATCACCTCATAAATAATATCCGTTGTTATACCTTTATTATGCAGGAAATGTAGCGAGCTTCCTATCGATGAACATTACAAGAACGTGACGTTTTTGTAAGATTTATATAGTAAATAATAAAATTTTCAAAAAAATCTTTTGAAATGGAAATTGTTGTGATAGAATTAATGAAAACGTTTTCTTAGGCGTTTTTTATTTTTAGACTTAAAGGTATGATGACCTGATAGTCTATTGATGAGGTTATTCTATTCAAAAGGGGATTCTTTAGGGGGAGATAACAATGAACACATGGACACAAGTTTATGATCCGTTCGGAAATATTTGGATTTCGGCAGCGGTCGCACTTATTCCGATTATCTTTTTTTTCTTAGCTTTAGCAGTTTTCCGCATGAAGGGGTATGTGGCAGGATTTATTACAGTTGTACTTACAATTTTAGTGGCGTTATTCGCTTATAAGATGCCGTTCACGATGGCGATGGCAGCGACCGGATATGGTTTCTTATACGGACTATGGCCGATTGCTTGGATTATCATTATGTCGGTATTTTTATATAAAATATCTGTAAAAACAGGTCAATTCGATGTCATTCGTGCATCTGTATTATCTATTACAAATGACCATCGTTTACTCGTTATTTTAATCGGTTTTTCATTTGGAGCATTTTTGGAAGGGGCAGCAGGATTTGGTGCACCAGTAGCGATTACGGCAGCACTTCTTGCAGGTCTTGGACTAAATCCTTTATATGCAGCGGGTCTTTGTTTAATCGCAAATACGGCGCCAGTAGCGTTCGGAGCGATGGGAATTCCGATTACAGTTGCTGGACAAGTGACAGGTATTGATCCACATAAAATTGGACAAATGGCAGGACATCAATTACCGTTTCTATCATTATTTGTTCCGTTCTTTATCGTATTTTTAATGGATGGATTTAAAGGAGTAAGACAAACATGGCCAGCTCTATTTGTAGCGGGTAGCTCATTTGCAATTACGCAGTTCATTACAGCGACGTTCTTAGGACCAGAACTTCCGGATATTACGTCAGCACTTGTAAGTTTAGTGAGTTTATCGCTATTCTTAAAAGTTTGGCAGCCGAAAGAAATCTATCAGTCTAAAGAAGCAAATAGTGAAGTAGCTGCGACAACGACAGCAACATCTATGCCGAAACTAACAGTAGGAAAAGTAGTAAAAGCATGGTCTCCATTCATTATTTTAACTGTGATGGTAGTCATTTGGAGCCAAAGTTTCTTTAAAGCGTTATTTGCTCCAGGCGGCGCATTAGAAAGCCTCGTGTTTAAGTTTGAAATTCCAGGCTTACACAATCTAGTAATGAAAGCAGAGCCAATTGTAAATAAACCGACGCCTTATGAAGCAATCTTGAAATTAGATATTTTATCAGCGACGGGAACAGCAATTTTAATTGCTTGTATCATTTCTATCTTTATTTTGAAAATGAGTGCAAAAGATGCCGTAGTAACATTTAAAGAAACGCTAAATGAACTTAAGATGCCAATTCTATCTATCGGATTCGTATTAGGATTTGCATTTATCGCAAACTATTCTGGTTTATCTTCTACATTAGCGTTAGCACTTGCAGGAACTGGCGGGCTATTCCCGTTCTTCTCACCATTCTTAGGCTGGATCGGTGTGTTTTTAACAGGATCCGATACGTCAGCGAATGCACTGTTCTCGAATTTACAAGCGATTACAGCGCAGCAAGTCGGTGTATCTGAAGTGCTTCTCGTTGCAGCAAATACAACGGGCGGTGTAACAGGAAAAATGATTTCTCCGCAATCGATTGCGATTGCTTGTGCGGCAGTTGGACTTGCTGGAAAAGAATCAGATTTATTCCGCTTTACAGTGAAGCATAGTTTATTCTTCGTAATTATTGTTGGTATTATGACGTATGTACAGGCATATTATTTAACGTGGATGATTCCATAAACAACAAAAGAAATAAACTTTTCATTTTTCAGATTATCGTGTATGATGGGAAAGTATTGAAAATTAAATCAGTGATAAACTAGGGGTGCCTAACGTATGCGTAGGCTGAGAGAGAAGCGTGTGAACTTCTTAACCCTTTGGACCTGATCTGGCTCGTACCAGCGTAGGGAAGTTAACGGCTTTACATAATGATGTTTTTATGAGCCAGGTCCTTATTTTTTTATGGACCTGGCTCTTTTTATTTTGGCATACGCTGGCCATATCTTGTCCTTGTCACGTACAGGGGGGCAACAAAGGTTATGAAACAGTCTGTTTCAGCTGAGCAAATTGAATTGAAATCGAGTTTACCAGGAAGTAAGAAAGTGTATGTCGATGGGCCACGTGCGGGTATGAAAGTGCCGATGCGCGAGATTGAACAAAGTGAAACGAACGGCATTCCGAATCCGCCAATTCGTGTATATGATACGAGCGGTCCTTATACAGATCCTGCGTATAAAGTAGAGCTGGAAAAAGGGATTCCAACGCCGCGCCACTCTTGGATCATAGAGCGCGAGGATGTAGAAGCATACGAAGGGCGCGAAGTGAAACCAGAGGATGACGGTGTGAAAGTGGCTTCGAAACATACACCTGTTTTTCCGCAAATAGATCGCCAGCCGCTTAGAGCAAAGCAAGGGGCAAACGTTACGCAAATGCATTATGCGCGCAATGGTATCATTACGTCTGAGATGGAATATGTTGCGATTCGTGAAGGAGTAGAGCCTGAGTTTGTTCGTAAGGAAATCGCGGAAGGCCGTGCCATTTTACCAGCGAATATTAACCATCCGGAAGCAGAGCCGATGATTATCGGACGTAATTTCCATGTGAAGGTTAATGCAAATATCGGAAACTCTGCTGTATCTTCTTCTATTGCAGAAGAAGTAGAGAAGATGACGTGGGCAACGCGCTGGGGTGCAGATACGATTATGGATTTATCTACAGGTAAAAATATTCATACGACGCGTGAGTGGATTATTCGTAACGCGCCTGTACCAGTCGGAACTGTACCGATCTATCAAGCGCTGGAAAAAGTAAACGGAATTGCAGAAGATTTAACGTGGGAAGTGTATCGTGATACGTTAATTGAGCAAGCGGAGCAAGGTGTTGATTACTTTACGATTCACGCGGGCGTATTACTTCGTTACATTCCGATTACTGCAAAGCGTACGACAGGTATCGTTTCACGTGGTGGTTCAATTATGGCACAGTGGTGTTTATTCCATCATAAAGAAAACTTCTTATACACTCATTTTGAAGAGATATGTGAAATTATGAAGCAGTACGACGTTTCGTTCTCTCTTGGAGATGGATTACGTCCAGGTTCGATTGCAGATGCAAATGACGAAGCACAGTTTTCTGAGCTTGAAACACTTGGTGAATTAACGAAGATTGCTTGGAAACATGATGTGCAAGTGATGATTGAAGGACCTGGGCATGTACCGATGCATTTAATTAAAGAGAATATGGAGAAAGAGCTTGATATTTGTCAGGGCGCGCCGTTCTATACACTTGGGCCGTTAACGACAGATATTGCACCAGGTTATGACCATATTACATCCGCAATTGGGGCTGCAATGATTGGCTGGTTTGGAACGGCGATGCTTTGTTATGTAACGCCGAAAGAACACTTAGGTTTACCGAATAAAGATGATGTTCGCGAGGGAGTTATTACCTACAAAATCGCTGCGCATGCGGCTGATCTTGCGAAAGGGCACAAAACGGCTCATCAGCGTGATGATGCACTTTCAAAAGCTCGCTTTGAATTCCGTTGGCGCGATCAATTTAATTTATCTTTAGATCCTGAACGTGCGATGGAATATCACGATGAAACATTGCCAGCAGAAGGCGCGAAAACGGCTCATTTCTGCTCGATGTGTGGACCGAAGTTTTGTAGTATGAGAATTTCACATGATATTCGTGAATATGCGAAAGAAAATGATTTAGAAACGACAGAAGCAATTGAAAAAGGGATGAAAGAGAAAGCGAAAGAATTTAAAGACACTGGTAGTCATTTATACCAATAACACGTTACACCTCTTTACTTGATTGATCACACTGTAGTACCTAACTTAAATATAGAAGAAGCCCGCTTTGCTAAGACGGTAGCAAAGCGGGCTTCTGTCGTTTATAAGGCGAAGAAGAGGTGTACCCAGTAGTATAAGAGGAATAATGTGACGACTGTTGTGAGAGGAATAACGATAAGGGATACACTTAAATAGTCTTTCCATTTTACTTTAATTTTGTTTTGTTTCAGGATATACATCCAAATGAGGGAAGCTAGTGTACCAATTGGTAATAATAGTGAACCGATGTCACTACCAATAATGTTTGCGAGATAGATAGTTTTTAATGTGACTGGGTCTAGTCCCATTTCTGTTAATGTGATTGTACCAATCATAAGTGCAGGATGGTTATTGAAGACGTTAGAGAGGAGGGAGACGAGTCCGCCCATTGCAAAGCTAGCATAGAGTAGATGTTGACTTACAACTGGTTCAAGCCAATTTACTAGCGCCGTTGTTAATCCTGCGTTATGAAGCCCGTAAATAATGACATACATAGAGAAAGCGAAAATCAAAATGTGCCACGGTGTCTTTTTTAAAATATCGACAGGGTTCGTTCGTAAGTAGTACCATCTCCAGATGAGAAGAATGAGTGAACCGAGTACAGCAACAATTTCGATTGGAATCGATAAGAAGGATGCAACGAATAGAAGACAGCGCATAAGGAAGACGAAGCCTAATACTTTTAACATGAATCTTGTCCGTTTTTGTTTCGTATCAACTGAATTTTTTCCTTTTAACGGATGGAAGTTTTTCGTGAAGAATATTTCTTCGATATCATATGAAGAAACAGGTAATTTTTCAGGGAGTTTTTTCTTTAAAACTGTATACATAAGCCATGACATAAACAATAGTCCTAATGTTGCAGGTACAAACATCATAGCAGTATGCATATAAAGAGTCATATTCACAATATTTAATGCGATTAAGTTTACGATATTACTTACACCAATTGGTGCACTAGATGCAGTAGCGATTAAAGCACCGCTTAATAAATAAGGGATTTGTTGATGCGGTTTTAATTTAAGGTTTCTCAGTAGTAAAATTAGGATTGGTGTTGTAATTAAAATACTACCGTCGTTATTGAATAAAAGAGTCATAAGAAAACATAATAATTGAATATACCAGTATAAACGGCGACCGGAGCCTTTTGCTAAATTCGCAAGTTTCGCTGCGGACCAGTGGAAGAAGCCGAAGCTTTCTAATATAACCGCCATAACGATGGTCGCTAATATTGTTATGGAGGCACCGCCGATTTTACTTATAATGTCCATGACGTCTGGTTTTGATACAAGTCCAGTGATCAGGATAATACCAGCACCAATTGCTGCTGGCCACGCCTCATTTAAACCACGAGGTCGCCAAAAGATAACAATCATCGTTAAGAAGAATACAATAATAGTAATCCATATTTCAATGCTCATATTTTGCCTACCTTTCTATGTTCCCTTGAACAAATGTAGCTTGTCTCAAGTTTGTATTGGTAGTATATTCAGCAAAAAATAGGAAGAACTAGACGTATAATAGAATAAAGTGAATATGTGTTTTTCAAGTGAAAGGACAAGTGTCACGAATAGTGAAATAACTATTGTGAGAGGAGTCTATAAATTGTGGGGGCAGTAAGATAGTAAATGAAATTTATATGGGCGATTATGGAGATATACCGGCGCAATGCAAAATATATGAGCGATTTTTGAAATATATCGACTTATCGACAAAACATGACAAAAGGAGCCCATCCCAAAATGCTTTTTGGAACAGACTCCCCGCTATATTATTTTTCCTTCAAAAAAGTTCGATCCTTCAAGAATAAATTCCAGAAGAAAATAAATCCTGGTAGTAAAATTGCGATTCCAATTGCGTATAGAATAAGTAATGCATAGAATGTTTCTGTCGTTGTAAAGCTTGTAAATACAGTTACATCGGGATAAATAATATACGGTAAATGCGCGACACCATAAGCGTAACTTGCAAATGCATATTGAGCGACGACTGCTAAAACGGCGATGCGAGGGTATCCTAGTGTGCCATACTTCTTGTTTGTCCACCAAAGAGAAGAGTACCCGATAACGAATAAAACGATAGAAACTGTAAACCATGGGAATTGCTTTATGAGTCCTTGCATAAGCCAGTGTGTTTCCGGATCCATTACAACGAGGGCGATAATCGCCGTAACGAGTGTTGCAGGACCAAGGATAATGGCGTTTCTTCTATAAATTCTATACGAATCTTCTGAACCTTGCTCTCTCGCAAAATCAGCAAGAAAGAGAGAGGAGAGAAATAGTTCCGAAGTTAGCCCGAAGAGCATATAGCAGTAGATAACCGGGCTAGAAAGAAGTTTTCCATATAGAAGTACTTCTTTTCCTTCAGACATTGTAATATAAGCTCCCTCTGTAACGGGTAAAACGGTAATTAATAAGGCTGGAATTAAGAGCCCAGTAATACCTGAAATCACCCGAAGGAGGAATTGATACTTTGGCAGAGAGTAGGCAAATACCATGAATGTACTACGAATTGCGATGAGTATTAAAATTAACATAACTGGCACGAACATCACTGTCGCAAGGGTGAAAGCAGCTTTCGGAAAGAAGCCAAGAAAAGCGACAACGACAAAGACGAGAAATGTATTTGTTACTTCCCAGGTTGGTGATAAGTATCGATTGGCAAGCTTGGCAGCGAGAGTTGGATGTTTTGCGTATACCATGCCCCAAAAACCTGCTCCAAAATCGATGGACCCTAATATACTGTATACGAAAATAAGAGCCCATAAGATGATGATTGCAATACTTTCCTCATGCACGAGAATCGCCTCCTTCGTGATGTAAATCATTTGTAAGCGGATGTTTCTTAAAGAATGTCCGTAGTACAAAAACTGTTAAAATACCGAGTCCAATATATAAAATGATGAATAGAATAAATAAAGGACCGACAAAATCAGCGCGTGTAGAAGCGTCGACTGTACGTTGCATACCATAAATGGTCCACGGTTGACGACCACTACAGCTGAAAATCCATCCGAATTCAATACCGAGCATCATAATTGGTCCACATGCGGCAGCTCCCCAAAGAAGCCACTTCGGTAATTCTGTTCCTTTTTTTCGGTAAACAAAGTACCAATATAAGAGGGCAATTGCTGCAACTGCAAAAGTAAAGGCAGCGGTGCCGACCATTAAGTTGAATAGTGTATGTGTATAAAATGGTGGCCATGTTTCTTGTGGGAATTCCTTGAGTCCTTTTACGACGGTGCTAGGATCGAGTCCCACTAGTAGGCTAAGCATGTTCGGAATTTCTAGTGCATAGTTTAGTTCAAGTGTGTTAGGATCTACAACTCCGCCAATTGATAACGGTGCATGTGATGTTGTTTCAAATAAAGCTTCAGCAGATGCAAGTTTTTCAGGGGAATGCTTATGTAAGGCAATCGCCGATTCGTGTCCCGAAAGCCACATCGTAGCACCTGTAATAAATGTCACGACGAGACCTAACAGTAGTCCCTTTTTGTGATATGCCACTTCACGTTTACTTAAATTCTTCTTTAATAATTTAAATCCAGCGATAGAGGCAATGACGGCAGCCCCAGTTGTATAGGCTGTAATCACAACGTGGAATGCGCTTGTGCCAAAACTCGGATTAAAGAAAGCTTTCCACGGATCAACGTTAAAAACTGATCCATCTGGCCCCATTGAAAAGCCTGCGGGTGTATTCATCCATGTATTTGCTGATGTAATAAGCACGGCAGATGCCGTGGCACCAATCATGACGAAGAATAGCGAGATTAATCTCATGAATGGAGGTAGTTTATCAGCTGCATATACATAAATGGACATGAACAAAGCCTCTAAAAAGAAGGCGAAAATCTCAATTTGAAAGGGAACAGAAATCACCTGCCCAACAATTTTGGCAAAACCAGGCCAAAGAAGTGAGATTTGCACACCAACAATTGTTCCAGTTGGAATTGCTACACCGAGTAGGATGGCAAACGCCTTCGTCCATCTTTTCGCCATAATGGCGTAATCGGAATCTTTCTTCCAGTGATAGAGTATTTCACTTATAAAAATCATCAATGAAAGTCCCACGCCAAGTGTTGCAAAGATAATGTGGAATGCTAATGAAGAACCAAAAAATGCTCTTGCTAATGTTACCGTATCCATATGTAAACTCCTCTTCTTTTTTTGCCATTATTTTCTGATTGAATTGGAAGATTTATTCAAAAAAACTACCAAAAATATATATGTATTTAAAAAGTGGATATGGTAATATGTTGATTGAATATTCTAAATAAAAAGAAGTTAATGTTTAATAATATTTTGTTTGTTTTTTAGTAAGGAATATTTTATAATCTTTTATGCGAACATAAGTTCTGTTTTTTAGAGGTGAAGAAGTTTATGTGAAATGGAGAGGATGTTTTATGTATCCTGAAGTCATTAAAAAGATGGCATTTTCAAAAGAGCATAGAGATTTATTATTGAAGCTGTATAATAAAGAGATTACGCGTCGTGAATATGATCGACTTGTAGCATCGCTATATAGACCTTCTAAAGAGGCTTGTGAGGGATAGAGGAACGGGAGACAATCTAATAGATTGTCTTTTTTAAATTTGCGTATGTTCTGGTAAAATTAAGGTTAGCCTTAATGGGGAGGTGAAAAGATTGCGGAAACGTTTATACATAGGGATTGGAGTTGTTCTCTTAATCGCTTTAGGTGGCATTGTATTTTGGTCAGCTATACAAGGAAACCGTACAGAATATTTTATTTTAAGACATATGGTAAATGAAAATGGGACGCTTGCCACATATCGTTTAGCGGATACAAAGGCAGGTACGGGTGAAGCGAAAGGTCGTGAAGCTTTATCGGAATCAGCAGGACTATGGTTACAATATACACTCGATAAAGACGATCAAGCGTTATTCGATGAACAAGTTAAGGTTATTCAAAATAGCTTTGTACATAAGGATCAAATTGTTATATGGAAAATCTCTGAAAAGGGAGAAATGCAGTCAGCTACAAATGCACTTATAGATGATCTTCGTATTATAGAACAATTATATCGTGCTTATGAGATGTATAAGGAGGAGCGTTATAAAAACTTAGCAGATCAATTGAGTGACGCTGTAATTCGTTATAATAAGAAAGATAATTATTACGTTGATTATTATGATGCAGATGCAGGGAAACAAAATAATTTCGCAACTACATCATATTTAAATCCGCACGCATTCTCGTATATGAAGAAGTACGGCAAAGTTTCTGCACAGCAATATCAGGAAGTCATTCAATTTTTAGCGGATTATCCAAGGCATGGCTGGGCATTCCCAAAAGAGTATAAAGAAGATGGTACATTTACGTACGATAAAGAAGTGAATCTTATTGACCAATCATACGTGGCATATCATCGAAGTTTAGGTGGCCTTTCATCAGATGCTTATTTGGAATTTATAAAGAAGAAGTTCCAGGAGGATGGAAAGCTATACGGTCGTTACAATTTAGAAACGGGAAAACAAACTGTGAATTATGAATCGCCAGCCGCTTATGGACTAACGATCTTGTACGTACTACAAACAGGTGATACAAAGTTTGCAAAGGAATTATATGATCATATGGTCACATTCCGAAACGACAATGTATTTAGTAGATATTACGGTGGATACGTAACAGGTGAAAATAATAATACGCATATTTTTGATAACGTATTGCCACTTTTAGCGGAAATGGAATTGGAGAAGAATAAAAAATAGAAGGTGCTATCCCCTTTTGGGGTAGCACCTTCTATTTGTGTCGTTATTTATTGATATAATTTTACACCTTAATAGTAGAGAAGTATTCAATCACAAACTTACGGAATTGCTGAGCAGTTTTCGATAAGTAGCGTTTCTTTGACCAACTTAAGCCGATAGTTCGCTCGCAATTTGGTTCAATAATACGTAACTTATTTAATGCTAAAGTAGAGTTTTTTAATAAAGTTAAACTTGGGACAAAGGCGATGCCGAGACCTTGCTTAATGAGGTCGCTAATCACGGTTGGTTCATCTACTTCAAAAGCGATATGTGGAGTGAAACCAGCTTCCTTGCAAAATTCATCTGTTAAGTGCCGAAATCCGTAACCAGTGTTCATACTAATAAATGGTTCATCTTTTACCTCATGCAGATGGATGCTTTCACGTCCTGATAAACGATGACCTGAAGGGACGACTAAGAAAATTTCTTCTGTAATAAGTGGTTCCCACATAATTTCCTCGCCTTCAATTGGTACAGAAGAAATGCAAAAGTCAATTTCTATATTCTCTAGTTGTCGCTTCATAGAAGGAGTAGATGCGAGAAATTGTTGGAAGCGAACGTTAGGATGCTCTAGTAAAAAAGAACCGAGTAGTTCTGGTAATATTCTTGGAATAGAAACCGCCAGTGTAATAGAGCTTTGTTGTAATTCAGCTAAATCTTTAATTTCTCGTTCACCTTCACTTAATTCATGGAAAATGCGCTCTACTCGTTTTAAAAATACTTTTCCAAAAGAGTTTAATGTAATCTGTCGACCTTGGCGATCAAATAACGGGACGCCTAAGTCCTTTTCTAATCTAGCGATTGTTTTGCTGAGCGAAGGTTGTGCGATATGCAATTCTTCAGCGGCTTTTGTCATATGTTCTAATCGTGCGACTGTCTGAAAGTATTTTAGTTGAAGAAGTTCCATTTTGACGCTCCTTTCTATAGACCAAAAGGAATGAATTGATAATTAAAGATGTATTATACAGTATGGAAAGTGGCGTGTATAGTAAATCTGTTAAACCATTCTAATGGTGTTAAATTAGGAGAAGGAGTATGTTTCATGAATGGAATTCAACTTATATTTAAAGATTGGAAAGCGATGTGGCACCATAAACATGGACGTATCGCTTTAATTTTTTTATTAATCGTTCCTTTAATTTATTCAGGATTCTTTTTAGCTGGATATTGGGATCCATATGGGAAATTAGATAAATTACCTGTTGCGATTGTAAATTTAGATAAGGGTGCTGCGATGGATGAAAAAACAATTCATGCAGGAGACGATTTTGTAAAAAATTTAAAAGAGAATAAGGAACTAGCTTTTCATTTCGTATCAGAAAAAAATGCGGATGAAGGGTTAAAAGAAGATAAGTATTATATGGTTGTTACGATTCCAGAGGATTTCTCTCAAAAGGTAAGTACACTTATGGATGAGAAACCAGAGCCAGCGCAGCTTCAGTACAAAGTAAATCCAGGTAAAAACTTTGTAGCAGCTCAAATTGGAACGACAGCTGTTGAAAATATGAAAACAAAAATTTCAAATAGTATTACGAAATCTTATACAGAAGGTGTTTTTTCAAAGTTCCAAGACTTAGCACAAGGATTGAGTGATGCAAGTAATGGTGCTGAGAAGTTACATGAAGGAACGACAGATGCAAGAAATGGGGCCAATCAGCTTGCAGATGGTATTCATCGTTTAAGTGATGGGACATCAAAAGTGAAAGAGGGAAGTGAAAAACTTGCTGATAGCCAATCAGCCTTAACTGGCGGAGCAAACGAGCTGAGTCAAGGAGCGACCTCACTTCATAGTGGTATGGAATTATTAGCACAAGGTGAAAAAACTTTACAATCAGGGGTTAGTGAATTAAGTGCTGGTACAAATGAATGGATGAATGGAAGTGAGAAGCTTGCTGAAGGGCAAGTGAAAGCGGACAATGCAGCGAATAGTGTAAAACAACAACTAGAAGAGTACGTGAAAAGTCATCCAGAAGTGCAGCGAGATCCTGCTTTTCAAAAGATCATTGCTACTTCTAATGGATTAGCTAAAGCAACAAACACTTTAAATAATAGCCAACAACAATTGACACAAGGTGCGCAGAAGCTTGCGGATGGTCAGCATAAGGTTGAAGAAGGTATGAATGCGTTTGGAGTTAAGTTAAATGAAGCTACTACTGGAACGAAAAAGATCGCAGATGGTGCTGCGCATTTAGCTGATGGATTTACGAAGTGGGGAAGTGGATTTACATCATTACAAGAAGGTGTAAATCAGCTTGCGAGTGGCGGAACAGAGCTAAATAACGGTGCTGGTAAGTTAACGAACGGACTTGTTAAACTTGACGAGGGCGTGGAAGAACTTTCTACGAAATTGGGAGAGGGTGCAGAGAAGATAGCGGACGTTCGCAATGATGATGCACGCAATACGATGTTCTCAGAGCCGGTTCAATTAGTGAAGTCGACAGTTTCTGATGTGCCGAATTACGGTTCAGGTATTGCACCATATTTCTTATCACTTGCATTTTATGTTGGCGGAATTATGGCATCAAATATTTTACCTCTTGGCCGTAGACAAAATATGAAGGTAAGCGGAACGGTACATTTTATTAATAAACTAGGACTGGTATATGTAATTGGACTTATTCAAGCATTACTTGTAGATGTAGTTGTGCTAGGAGTTATGAAATTAGAAGTTGCAAGTGTGCCACTCTTTGTTTTATCAAGTATCGTTATTTCCTTTACGTTCATGACGTTTATTCTTATGTTAGTAACGGTATTTGGTCTTGTTGGAAAATTCTTAGCGGTAACGCTTCTCGTCTTGCAATTAGCGACGAGCGGGGGGACTTTCCCAGGAGAATTAAATATAGCTGTTCTTAGCAAAATTGGACAATTTCTTCCAATGTCCCATTCTCTTAGAGGGCTACAAGATGTGATTTCTTTAGGAGATTGGTCTCAATTACAAATACAAATTTTAATATTGTTATGCTATCTCGTTGTTGCTGGCGGAATTGCTTGGATCACGAGTCATATACAACATAAGGAAACGAATGCAGAACAAGTTTCTTAAAAAAAGAAGCTATCCGTTTTTTTCGGATAGCTTCTTTTTTATTTACGCTGCATTACCGCAAAGTAATTGTTTTCATTATCAGCAAAGTTGAATGCTCTACCTGTAGGTAAATCTACAACTTGTCCAACTGTAACGTTTTTCGCAGAAAGATCTTTATACAGTTGATCTAAGTTATTAGAGAAGAACATAAGTGAAGGCGTATTTAAGTTTAATTCAGGTTGCATCTTCGCAATTAACGCTTTATCGTGAAGGACGATGCTGGTGCCTCCTTCTTTCGTTGATGCAATTTCAATCCAGCGAAAGCCTTGTCCGTTATTTTCTTCCGCAATAATTTGGAATCCTACTGTCTCAGTCCAAAATTGTACTGCTTCATCTTGATTATTTACATATAACATAATTTGTCCAATTTGATTAATCATAGGTGTGTCCTACTTTCTTTTCTTGTATGGAATTCTATTATATCAAAGATATGGTTTGAATACTTTTTCTTGATTTTTTCGAAGTATAATCTTAGCCCATCTCACATTTTTCGTAGGAGAAGGTCCTGCAATCCAAGTATGAAATGGTAGTGTACTGCAAATGACCATTGCTGAAATTGAGATTGTGGCCGTTATTATAAATAATAATAGGCTATATAATATTGTGTTTTCTTGCTGTGTGAATAAAGAAAGAAATTTTGTACATAGTTGTAAGAAGAAAAAATGAGCTAAATAGGCACCATACGTGTAATTCCCGATAAATCGTAAAGCTTTATATAAGAAACCGCGTCGCTGTACAATTGTAATAGACAGCACGTAAAGTATAATAATTTCGCAGACGATATATAAAAACATAGACGGTTTTAAATAAGTCGAAACGGTTAAATGAATAGAGTTTGCTCCGTAAAAACTAAATAACTCATAATTGATGAATAAAAATAAGATGAAAAATAATATTGTAATAAGCGGGATATGTTTCATGACAAATGTACGCCACGTTTTTAATGCGACAGCAGCGATTCCTCCCATGACGAAATAGAATGAGTAGAACAAGAAGGAACGATCTGTATAATGTAAAATGGTTGAGCTAGTCAATTTCTCTCCATTAAAAATGTAGTGAGAAGAATACCACATTAAGAGGAAATATAGAGAAGCAAAGATGGTCATATATTTATATATGTCTTTTTTATTTTCAGTTCGTTTTTGAAACCAATAAAATAGTGTACATAGTAAAGGGAACAATAAGTGAATTTGGAACATCATAATCACGTACCAAAGATGGGGTGCAGCTGTTCCGAGTAATAAACTTTTTATACCACTTTGTAGTGTAATCATATCGTTTGTTGTTAATAAGTAAAGAATAGACCAGAAGAAATAAGGAATGAGTAAATGTGCGGATTTTTCATAAATATATTCTGTGTAGGCTAGTTGCTTCGTATATTGCCGAATTAAGTGAAAGCCGACGATAAATATGAATGCAGGTGCTGAAAACTTTGCAAGGTTAAATAGCATGCCCATAATGAGGGATTGCTCAAGTAAGACATTTCCTTGATTCATTGTATATAATAAGGAACTTTGCAAAACGACAGCAAGAAATGCAATGCTTTGCAAAACTTTAAACTCTGGTGCGCTTTGAGTCATTAGATCCATCTCCTTTTCCATACATGATTATAGTACGGAGAATGGATGATGGGTGTGGAATATTTGTGAAGATTATAACAAATTTGTGGCGGAATAGATTATATCGACGATTTTTCGGATATATCGTTCATAACTTCAAATATATCAACGATTTTTTCAATATATCGACGTTTCGACAAGGGATATCGACTTATCAACAAATAACGACAAAAAGAGGATGCTCCAAATGAGCATCCTCTTTCTATTTTATTAAGCAAATTTGTTTTTGATCCAGTTCTTACCTTCTACAAGGCGAGCTGTCATTACGGCACAAGCGTTATCTGCTGTTACGTTTAACACTGTTGCAGGAGGATCAATGATTGTACTAATTGCTGCGATAATTGGCAATGCTTCTGGCGGGAAGCCGTATAGAGAAACGATTAACATTTCACCAATCATACCGCCGCCTGGAATAGCGCCCATTACTGTTCCTACTAATAGAGAAACAACAAGTGCGATTGCCAATGTTTTCGGTCCTTCGAATTCCATGTTGAAAATACCGAATAAGAAAGCGATTTTTAGTACGCCACCTAAAACAGATCCGTCTTTATGAAGTGTAGATCCAAGAAGGACAACTGTTTCACGAACGTCAGAAGAGATACCCATTTTCTTCGTTGCTTCCAAGTTCGCTGGAATACTAGCAGCACTACTACAAGTTGCAAGTGATGTAACTGTAGGGGATACCATGTTCTTCCAAAACACTTGTACACCTTGTTTACGACCTGCAAGGTATGCATAGAACGTGAAGAATACAAAGAAGTAAATTAGAGACGCTGGATAGTATACCATTGCTGCTCGGAAGTAAGTTCCAAGAAGTTGTGGTCCGAATTCACCAACTAATGCTGCGAAGTAAGCAGCAAGTCCGATTGGAGCGTAGTACATAATGAAAGATACAACTTTCATTGAAATTTCTGCACCAGCTTGTAAGAATGTAGCGAATGGTTTTCCTTTTTCACCAACTGCTGAAGTTGCAACCCCCATTAAAATAGAGAAGAAAATAAGAGCTAACATATTTTCACGAGATAGTAACTTCGAGAAGTCAGATACTGTTATAATACCAACGATTTGATCTGCAACACTAACTGCTTTTTCAGCTTTATCAGGCTGCGTTAGTTCCAATACAACACCTTGTGCTGGCGGGAATACTTTCACGACAATAATCATAAAAATAGCAGCTAAAATACTCGTAAATAAGAAAGTCCCAGCCATGCTAGACATAATTTTACCAAAACGTTTTAATCCATCCATATTAGCAATAGATGACGCGATGCTAAAGAACACTAAAGGTACAACAATCGTAAACATTAAGTTTAAGAAAATGTCACCAAGCGGCTTTAAAGCAACTGCATCGGCACCCATGAAATAACCAATGAAACCACCAATTAGGATAGAAGATAATAAAATAAGTGGGAAGCGATATGCCTTCATAAATATATCCTCCTATCAATTAAAAAAATCATACTGAATTATTATAGCGAGTTAGAGCCCTCTTTACTAGGAGAATAATGATAGATGGAATAGCGTGAAAACCGAGAAATTTTTGTTTTTAAGCTCGGCATACAGCAGGCAATCTAGACATATATATTTGTAACCTAGTGGTGGCAAGGATGCGCCGTAATTTAGGTTTGGAAAAAGGGGGAGGGAAAAGGGATGAATATTTTACTTTGCTGTGCAGCGGGAATGTCTTCCAGTTTGATTGTTACTAAAATGGAGAAAGCAGCAGAGGCAAAAGGGATAGAGGTCAAGATTTGGGCAGTCTCAGGTTCTGAAGTAAATAGTCACATAGATGAAGCGGATGTGCTTTTACTAGGACCGCAAGTACGTTATTTATTACCGAAAATGAAAGAGTTATGTAAGGAAAAGGGAGTACCTGTTGATGTCATTCAATCTGTCCATTACGGGCTTTGTAATGGAGAAGCCATCTTACAAGCAGCTTTGTCAATGAAACCATGAGGAGAGTGGGATAGATGATACGGTTTTTAGAGAAATATGTAATGCCAGTAGCGGGAAAGGTTGCAGAGCAGAGGCATTTGCTAGCAATTCGTGATGGACTTGTATTGACGATGCCTTTCTTAATTATAGGATCATTTTTCCTCATCATTAGTGCTTTACCAATACCAGGTTATAATGATTTTATGGCAGGTTTGTTTGGGGAGAATTGGCAGAGGGCTTTGGGGTATCCAGTTAGTGCAACTTTTAATATAATGGCTTTAATAGCTGTTTTTGGAATCGCTTACAGACTTGGAGAATATTATAAAGTGGACGCTTTAGCATCCGGGGCATTGTCGCTTGTGACGTTTTTACTTGCGACGCCATTTCAAGTTGCATATATTATACCAAGTACAAAAGAGAGTGTACTTGTAGAAGGTGCTATCCCAGCTGCGTTAATGGGAAGCCAAGGGTTATTTGTAGCAATGATTATTGCACTTATATCTACTGAACTTTATCGGTTTATTGTACAAAAAAAGATCATTATAAAGATGCCAGAGACAGTTCCGCCAGCTGTGACACGTTCATTTGCCGCGCTTGTTCCAGGATTTATTGTTGTAACGGTTATTTGGATTTTACGCCTAATTATAGAAAATACTTCTTTTGGCAGTATCCATAATATTGTGGGGCAAATTTTACAGGAACCACTTAGTGTACTTGGTGCTAGTCTTTGGGGTGCAATAATAGCTGTTATTCTCGTTCATGTTCTTTGGTCATGTGGAATTCATGGAGCTACTATTGTTGGTGGTGTAATGAGTCCAGTTTGGTTGTCGTTAATGGATCAAAACCGAATTGCTTACCAAGCAGGGCAAGATATACCAAATACGATTACTGCACAGTTTTTTGATTTATGGATTTATATGGGCGGATCTGGTGCGACACTTGCTTTAGTTATTGGAATGTTATTGTTTGCACGAAGTCAGCAATTAAAAAGTTTAGGTAGATTGTCAATTGCACCTGGTATATTTAATATTAATGAGATGGTAACTTTTGGTATGCCGATTGTCATGAACCCAATTTTACTAATTCCATTTATATTGGTTCCGGTTGTGTTAACGATTGTTTCTTACTTTGCAATGGAATGGGGATTAGTTGCTCGTCCGAGCGGGGCTGCTGTTCCTTGGACGACACCAATTCTATTTAGTGGATATTTAGGATCGGGCGGGAAAATTTCAGGTGTTGTGTTACAACTTGTTAACTTTGCGCTTGCATTCTTCATTTATTTACCGTTCTTAAAAATATGGGATAAACAAAAAGTGGCGGAAGAAAAGGGGGAGTAAAGAACTAAAATGGATACGATAGAGACAAAGGCTTTTCATTTAATTTTGCATGGGGGAAATGCGAGAAGTTGTTCAATGGAAGCAATTGATTGTGCAAAGCGTGGAGAGTTTACAGAAGCGGAAGCGAAATTACAAGAAGCGTTAGAGGAATTAAAAGAGGCGCACCGTGTACAAACGGAGCTCATACAGAAAGAAGCTGGTGGTGAAAAGACCGAAGTTACCCTTCTGATGGTGCACGCGCAAGATCATTTAATGAATGCGATTACGGTGAAGGAATTAGCGAGTGAATTTGTAGAATTATATAGGAAGATGTCAGTATCGGAATGAACCTTGCGTATGCAAGGTTTTTTTATGTATGTGTCGGTACCATCAGTGGAATGCTTGTTCCACTGATGGTATTTACAATCCTCCTTTTTATAAATGAGTAAGGTTGATATTTAATCGGTAGTAACAATCTCTCCTATACCACGAATTAGTTTTTTTATATTCATCTCATTTGGTTTTAATATACTCACGATGTAATCAATCGCTATTTGTGGTTCAACGGTCGTACCGCACGTGTAACAGTCGATGGCTGCAAAGTTTTTTTCTGGATAAGTGTGAATAGAAAGGTGGCTTTCAGATAGTAAAACTAAAATAGTAACACCATGCGGATCGAATTCTTTTGCACTTACGTTTAAAACATGGGCACCAGAACAATTTGCAGCGGCAACTAAATGATATTCTAAAAAGTGAACATCATCTAATAGAGAAAAGTCTACTCCCCATAAATCTACTATTATATGCTTGCCGAAAGTAGAGTATTCCATAAGGTAGCACTCCTCACTATAATATCGTCAAAACTCCATTTCCTTTTTGTAACATTCGTGTAGGATAAGGTTCGATTCTGAATTTACAAGATTTTGGTTACGATGTTCTAAATGTTCTTCTTTAAATTGAAACAAAGGAGCAAGAAGAGAAGGTAATGTTCGAGGAGTTGGCACAACATATAATTGCTCAATTTGATCGAGTACATAGGCAGAGTTAGTGGCAATATGAAATCCCCAGTCAGTTCCGAAAGATGGGACGATTGTATGATAACTTTTCACAGTTAATCCGGCATGTTCAATTGTGTTACCGATACCCCAATATACAAGAGGTGCATCAGCAGGTGAATTAGATTGGCAGACGAATGCCCCATCTTCTGTTAAAAACGTAGCTATACGAGCAAATAGTTCACTTGTATATAAAGTACTTAATACTTCTGTCGCTGGATCAGGAAAATCAATAATAATTACATCATATAAAGAGGAAGGAGATTTCAGAAATTCTTTTGCGTCACATACGTGCACATTTGCACGCTCATCAAAAAATGCACGTTGGTTTAAAGAAACTAATTCTGGAACATTGCGAGCCATCGTAATCATTTCTTCGTCTAAGTCGACAAGGTCTACATGTAGAACTGTTTCATATTTTAAAACCTCTCTTAAAGCAAGACCATCGCCACCGCCTAAGATGAGAACGCGTTTTGGATCTATTACCTTTGACATAATCGGATGAACAAGTGCTTCATGATAGATTTGCTCATCGACGGAACTAAATTGTAGTTGTTTATCCAAATATAGACGAATGTCGCTTACTTGGAGTAAATTAATGTTTTGATAATTACTTTTTTTTTCAAATAAACTTGTATGTTCACCAGTTTGTATTTCTTTTAGAGAAATTTCATCCCATACATCTAAGCTGTGTGAATCTGTGGGTACTATTATTACATTTTCCGTTTGTGCTTGTTTATTAGGTTCGTCCTGTTCGTCTTGCTTGTCTTGTTTATCGTGTTTGTCTTGTTTATCGTGTTTGTCCTGTTTGTCTTTTTGATCTTGTTTATCTTCAGTGTCCTGTTGATCTAGTGTATTCGTGTTGGAATTTAATGCAGAATCCTCTTCTTGTTTATACCATTTATTTGGAACCTGTATTCTATAAATCTTCATTCTACCTTTTTTTCTATGCTTTGGCATTGGAATCCCCTTTCAAAATACTTTATTTTCTTCTATTCTATGTAATTTAATAGAGTTTGACTGGACAATAGCTAGACGAGTGTCTTGAATAGGTATTTGTTTTTGATTTGAGTTGAAATATCATATTTTTTCATTATATTTTTACGCTTTTTAAAAAAAATTACTGTTTTTTTGTTTTAAACACAACTAGACAACTAAACACTAATCTATTTTCATACAGTTATGTGTTAAAAGCGTGTTGTTTTATAACACACTGTGTGTTTTTTAGGTGACACACTAATTGAAAGCGTTAACACACAAAGAAAACAGTCGAAAAAGTGCTGATTTTAGTGGTTTTAAAAAGTTGGCACGCTAATTGCATTAATAAATAGCGTAAAGAAAAATAAATAAAACATAAATTTTTTATACTACACAAGGGGGATTTTCAAATGAATATTTTATTATGTTGCTCAGCAGGGATGTCTACAAGTTTACTAGTTACAAAAATGGAAGCGGCTGCAAAAGCTCGCGGTCTAGAAGGAAAGATTTGGGCTGTATCTGGGGATGCAGTAAAAACAAATATCGATCAAGCAGATGTATTATTACTAGGACCACAAGTTCGTTACATGCTTTCTTCAATGAAAACGCTTGCTGATGAGAGAAATGTTGGAATCGATGTTATTAATCCAATGCACTACGGCATGATGAATGGAGAAGCAGTTTTAGATCACGCATTAACACTTAAAAAATAATTAGGGGGGAAGCGAAATGCAAAAGTTTATTGCATTTATGGAGAAGTATATTGTTCCTGTCGCTGGTAAAATCGGATCGCAACGTCACTTAGCTGCGATCCGTGATGGATTTATTGCAGTTATGCCACTTATTTTAGTTGGTGCACTGGCATCACTAATTAATGGTTTTCCGTCTGAAGTTTTCCAAGATTTCATGAAAGGTTTGTTTGGTGAAACGTGGAAACAAGTTGGCGGTGGAATGTGGACTGGTTCTTTCGCAATTCTAGCACTAATCATAGCATTTACAACAAGTTATAACTTAGCAAAATCTTACGGCGTTGATGGTTTGTCAGCAGGTATTATTTCATTTGGTGCGTTAATTATTCTTACGCCAACAACACCGAAAGAAGGCGGATTGAACTTAGCTTGGACAGGTGCACAAGGGCTATTCGTAGCAATTATCGTGGCACTTCTTGTTACTGAGGTATTCCGTTTCTTTGTACAAAGAAACATTACTTTTAAAATGCCTGATGGAGTACCACCAGCAGTTTTAAGATCTTTCGCAGCTATAGTTCCAGCATTTGTTATCTTAACAGTAGTTGCAGGTATTCAATTAGCAGTGAAATTAGCTGGTACAAGTGTTCATGAATTTATTTTTAATACGATTCAATCACCACTGCAAAGTTTAGCAGGGACATTACCAAGTGCAATTATCATTGTAATCCTTGTTCATCTTCTTTGGTTCTTCGGTTTACATGGGCCAAATATCGTTGGTGGTATTATTGAGCCATTATACTTACCGGCATTAGAGAAAAACATGAATTTATTCAAAGGTGGTACATCTGCATTTGATGTTCCAAACATTGTTACAAAACCATTCTTTGATACTTTCGTATATCTTGGTGGTTCTGGTGCAACATTAGCGTTCTTAGTCGTTGTATTACTTGTAGCGAAAAGTGCGCAATTACGCGGTGTATCTCGTTTATCAATTGGTCCTGGTGCATTCAACATTAACGAACCAGTAATCTTTGGTACACCAATTATTTTAAATCCAATTTTATTCTTACCGTTTATCATAACACCAATTGTATTAGTAATTACTTCTTATACAGCTATATCTATTGGTTGGGTACCAAAAACAGTTGTGATGATCCCATGGGCAACACCACCAATTATTAGTGGTTATCTTGTAACAGGTGGACATCTTTCAGGTGCACTCCTACAGTTATTCAACTTTGTAATTGCGATGGTAATCTATTATCCATTCGTTGTATTATGCGATCGTTCTGTTGTTCGTACTGAAAAAGCAGCAGCACAAGGAAATAACAACTCTGTACCTATGTAACATAGTAATTGTTCTCACAGATAGTGTTATCTGTGAGAACAATCACCTTTATATCATGTTCAAAAAGATGAGAACCATCTACAAGAACACCAAACTATCATTCATAAATTAATATTTTAATAGAAATGTTCAAACTGAAGGGGTATGTAAATCGGTTGAACCATAATAGAGAGGGCGGTAATAATGATGACTACAGCAGAACAAATTCCATTCCAATTAATTTTAAATAGTGGTAATGCACGAAGCTTTGCAATGGAGGCACTTCAATTTGCCAAACAGGGGAAAATGGCAGAGGCTGATGAAGCAATGGTAAAGGCGAAAGAAGCGATTAATGAAGCGCATCATTTCCAAACAGAGCTCATACAATCAGAAGCAAGAGGAGAAAAAACAGAGATTAGTGTTCTCTTAATTCATGCACAAGATCATTTAATGAATGCGATTACAGTGAAAGAATTAGCAGCAGAATTTATTGACCTTTATAAAAAGTTAGAAGCGAAAGGGGAATAAAGCATGACTGGAATTAAAATTGCTACAATCGGCGGTGGATCTAGTTATACACCAGAGTTAATTGAAGGATTTATTAAGCGTTATGATGAGCTTCCTGTTCGTGAAATTTGGTTAGTAGATATTGAGGCAGGAAAAGAAAAGTTAGAAATCGTTGGTAACTTAGCGAAACGTATGGTTAAAAAATCTGGTTTACCAATCGAGGTACATTTAACACTTGATCGCCGTGAAGCATTAAAAGGTGCTGACTTCGTAACAACGCAGCTTCGCGTAGGTTTATTAGAAGCTCGTGCAAAAGATGAAGCAATCCCATTAAAATATGATGTAATCGGTCAGGAAACGAATGGTCCTGGTGGTTTATTCAAAGCGCTGAGAACGATTCCTGTTATTTTAGATATTTGTAAGGATATGGAGGAGCTTTGTCCAAATGCATGGTTAATTAACTTCGCGAACCCAGCAGGTATGGTAACAGAAGCTGTCCTTCGTTATACAAATATTCAAAGAGTAGTTGGTTTATGTAACGTTCCAATCGGAATCCGCATGGGTCTTGCAAGATTACTTGAAGTAGATGCGAGTCGCGTCCACGTTGATTTCGCAGGTTTAAATCATATGGTATACGGACTAGATGTATACTTGGATGGCGTAAGTGTAATGGATCGTGTGTTAGAGCTTGTAACAGATCCAGAAAAGCAAATTACGATGGAAAATATTGCAGCGCTTAACTGGGAGCCAGACTTTATTCGCGGCCTTCGTGCAATTCCATGTCCATACCATCGTTATTACTACAAAACACGTGAAATGTTAGAAGAAGAGAAAGAAGCTTCAGTTGAAAAAGGTACACGTGCAGAAGTAGTAAAACAATTAGAAGATGATTTATTCGAGTTATATAAAGACCCGAACTTAGATATTAAACCACCACAATTAGAAAAACGTGGCGGCGCTTATTATAGTGACGCAGCATGTAGTTTAATTACGTCTATTTACAATAATAAAGGTGATATCCAGCCTGTTAATACACGAAACAACGGAACAATTGCAAGCTTACCGCATGATTCAGCTGTTGAAGTGAACTGTATTATTACGAAAGAAGGTCCAAAACCAATTGCGGTTGGAGATCTTCCCGTACCAGTTCGCGGTTTAGTACAGCAAATTAAATCATTTGAGCGCACAACAATTGAAGCTGCTGTTACAGGTGATTATCATAAAGCGCTGCTTGCTATGACAATTAATCCACTTGTACCATCAGATAAAGTTGCAAAACAAATTTTAGATGAAATGTTGGAAGCACATAAAGAATATCTTCCACAGTTCTTCAAAAAGGTAGAAAAATAAAGCGGCGCTATTTAGCCCGCTTTTTTTATTCTATTAGGAGGTATTACGATGATTAAGTTAATTGTAAATGCAGATGATTTCGGTCTTACAGAAGGTACAAATTACGGCATTATTGATGGGCATATAAATGGACTTGTAAATTCAACGACGATGATGATGAATATGCCAGGGACAGAGCATGCGGTACGCTTAGCGAAAGAGCATAACCTACTCGGAGTAGGCGTACATCTCGTATTAACAGCAGGAGAACCACTTCTTGGAGATGTACCATCACTTGTAAGTAGCGATGGATTGTTTCATAAACAAAGCGTCGTATGGGAAAGGAATATAAACCCAGAAGAAGTCGAGCGAGAATGGACTGCTCAAATTGAGAAGTTCTTATCTTACGGATTAACACCAACTCATTTAGATAGTCACCATCACGTGCATGGATTGCCGATCTTGCACGATGTTCTTGAGAGATTAGCGGCTACATATAATGTTCCGATTCGTCGTTGTGAGAAAGAGCGAGCAGTGCGCCCATTTTCTGACGTATTTTACAGTGACTTTTACGCGGATGGTGTGACGGAAGATTACTTTGTGAAGTTAAAAGAAAGAGTACAAGATGAACAAACGGTAGAAATTATGGTTCATCCAGCTTATATTGATCCAGAGCTTGTGAAGCGTTCTTCTTACGTAATGGATCGTGTGAAAGAATTGCGCATTTTAACGGAGAGCAAGTTGCCTGAAGGAATAGAACTTGTGAAGTTTTAATAGAAAAACGACGGCTATATCATGCCGTCGTTTTTTTGTACTTACAAGATGGATAGAATATATCCGCCGAAGGCTCCGAGTATAACGATAACCCAAGGTGGTGTTTTCCAAAAAGCGAGCAAGCAAAATAGAAGAGACGCAAAAACAAAATCTACAGCGTTCATAATGGTGCTTGTCCAAATAGGATCATAAAAAGCTGCTAATAAAATACCAACAACAGCTGCATTGACCCCAAGTAGTGCACCTTGTATGAAAGGTATTTTTCTTACACTATCCCAAAATGGTAAAACACCAATAACGAGTAAGAAAGCAGGAAGAAAGATCGCGATTGTTGCGAGTGTGGCTCCAAGCGTCCCATTTAACACTGCTCCTATATAAGAGGCGAATGTAAATAGTGGGCCTGGTACGGCTTGTGTTAATCCGTATCCAGCTAGGAACTGTTCTTTCGTCAGCATTCCGTTTTGTACGAACTCACCTTCAAGAAGGGGAAGCACGACGTGTCCGCCTCCAAATACAAGTGCACCAGAGCGATAAAAACTATCAAATAAAGCGATGTAATAGGAGAACGGTCTTAATATTGGTAGCAGTAGTAATAGTCCAAAGAATAGGATGAGACAAGAAACTGCTATCTTTTTTGAAATAGGTACTTTTATATGTTGAGATTGGCTAATTGGTTGGTTGCGATATAAAAACCAGCCGATAAAGCCAGATATTATAATGAGGATGACTTGTGTCCAGCTGCTTGGCCATAATAAGGCGATTGCGGCAGTTACAATAGCGATCGTCGCACGATTTCGGTCTGGCGTTAATTTTTGCGCCATTCCCCATATGGCATGAGCAACAATAGCGACTGCTATAAGTTTTAGCCCGTGAATCCAGCCAGCACTTCCAAGATCGAACTGATTAAGGAACGAGGCGAAGAAAACCAAAACAAGCACAGACGGTAAAGTGAATCCGATCCATGAAATAATAGCTCCTAATACCCCGCCCCTTAATAATCCAATCCCCATACCGACTTGGCTGCTAGCAGGACCAGGAAGGAATTGACATAGTGCTACTAAATCTCCATAGCTTCTTTCATCCATCCATTTTCTTTTTTGTACGTATTCGTGGTGGAAATAGCCGAGATGGGCGACAGGACCACCAAATGAAGTAAGTCCTAATTTAAATGAGACGAGAAAAATCTCTAATAATGTGCGAAAAGTGTATGTGTTATTTTCCAAAATGACCTCCTAGGATGTTTTTCTAAGTGCATTATACAAGAGGTAGTAAAGCAAAAGGAACGATTCTAATGTAAAGATTGTGTGAATCTTTTCTTCGTAATTAAAACTTGAAAAAGTCATAAATGATTATGTATAAACCATAAAGTAGTAGAAGTAGTGCTGGGAAATTTATATAAGGAGAATGCCCGTATGACAACACATTTCTTTGCGAGGTTAACAGGCCAGAGGGAAATACCTCCTGTAAATACAGAAGCTTATGGCGTAACAGAGTTTATATTTAGTGATGATTTAAAGAAATTACAATATCGGGTCATATTGAAAAACATCGAAAAAGTTACATCATGCCAAATTCATTTAGGGAAAGCGGATCAAATTGGTCCAGTTGTTTTAAATTTGTTTGGTCCGCTAAAGCAAGGTATTAGTGTAAGTGAAGGAGTCGTGACCGGTGTAGTCAATGTGGAGGATTTTGAAGGGCCTTTACAGGGGCGAGCGTTTGATAACTTACTTCAAGAAATCATTCAGGCGAATGTATATGTAAATGTGTATACGAAGTCCAATAAGAAGGGCGAAATCAGGGGGAGAATCAGGAAAGTAAAGAAGTAGAAAAAAGGCTGTCCATATTTTGGAACAGCCTTTTCTGCTATTAGGTGCAAATTGTAGCGATTATTGCCGGTAAATCGATATGTTTGAAAAAGCGCTGATATAATTCGTGTTACGGTCGATATACTTAAACAACTGCCTCGATTAATTTTTTACAGGCTGATTTTTAATGAAGAAGTCCATGACATAAAACACTTCGTCATCAGGTATTTGTATTTCAAATGTATTTTCAATTGGTTGTAATGCTTTTTTCACTTTCATATACATCCAGTACTCATCTTGTCTTCGTTTTTCTTTATCTGGATGAGGGAGGAGGCTTTCTCCTTTTTGAAGACGGTCAACCATACAGCTCATATGCAGAATTACACCCATTAAGCTGTCAGGAGTTAGCTGTAAGGAAATTAATTCTTGAATTGTATTTAATGCGTAACGAATTGTTTTAATAAGTAATGCTCCGTCGTTCCGCTGCATTTGTTGTTCAAGAATATCAGCCATTTTTGCATATGTTTCTTCATACGTAATTAATTCTTGAATTGGCTGAATCGCTGTGTAGTTTACAATGTCTTGGAAATGATATGTTAAGCATGGCACTTGCACATCGAAATTTGTGACGATACAAATGATATTCCGCTCTTTTTTTATGTTCTCAATCATTTTTGTTAAATCTTTTTCATGGACGATACTAATCGGAATAATTTCAATTAAGTCTTTGTCAAATCGCAAATAGTTCTCTAACATTTTTTGAATAGCTAAAGCGCTGCCTTCCCCAGTTAAACAAGCTGTCAAAATAACAGATTTCATTGGTGATAGTGGCTTTTTCTTTTCTTCTTGTACGTTTAAGTAAAACGGTGTTAAGTTCTTCACTGTTTCATATAATGCATCTAACGAGTAGCCGAGCTGTGCTTTTCGAGCTGCTTCTAGTGCATGTGGGGTGCTTGTCATGGAAAGAACACGTACCGGGATTTTGAACTCAGTTTCTAATATATCCCCAATATAAGCGAGAGATCCCATATCAACGAGTAAGAGAAGCCCATTTACATTTTGGAGTGTTTTCATATACACTTTCACACGCTCTAGGAAATCTTTCGGCGATTCATGTAACGGCATATCAATACCAGTTACTTCTTCAATGCCGAGAAGTTCGTTTGCGACGTTTGCCATTTCTGTTGCGATGCCGTTACCGTGCGCTAATATTAATACTTTTACTTCTGTTTGTGAGGCAGGAATTGGATCAACAACGAAGAACATTGTTAAAAAGCCTGCTTCATCAATAGGCATTGTTATTTGTAATTCATCCTCCAGTAGTTGAATGCATTGCATCGCTACGGAAAAAGCTTCTTTATATTTTGTACGAATTTGATTTAATTGTGGGTGATGAATTTGTTTCCCAGCTTGCAAACGTTGTAGAGTTGTCTGTACATGTAAGCTTAAAGCGAGAAATACTTTTTCATCAAACGTCTTAGATAAATGCTTCTCAGCAAGTAACGCAATTTTTTCGCAAACGGAAACGATATTACGATCCACAATTTTAAAAACATTTTCATGACTTGTTTTTTTAGAAATTTGGTTAAAATATTGTACGAAAAAGCTTTGAATATCATTTTCTATTAGTAATTCTAATTCGTCCTCTTCAATACCGCGAGCTTGAAGTTCTTCATATTTATAATCAATATAATCGTATATAGAAGATTGTTTTTCATTTTCTATTTTATGATTACTCCAACCTTCATTACCCGTAAATACAAATGTTTCATTTGGTATTTGGTATAGATGACGGCTCTTTCTTTCAATGAATAGCCCTTCTTTCATATACCAAGGTAAATCTGTACTTGAAACATAGACAGAATCACGTTTCTTTGTCACGAAGTCAGAATAGGCTTTCGCACAGGCAATTTGTACATCCGTTTTTAATTGACCGATGTTATTGGGACAATTGTAAAAGACGAAGGCACGCATTGTATTCGGGCTAACGTGAATTTCTTTTCGCAGACGTATCGCTTCGTTTGTGAAAAATAGTTGCAGTAAAGCAAATCGTTCTTTATGTGTACGCTCACGAAGTGGTGGTAGCGTAACGGTCATCGGTATACGTCTTGTAAATGTTTTTAATAAAAACGAATTTGGTTCTTCTGTTGTTGCAGTAATGATTAGTACTTGTGCTTTACGCTCGTTTTCTGTTTCTCCAAGGCGGCGGTATACCCCGCGGTCAATAAAGGTGAAAAGCATTTCTTGTCCCTCTGGAGGAAGACGATGTACTTCATCTAAGAAAAGGATCCCTTCATGTGCTTTTTCAATTAACCCTTTTTGATCACTTGCCCCTGTATAAGCTCCTTTTTTAATCCCAAATAACTGCCCCAGTAGTAGCTGTGGATTATTTGCGTAATCAGCACAGTTAAAGACGATAAATGGTGCATTTTTCGGAAGCTGTTCAACTTCAATTGCATATTCGTGCATTAAAGAAGCGAACATAGATTTTCCGACTCCTGTTTCTCCTAGCAGCAAAGTATGCATACCGTTTGGAGGATAGAGAATAGAAGCTTTTGCTTTTTCGATTGCGATTTTAAGGCTTGTATTTTCAATTGCAAATGTATCTAATGAAGTTGTTTCCTTTGAATGCGTTTCCAACGAAGCGTTCGTTTCTATATAAAAACGAACAGGACGCGTATTTGTTTTTAATAAACGTTTATCTTTTACAAGTTTGTTTAAGTCGCTACTTACATTGGCGCGATCTAGTTGCAACAGGGTAGCGAGTTCTGATGCGGTTACACCTTCTGTATAATTGCCTTCTTGTATTGCGTTAAAAATGAGATCTATTCGTTTCATTTCTATTCACCTCGAAACTTCATCACTATTTAAAATTTTACACAAAAATGGGAAGGGTGGGAAGAGAAAAATAAAACAGCTTTAGCATATAGGCACTAAAGCTGTTACAATCTTGTGTCTTTCCAAAAGTTCACTTCGAGATGGGAAGACGGATTATAGGGAAGAAGTTTGTATCCTTGTGACTGTAAGTAATCAATTACTTGTGGCAGTATTTGTACGGTTACACTCGAATCATGCATTAAAATCACTTCGACTTGTTCGTCGCTCTGATTACGTACTCTTTCTAATATGGCAGAAGGATTGTCATAGCTTTTCCAGTCATATGTATCGATTGTCCAATCCCACATTTTATACTGGGCAGATACAAGTGCATCACGGTAATTCTTTTTTAAGTAAGGCATGCTACCGTATGGGACACGAACGAGATGTGTATTTAATTTTGTAACTTGTTGAACGATGGTTTGTGTTTGTTCCATTTCTGTAATTAAAGCAGATGGATCACCAGTATAAAGGCGTTTTACATCGTGTGACATACTGTGGAGTCCGATATAATGTCCGTCTTTAATTAATCGTTGCATTGTTTTTTTATAATGTGGCACTTTTCCACCAATAACAAAGAAAGTTGCTTTTCCGTTCTTTTCTTTTAAGATGTTTAAAATTTGCGTAGTATATTTGTTTGGTCCGTCATCAAATGTTAAGTACGCGATTTTTTGGATAGGAGAGGTAGTTTCAGTATTTGGATGATGTTCAGCAGGAATCATTGTAGTTGCCCCTGCATGAGATGACGCGTACATAGTAATTGTTAAAAATAAAATAATATATTGAAATACTCGCTTGATCATAACATTCACCCTCAGTTTGACAATCAAGATGTAAAAAAGAAAATATAACCCTTTTCTTATTATGTATATCTTTCTCCAATAGTGGGACTCTCAAACAAACTATATTTTGGAAATATGAAATGAGGAGTAAAAAATAAAAAATAGCATCCTCTTATAAGAAAGAGGATGCTATTTGAATATTTCATAATTGTAAAGGCTATACTACAATTAGTCTTCGCGTTTTTTCACTTTTTTATAGAAGGAAATAAGTGGTTTGTAACGTTCATGTACAAGCCCAATTACTTCAGCAATAATCTCTGTAAAGAAGATTAAAACGAAAAGAAGAATAATGGATAACCATAATGTCGCACTAGAGAAAATGATTGCATTTACACTAAAGAAAATACCAAATGCGTATATAATTAGTACCGTTTTACGATGAGAGAAGCCCATTGCAAGTAAACGGTGATGTAAATGCGATTTATCTGGTGCTGAAATAGGTTTTTTATTTACGATACGGCGGATAATCGCAAATGTCGTATCAAATACAGGTACGCCTAAAATGATAACTGGAACGATAAAGCTGAATAACGTTACACTTTTGTATAATCCAAGTAACGATATAACAGAAATACAGTATCCTAAAAATAGTGCGCCTGTATCTCCCATGAAAATTTTTGCTGGATGGAAGTTGTAGAATAAAAATCCAATTGTACTTGCTAATGTAATTAATGCTAGTGGTAAAATAATAGCAGCTCCAGTGCCCCATGGGCTAGTGAAGGCCATATATGCTAGCGTTGCAAGTACGATAGATGAAATACCAGCAGATAACCCATCTAAGCCATCAATTAAGTTGATTGCATTTGTAATACCTACAATCCAAAATACTGTAATTGGATAAGCAAGCCATCCCAGTTCAGTATCCCCGAGGATTGGAATATATAATATTTGCACTAATAATCCACTTTTTACAATCATCATGGCAACTAATAGTTGTCCACCGAATTTTACCTTCGCAGATAACTCGTACATATCATCTAAAATACCGATGATTACAATGATAATCGCACCTAGCGTTATCGATAACATTCTTTGTTCATATAAGCCGCCGACAACAAATCCTACAGCTACACCAATGAATATCGCTAATCCGCCAAGACGAGGCATAATTTTTTGGTGCACTTTACGCGCGTTTGGCTTATCTGTTGCTCCTATTTTAAAAGCTAACTTAATAACTAAAGGAGTAACGACGAGTACAGTGATGAAAGATGCCAAAATGGCATAAATCACTTGTGAGTCCATTAATACCCCACCCTTTTATAGTCTAACGTAATTTTTTTAAAATGTATTTATCTGAAAATTATGATGTTTATTTACAGGCTCATAACATATGGTATCACAAAAAGATTAGAATTCAATCTTTTTTTCTTTGTACGGCAAATGGAAGCAGATAGAATATATGACAATTGTATACAGAATGTTGAATCGTTTAAGAAGGTTAATCGTATTGTACTTTACAATATGACATTTTCTCTGTTTCTTCGATAATGAATATTTTTATTTCAGTATTATAAGTGTTACACGTAGAAATGAGTAAATTCCGTGTTAAAATGTGGGAATTTATCCGCATGAACGGGCAGTAAGGTTTCCGCCCAAAAATTCAGTTAGTGAAAAGAAGTAATGTGGGAACCTTAATTCCTGTAAAATCTCGATTGGCTTAACTAATAATTAGTGGAGGATGGATGCCCCTACTGAATAAAGTTTCATTTTATATTCTTGCATGCAATTTTACAAAAACTTAAAAAAGAATGGAAAAAGTAATTCATATAATAAAGAAGTAAAGGAGTTTTCTCATTTTTAATGTGAGAGGGGGAAGCACAGGGAGAATTCTATGTATTCGTATATTTTCTATTGTATATTCCTGTGCGAAAAGGAAATGAAAATTACGATAATTGGTACCGGATACGTTGGATTGATTACAGGAGTAGGATTGGCAATGTTAGGCCATTCAGTCACATGTTTTGATATAAATGATGAGAAAATTGAACGGATAAAGCAAGGGGATTTGCCTATTTATGAAGCGGGTTTATATGAATTAATAAATGATGCGTGTGAGAATGATTGTTTAACTTTTACAACAAGTAGGGTAAAAGCATTTTACGATGCAGAATTTATATTTATTGCAGTTGGAACTCCATCTTTATTAGATGGGACAGCGGATTTAACATATATTCGAAGTGCTTGTGATGATATCGGAACATATGCGACGAACGACATTACTGTCGTTACGAAAAGTACGGTTCCTGTAGGTACAAATGATGTTATGAGAGGATGGATTGAGGAAAAATTACAAAATAGATATGAATTACATATCGTATCGAATCCAGAATTTCTAAGGGAAGGTTCAGGAATTTACGATTTTTTTCAGGGAGATCGTATTGTAATTGGAGCAGATAATGAGGCAGCGGCACGAAAAGTGGAGAATTTGTATAGTGAATTACGCTTGAAAATGTATGTTACAGATATAAAAAGTGCAGAGATGATTAAATATGCATCGAATGCTTTTTTAGCGACAAAAATTAGTTTTATCAATGAAATTTCAAATATATGTGAGAAGGTAGGAGCCGATGTATTAGACGTTGCACAAGGGATGGGAATGGATAAGAGAATTGGGACGTCTTTTTTAAATGCGGGTATTGGTTATGGGGGATCGTGTTTTCCGAAAGATACGAAGGCCCTTGTGCAAATTGCGGGGAATGTGGCACATGATTTTCGCTTGTTAAAAGCAGTCATTGAAGTAAATAATAAACAACAGTTGTTATTGATTGAGAAAGCGAAGAAAGTATTAAATATGAACAAGAAACGGATTGCGGTGCTGGGAGCGGCATTTAAACCGAATACTGACGATATAAGAGATGCACCGTCTCTTATTATGATACAAGAATTAATTCATATAGGTGCGGATGTAGTTCTATATGACCCGAAGGCGATTCCAAATATGAAAAATATCTTTGGAGAGACTATACAATATAGTGAATGTATAGATGAATCGATTAGAGGAGCGAATGCGGCTTTTATCATGACAGAATGGGAGGCTATCCGAGCTTATCCGTTAGAAAAGTACGCACAACTTATGAGAGAGCCTATTTTATTCGATGGAAGAAATTGTTATACTATTGAGGGTGTCAAGAAGCAAGAGATAGATTATTATTCGGTTGGAAGAGAAAGTATTTGTAAGAGAGACTTTTCCATTATTCGTTAAAAAGGCATGTATTCATGTATGTTCTTATATGTCATAATAGAATTTGTAACTAGTGAAAGAAAAGAGGCAATGAAATGACTGAACGTTTAAAAGTAATGACAATTTTCGGGACACGTCCAGAAGCAATTAAAATGGCACCTCTTGTGTTAGAGTTGCAAAAGCATCCAGACAAAATTGAATCGATTGTGACTGTAACAGCGCAACATCGTCAAATGTTAGACCAAGTGTTAAGTATCTTTGGAATTACACCAGATTTCGATTTAAATATTATGAAAGATCGTCAAACTTTAATTGATATTACAACGCGTGGTTTAGAAGGTTTAGATAAAGTAATGAAAGAAGCAAAGCCGGATATCGTGCTTGTACATGGTGATACAACGACTACATTTATCGCAAGTTTAGCTGCTTTCTATAATCAAATTCCAGTAGGTCATGTAGAAGCAGGACTTCGTACATGGGATAAGTATTCTCCATACCCAGAAGAGATGAATCGCCAACTAACAGGTGTAATGGCAGATCTTCATTTCTCACCTACAACAAAATCGGCAACGAACTTACAGAAAGAAAATAAAGATGAGTCACGCATTTTCATAACAGGAAATACAGCGATTGACGCACTAAAAACGACTGTAAAAGAAACATATAGTCATCCTGTACTAGAGAAACTTGGAAGTGATCGTCTTGTACTTATGACAGCTCACCGTCGTGAAAACTTAGGAGAGCCAATGCGTAATATGTTCCGTGCAATTAAACGTCTTGTTGATAAGCATGAAGACGTACAAGTTGTGTATCCTGTTCATATGAACCCTGTTGTTCGTGAAACAGCGAATGATATTCTAGGCGATCATGGTCGTATTCATTTAATTGAGCCGCTAGATGTAATTGATTTCCACAATGTTGCAGCTCGTTCATACTTAATGTTAACTGACTCTGGTGGTGTACAAGAGGAAGCACCGTCACTAGGTGTACCGGTTCTTGTTCTTCGTGATACAACAGAGCGTCCAGAAGGTATTGAAGCAGGTACATTGAAATTAGCGGGAACAGACGAAGAGACAATCTTTGGTCTTGCTGATGAATTGTTATCAGATAAAGAAGCTCATGATAAGATGTCAAAAGCATCTAATCCTTACGGTGATGGCCGTGCATCAGAGCGTATTGTAGAAGCAATTTTACAACACTTTAATAAGTAAATAAAAAAGAGCCAAATCGTATACGATTTGGCTCTTTTTGTTATTGCTGATTTCTCATAATCCACTCTGCATGAGCATTCGTAGAAGGAGGTGGCTCAATTGGTGTTTTGTTCTGATTCTGGTTTTGGTTCGTTTCTTTCTTTACTTTTTCGTTAGAGTTAGGATTTGATTCGGTTTTTGTAGTTGGATTTTCTTGAGTGTTCGCTTTTTCTCCTAACTCTTTTTTAATTTCGTTACGTACTGTCTCTACACCGATTGGATCTGGAAGGAAGTAATAAATACCGCCTATTTTTTTGTCTTCTCCTTCGAGTTTGAGTGTTTGTATTGTAGAAGGATCAAACCCAGATAGTTTATTGTAAAGAGCAAGTCCGTCTGAAATAGGAATATCAGTTTTTATATATTTTCCAACGACTGTCGTTAAATCTTTAATTTTAAATACAGTAGAGGCTGAATTTAGTTTTTGAGCAACAGCTGCTAGTAATTGTCTTTGTCTAGCGGCCCGACCATAATCGCCGTTTGGATCCTGCTTTCGCATACGTACGTATGCGAGTGCTTCTTCACCATTTAAGTCTTGTTGTCCTTGCTTAAATTCGATTTTTTTGTAGTAATCCATGTCCGAACGCTCCCAAAAATCGAATGGGACATCAACGGTAACACCGCCAACAGCATCAACAATACCTTTAAAGCCTTGGAAATCAATTTTAATATAATGGTCTACAGGAACTTTTAGAAAACCTTCGACCGTTTTGATTGCCATTTCTTCTCCGCCGTAAGCATGTGCAGCGTTAATTTTGTCCTCTTTGTTCTTACCAACAATTGGAACGCGACTATCACGAGGGATACTCATAAGCGAAATCTTTTTCGTTTTAGGATTGACTGTCGCAAACATTAATGAATCTGTACGACCGTTTTGACCGTCCGTTGCATAATCTTCTATACCCATAATGAGGAGTGTAAAAGGCTCTTTTGTAATTTCTACATCTTCGGTTCTCAAGTCCGATTTTTGACGAGTAAAACCACTATACATCCCCATGAGAGAAGAGTAGGAATTTAATATATAAAGTCCTACACCGCCAAATAAAAATACGAAAATAAGGAAGTAGAAAAACTTTCTTCTTCGTTTCTTTTTTATTCTGCTATTTTGGAGATGATAATAACGTTCTTCCATATATAATCTCCTTAGTTCATTTGTAGGGAAGTAATTCACTACATTAATCTTTAGAGGTGATAATATAGTTATTCTTAGATAACATCTTGTTCTAAGTACAACATATCTCCTTCTGTAATTGTACATTTCCCATTTGTTAATTCAATCATCCAATCTGTGAATGCTTGTTTTCCATCTTCTTCTACATACGTATCAAATGTGACATTTTCGAGATAATGTATATCTTTAATGGCATATTTCGAATTACGTAATTCATTTTCAATTTTGCCAAGTAATGTGTAATCAATTTCGGTCTGCATAACACGCATTAGTTTTCGCTGAACGACACCAACATGATTAATACCCTCACTTGTACATTTTCCATATGCGCGAATTAATCCACCTGCGCCAAGTTTGATGCCGCCAAAATAGCGAGTAACGACAACGACGGTATCTTTTAAACCGCGTTTTTTTAGGACCTCTAACATAGGTACGCCAGCTGTGCCGCTAGGTTCTCCATCATCATTTGCTTTTTGGATTTGATCTTGTTCGCCAATCAAATACGCAGAACAATTATGTGTGGCATTCCAATTTTGTTTTTTTATTTTTTGTATAAATTCTTGAGCTTCTTCTTCAGTTGTAGCTCTGCTAACATAACAGATAAATCTTGATTTTTGAATGACAATTTCGTGCTCACCGTAGTCTTTGATTGTTAAATATTGTAATAACACTCGTATACGCCCCTATCTATCAAAATGACTAGTACTTTACATTTTAAAAGCGGGCGTTTTTATATTCAAACATTTTTTATAAATAAGCTGAAATTTTTGGTGAGTATTTCACCTTTTTGTTGTAATTTGTCGAGGTGGTTAGTATAATTTCAAATCGGCATTTTCATGTATGGATGCACCATTTTTAGTTTTCGTGTAAACTTAGGGAATAAAAACTTTTTTATAAGGCAGGTACGCAAATGAAAACAGCTATTGTTACTGATAGTACAGCATATATACCGAAGCATATTCGTGATGAACTCAATATATATATGATTCCATTAAACGTTGTATTTGGAACGGAATCTTATCAAGAAGAAGCTGAAATTTCAGTAGATGATTTCTATGTAAAAGTACGTGAGCAAGAAGAACTTCCGAAAACTTCTCAGCCAGCAATCGGAAAGTTTGTTGAGTTATTTGAAGAACTATCGAAGGATTATGATGCGGTTATTAGCATTCATCTTTCAAGTGGGATTAGTGGTACATATCAAACGGCAACGACAGCCGGGCAAATGGTAGAGGGTATTGATGTATATACGTACGACTCTGAAATTAGCTGTGAAGTACAAGGATTCTATGTACGTGAAGGGGCAAAATTAGCAAGCGAAGGAAAAGATCCGAAAGAGATCGTTGCCCGTTTTGATGAAATGAAGAAAACGATGGACGCTTATTTTGTAGTAGATGATTTACATCATTTACAACGTGGCGGACGATTAAATAGTGCGCAAGCCTTCATTGGTAGTTTGTTACAAGTGAAGCCCGTTTTATATTTTAGAGATAAAATCATTATTCCATTTGAAAAGATTCGTACACGTAAAAAAGCGTTAAAACGAATTGTTGAAATTTTTGATGAGCAAGCAAGTAAAGGTGTACCTATGGAAGCAGTTATCATTCATGCACAACGTGAAGAGGAAGCGAATGAATGGAAGGCAGAATTAGAAGCAAAATATCCTCATGTCACAATCCGCACAGGTTATTTCGGTGCTGTAATTGGTACGCATTTAGGTGAAGGTGCGCTAGGTCTTGGGTGGTATACGAAGTAATAAGATATAAAAAGCTCTCTTTTTAAGAGGGTTTTTTTACGGATATTTTACGTGTAGTTGACAAGTTAATATTTGGAAATGGTAAAATGTACGTAAAATAAATTAACGAGGAAAGTTTTATAACTTACTTTTTACAAGAGACTATATTATAATGGAGGAGAGGTGAAACATATGGAGCATAATTCTTGTTTATGTCCAAAGTTTGAGTCAGCTTTTACTTTGCTTAGTAAGAAATGGACTGGCTTAATTATTAAATCTTTGCTTGAAGAGTCAAAACGTTTTAGAGAAATCGCAGATATTATACCAAATATGAGCGATCGTATGTTGTCAGAGCGTTTAAAGGAATTGGAAAGCGAAGGCATTGTAGTTCGTAATGTTTATCCAGAAGTACCAGTTCGAATCGAGTACGGCTTAACTGAAAAAGGGAAAGCATTAGAAAGTGTTATGGATGAAGTCCAAAATTGGGCTGAGAAATGGATGAAATAACGTTTTGATTTCATTTGTATTAGTGTATGTAACAAAACGTAAGGGAAACCTTGCGTTTTTTTTTGCTTATAAAAAGCTTTTAAAATTCTACACATATATACAAAAATATGCATATTTTGAGATAGAGTTACATATAATATTACATTTGTTTTACAATAGCGTAACATTAGCAAAAAAAATCCCGAATTATGGTATAAATTTTATAGGTTATATACGGAAAAAAGACAAAAGAAAGCGGTGTAAAAAATAAAATGAAAAAGCTAAAAATGGCATCTTGCGCATTAGTTGCAGGGTTAATGTTTTCAGGACTAACACCAAATGTATTTGCAGAAGATAAAATTTCTGACGTGAAATCACAAATTAATACACAAAATGACACTTTACATAAACAACAACAAGAACGTGATGAATTACAAAAACAAATGAATGACTTAAACAAAACAATTCAAGGTTTAGATAAGTCTGTTCAAGAGAATGCTTCAAAGCTTGATGAAACAACGAAAAAAGTTGCTGATACTGAGCAATTAATCGAAAATAAAAATAAAGATATTGCAGAACTACAAACGAAAATTGCAAAACGTGAAGAGTTATTAAGAAAACGTTTAGTTGCACTTCAAGAGCAACCAAACACAAATGTTGTAACAGAAGTTCTTGTAAACTCTAAAAACGTTGCAGATCTAGTTGATCGTTTAGCTTCTGTTTCTAAAATTCTTGAGTCTGATGAAGATATCATGAAAACACAACAAGAAGATCAAGCGAACGTGAAAAAAGACGTTGAAACGGTAAAAACAAAGCAAAAAGAATTAAAAGAAGCACAAGCTCAAATTGAAACTGCTAAGAAAGAACTTGACGCTGAAAAAGCGAAAAAATCAACAGCAGTAAATGATTTAAGCGGCAAAATGGATACAGTTGTAACTTCAATGACAAGTACGGAAAGTCAATTGAAAGATCTTGAAAAACAAGCACTGCAATTACAACGTATTGCTGAACAAGAAGCACAAGAAAAAGCTGCACAAGAAGCTGCTGCTCAAAAGCAAGCAGAACAAGCTGCTAAAGATGCGCAAGCTCAACCAGCACAAGCGGCGCCTGCTCAGCCAGCAGCACCAGCTCAAAAAGAAGAACCTAAAAAAGAAGAGCCTAAAAAAGAAGCACCTAAGCAAGAAACGAAAAAACCAGAGCCAGCACCAGGCCCAGCTCCAGCTCCTGGCGTAATTGGTAAAGCACAACAATATTTAGGTTTACCGTATGTTTGGGGAAGTGCATCTCCATCAAACGGTGGTTTTGACTGTAGTGGATTTATTTCTTACGTCTTCGGTGTAGGACGTCAAGACGTTGCAGGTTACTGGAATTCAGTTTCTAAAGTAAGTAGCCCACAACCTGGAGATTTAGTATTCTTCCAAGGTACTTATAAGCCAGGTCCATCTCACATCGGTATTTATGTTGGTAATGGCCAAATGATTCATGCTGGTGATAAAGGGATTGCTTACGCTAGCTTAAGCAGTAGCTACAACCAAAAACATTTCTTAGGATACGGTAGATTCTAGGATTTATAAACGAATAAAACATGTGTATAAAGTCGATAGCTTACTATTTTATAAGTAGGTTATCGGCTTTTTTGAGTTTTTACGAGATTATGAGAAGGGTTTATAGTAGTGCTGGAGGTGGTTGCTGATGCTTGCTGGAAAACAGTTGCTATTAGAAGAACTTTCTTCAGATTTACGGAGAGAATTAAGTGATTTGAAAAAGAAGGGAGAGGTCGTATGTGTACAAGGCATAAAAAAGAAGCCTTCTAAATATATATGTCAGCGCTGCGGAAATATAGAGCAGCGACTATTTGCATCATTTTCATGTAAAAGGTGCAGTAAAGTGTGTACGTATTGCCGGAAGTGTATCACGATGGGAAGAGTTAGTGAATGTACTGTACTCGTTCGTGGGATCGCGGAAAGAAAAGGTGAAACAAGTTTAAATTCGTTACAGTGGAACGGAACTTTGTCTACTGGTCAGGAGTTGGCCGCGCAAGGTGTTATAGAAGCGATTAAGCAGAAAGAATCTTTTTTTATTTGGGCTGTATGCGGGGCTGGAAAAACAGAAATGTTATTTTACGGTATTGCAAAGGCACTTCAAAAAGGAGAAAGAGTTTGTATTGCAACGCCAAGAACAGACGTTGTACTGGAATTAGCACCGAGATTACAAGAAGTGTTTCCTAATATAAATGTAGCTGCTTTATACGGAGGGAGTGTAGATCGTGAAAAAGATGCAGCGTTAGTCGTTGCAACGACGCATCAATTGTTACGTTATTATAGAGCGTTTCATGTCATGATTGTAGATGAGATTGATGCCTTCCCGTATCATGCAGATCAAATGTTACAGTATGCAGTGCAACAAGCGATGAAAGAGAAAGCGGCACGTATTTATTTAACGGCAACTCCCGATGAAAAGTGGAAACGTAATTTCAGAAGTGGAAAGCAAAAAGGTATCATTGTCTCTGGACGATATCATCGTCATCCGTTACCAGTTCCTCTATTTTGCTGGTGCGGAAATTGGAAGAAAAGCCTCCATCATAAAAAAATCCCTCGAGTTTTACTACAATGGTTAGAAATGTACGTAAACAAAAAACATCCTATTTTTTTATTTGTTCCTCATGTGCGATATATAGAAGAAATGAGCCTATTATTGAAAGTGTTGGATCATAGAATCGATGGTGTACATGCAGAAGATCCAATGAGAAAGGAAAAAGTAGCAGCTTTCAGAAAGGGGGAAATTCCGTTATTAGTTACGACGACAATTTTAGAGAGAGGAGTAACTGTGAAGAATTTACAAGTTGCGGTGTTAGGGGCAGAAGAAGAAATCTTTTCGGAAAGTGCACTCGTACAAATTGCAGGCCGAGCAGGTCGTAGTTTTGAAGAACCGTATGGCGAGGTCGTTTATTTTCATTACGGTAAGACAGAGGCGATGGTACGTGCGAAAAAACATATTCAAAGTATGAACAAAAAGGCAAAAGAACAAGGATTAATCGATTGATGCATTGTCTACTTTGCGATGAGTATATATTGGAAACAGTTAGTTGGTACACCTTCTTTGTAAAGCCTCATAAAAAATATATATGTGATAGATGTGAGCAGAAACTTTCCTATATTATAGGAGACATTTGTATGGAATGTGGGCGACCTTTAGAGGACTTGCCTTCCGAATATAAAGAAAATGATATTTGTGTGGATTGCATAAGATGGATAAGCAAGGAGAAGTATCGTCCTTTTAAAAATCGTTCTTTGTACGTGTACGATGATGAGATGAAAGAAATAGTAGCACAGTTTAAGTTTCGGGGGGATGCGGAGTTAGTTCATATTTTTCATCGATCTTTTCGGGAGTTATTTCAAGAGCATTTTACGAGTGTTTCAAGTGTTATTGCTGTTCCGCTTAGTAGGGAACGGGAATATGAACGTGGTTTTAATCAGGCAGAGTTATTAGCAGCTTGTTTACCTGTCAAAATTTCTCATCCATCATTAAGAAGAAGAGAAACAGAAAAGCAAAGTAAGAAGAAACGTAAAGAAAGGCTTTCGGGAAGTAATCCTTTTTATTTTCAGGGAGAAGAGATGTTTCATGGACAACATATCTTACTCGTTGATGATATATATACGACAGGAATTACAGTTAGACAAATTGGAAGTCTTTTATACGACAGAGGAGCAAGGGAAGTTTCTAGTTTGACGCTCTGTAGAAGTTGACTTGTAACTGTCGAAAGGGATCATAAAAAGACGATAAGTCTTCTTTGACTTCGTAAGTTGTCATTCGTTATAGTCAAATTATGGGGCGAATGCCCTGATTTTTAGAGTGAAGGGAATGGAATGAACATGCAAGGAAGAGTGAAATGGTTCAATGCAGAAAAGGGATTTGGGTTTATTGAGCGTGAAGATGGTGATGATGTGTTTGTTCATTTTTCTGCTATTCAACAAGATGGATATAAGTCATTAGAAGAAGGGCAACAAGTTGAGTTTGACATTGTAGATGGAGCACGTGGACCACAAGCAGCTAATGTTGTAAAACTGTAGGAATATTGTTTTTGGGAAGAGAAAGCTGCGTTTGTGGCAACGTTATATATATGGTAGAACCTCTTGTTTTTTACAAGGGGTTTTTGTTATGAATGAAGTTGTCAAAAAGTTGTTTCTTTTCTGTAACGGATTGTCCACAGTTATATTCGTTATTCACGATGCTAATAGGATAAAATAAAGATAGAAACGATGCATCTTTTCATTTCAACAAAAAACGATAAAAAAATCGCAATTCCACTAATTTTTTTAAAAAAGTTAGAAGGAATTTTTAAGCCAATGTCGAAATTATAGTACATAGGCTTGAAAGGAGGAATTCATCTATGAAATTCAACATTCGTGGTGAAAATATTGAAGTAACTCCAGCATTAAAGGAATATGTAGAGAAAAAACTAAGTAAGTTAGAGCGTTATTTTGATACATTCCCAGAGATTAAAGTTAATTTAAAAGTATACTCTGACAAGCAACGTGTCGAGGTAACAATTCCATTTACTGATTTATTACTTCGTGCAGAAGAAACTAATAGCGATATGTACGCTGCTATTGATTTAGTAGTTGATAAACTCGAGCGACAAATTCGTAAACATAAAACAAAGGTAAATCGTAAGTTACGTGAGAAAGGTTCTGTGAAAACGAACTTTATCCTTCCAGAAGCAGTAGCTGTTCTGGATGCGGTAGAAGAGGATGAATTAGAACTTGTACGTACAAAACGATTTGATTTAAAACCGATGGACGTTGAAGAAGCGATCCTACAAATGGATATGCTAGGACATAATTTCTTCGTCTTCACAAACGCTGATACAAATGAAACTAATGTTGTATACGGCCGTAAAGATGGGAAATATGGTTTAATCGAAACTAAATAATAATTCAAAAGCGCAGCCGAAATGGCTGCGCTTTTTTTATGTTTTAGTTTTTTCTTTTCGAAAGGTGAAAAAATTTATAAGTAGCCCATTTCATTAAGAAGTGATTTTTAGACAGTGTTTCGTCAAAACAGTATGGGGAAATTAAAAGGCGAGTTACTTTTTATGATTTGGAACAGGCTTAGGTAAGTAGTTATCTCTATAAGTAATTCGCTGCTAGGAGTGTATTATTATTTTTGTTAATTTGGCAAAATGTTTACAAATATAAATATGATATTAAATATTCTGAAATGTATTGAAGATGTATTGAGGTATTGATATTGTAATATTGTGTTATAAAGATTTATTTTATTTATTCAGTGAAAAAATAAAATCAATATAATGCTACAAATTATCGGAGGTGCTTTTAGTGAGTATTAAGAAAAAAAGTCGTCTAGTTCTTAATCTGGATTATACGACTTTTTCTGCTATTTCATTTTTAAAATAGGAGGAGCTGAAATGAAGCTTATTTCCAAATATATTGTATTCTGTTGTTTTATATTGAGTATTTGTTTATTAGCTTCTTGTCATAAGAAAGTAGATGAACCTAGTGTAAATATTGAAGATACTTTAACAGAAAAAGATAATTTGAAAAGTATTCAGTTGAAAGAAATTAATAAAAATACTGTTTTTGAACAAGTGTTTATGGGAAATGAAACTGGTGATGATTTCTTTCAAGGGCAAATAGATAGAAATGATATTGTAATAAAAGATAAGCTTTCAAATAAAAAAATAAAATCAGGAGTTATACCGGAAAATTATTATGTGTTTTTAACGGGTGTTACAAATAAGAATAAACCAACGTATCTTTTGGGACGGATTGAACAAAATGATGGGAAAGTAATTGAGTGGAAACAAGAAGTTAAGAGTATAAAAAGAAAAGGTACAAATGATATTTATCAGTATGAAGTTGAGTTTCCTAAATTTGAAGGGGAGAGAGCAAATGTTGCTTTTCGTTACATCTGGTTAAATAAAGAAAATAAATGTTATGGTGTTGCGGATCAATTGTTCATATTAAAAAAGGTTTAAATTTGATTAATGGTTTATGGAGGCGCTGTAGATGAGTTACTTTTTAGGAAGGATTTTAAAAGGTAGGATGTTTTGGTTAGCTTTATTTATTATGTTAGTAATTGTTACTGCTCAATATATCTCTATGCTAGTAACAACGAAAGGGTTTAACGATGCTGGGATTATAAAGGTATCTCCATATTTGTCTAACATTTTACATCACAATAGATCGCCATTTTATAGTGAATTTTATTTACTTATATTTCCGATGATTTCTGCAATGGCTGTAGCAGGGATTTATAGAATTGATAAAAATTATGGATTTATTTATTCTGCTATTTCTAAAATGGGAATAAGTCATTATTTTAAGCTACTTTATTTTATGAATTTTATTGTATCTTTTTTTATTATAAGTGTCCCTTTACTATTTCATTTTTATTTATATGCGATGACTTATCCAACAGTTGCTCCGCATCCGATATTAAATTATATGGCTGCTACTGTTTCACCAACAGCTCAATTTAATACGGTTTATTATGAGTATCCTACTTTATATTTTCTTATGTATGTATTTTTAAATGGTTTATACGGTGCGTTTTTTTCAAGTTTGGCTTTATCAGTTTCGTTTTTTATAAAACGAGTTTATTTTATTTATTTAGTGCCATTTATTTTACATATTTTTTGGCTTGGTATTGGAAAGGGAATTCTCAATCCTAAAGATTATTTAATTAAAGACTTAGGCTTTTTTGAATTACAAATTTTTCTTAGTGTGCTGTTATGTATTTGGTTTTGTTCTGTAGTTCTTTATTTACGGGGGAGTAGGAAGCATGTTCTTTTATAATGTAATGAAAGAAACTATAAGGATGAAATATATTTGGTTCAGTATTCTCTTTTTAATTAATGTTAGTATCATTGGTTGCTTGTTCAATTATTTTGAACCTGGAATTGTAAAAGAGAAAATGAACGAATTGGAAACCTTGTATAAGGTTATGTCGTTTTATAATTTGTCGACCATATTTATTCCTTTAACAATCGTTTTTTCTGTATATTCTATGTCGAATTTTTTTAGTATTTATGTAGTTTCTCGAGTGAATAATGCATTGAAATTAGTTTCTATATATTATTTGAAACTATTCATTTTTGTTTGTTTTTTCGCTGGAAGTATGATTTTACAGTTATTTTTGATGTCAAATATGATGGCTGTAAATAGTGTTTCTGTAAATTATGCATTGTTATTTTGCATTCAATTATTTGCGAATATTTTTATATGCATGATAAGTGCTTTATTGCAATTATTTTTACCTAGTTTACTTGTAATAATATGTATGATTACTGCTGTTTTATTAGATAGATTTATATTACATGGATTTTTATTTACAAATGCTTTTTATATAAATGTTTTTGAAGATGCTACTGGTTTACTTATACGCTTATTTGGATGTTTTTTTATCTTTTTTATAAGTGTATGGATTTTATCTAAAAAAAGTTATATTTCTATGAATGATGAGACAGAGGTGATCTAGTTTACATGATGATTTTATATCATTTGTTAAAAAGAGATTTACATGTAAGGTTTAGAGATTCCATCAATATAATGGCTTTTTTATTCTTAATTTACGCTATGATTGTAGTTACTTTTTTATACAATCAGCCTCTTAGTAATGGTAAAGAACCTGTATTAGTAGATGTTACCTTTTATCGATTTTTTCATGGAGTAGACTTTGTGGATTTATCTTATTTTTATAAGGAAGGGCGATTTTCTATCCCTTTTTATTGGATATTCTTTCAAATCGTTCCTTTGTTGCTAGTAGGGAAGTTTGCTCTTTCGGATATTCAACAGAATGGTGTTTATTTATTTCCTCGTGTTAAGAAGAAGCATTTTCTTTGGTTAACGAAAATACTATCTTTGTTTTTTTACATAATTAGTATTTGGATTGCTATGTATTTGATTTGGTTTACTGTTTATTATGTACTTACTTTTGGCGAGCATTCTTTTTCAAATGTATATAGTCAATTTTCTTATAAGATAGTAGGTACTATGCTAATTCAAATAATTATAAGCTTTTTATTAGCTTTAATTTTTGAGTTTTTAACGCTTTATATACCAATAACTATTGTTTTTATACTGATGTTGATGTACCTATTTTTGTCTATTTTCTTTCATAGTATTTATTTTTTAGGTTCTTTTGTTATGCCGAATCGTTGGTATTTTGTTGATCACAGTTCAATTCAATTGACTTTAGGTAATAATCAATCTATTCAATGGCATGAGTTACTTTTAATCGGAGTAGTAATTGTTGTTGTAATGATTTTATTAGGTAGTTTTTGTTTAAAAAAACTAGATGTGATAGGTGAATAATTTATGGATAATTATATTAAATGTGAATGTATGACGAAAAGATTAAAAGGAAATATTGTGTTAGATAATATTAGTTTGTCAGTAAAAAAAGGAGAGTTTTTAGTTTTGAAGGGGCATAATGGTTCTGGTAAAACGATGATTTTACGCGCTATATCAGGATTAATGCGTTTGAATTCTGGAGTTGTTTATATAGATAATGAAATGATTGGAAAACAAAAGCAATTCCCTGATTCTATGGGGATATTGATTGAATATCCAAGTTTTATTCCAGGGTATACTGGTTTTCAGAACTTGAAATTTCTATCATCAATTAACAATAAAATTTCTGATGAGGAAATTTATAATATTATTCAAAGAGTTGGGCTTGATAAAACAGATAAGAGAAAGTATAAAAGATACTCTTTAGGTATGAAACAACGTCTAGGGATAGCGCAAGCTTTAATGGAACAACCGAAATTATTGTTATTAGACGAGCCTACTAATGCTTTAGATAGTGATGGGATAAAAGATGTTTTGGATATTTTGAAAGTAGAAAAATCTAAAGGAACGACTATTATTGTAGCCAGTCATGATGTGCATGTTCTAGATGATGAAATAGTAGATCGTATTGTACATGTTAATAATGGAAAGTTGGTAGATTAAGAGTGACAAGAAAGCATGTCTTAATAATTATTGAATTGTGTGTGTTGCTATGTATATTTGCGAGTTTATTTAGATTTAAAACATTAAATCTAAATAATGAATCTTATAAAGTGGTAATCGATGAGTTTTTATCTAATAGAACTTTTGAAGATGGACAAGGAGTTACGTTTCATGCACTTGATCCTCTTGATCCTACAAAAGTTTATGATCCTTATGAAGACCGTGAAGTAATGACGTATGTTTTACCCTTAGATATTACAAATACAACAAATCAGGATATTAATTTACTGAGTGATCAGTCTATTTCCAATGTATTATTTTATTCTAAAATAGGCGAGTTTTATAATTTAATCCCTTATTCAATGGAATTACCTAAACAATACCAGTTTGATCCTTTCATACCTGCTGGTAAAACAGTGCGAGGATATATAGGAACAAATTATTTTATAGGGGATGACCTTAATAAAAATTATAAAAACTTTTCAAATGAATCAACTAAAGTGAAATTCATTGCTTTTGCGAAGGATAAGAAAGGGAAATATCATGAATTGGAAATACCGATAAATTAATGCATGATTGATACAAATATATTTTAAGTGTGCTTTTGGGTACTGTGGTTGAGTAAATCTTGCAACATAATATTATCTTTTAAAGTCGGAGGTTTTGCGCAGGTGTAAGTATCCACGGATGCTGCACCTGCGAAATTTCCGGCTTTTTGTAATTATCGATTTAGATTTAATACGAAATTTGTAACGTGCATTTGAAATAACGAGACAGAGAAAAGAAACGTAACACATGAAATGAAAACTTTTTCTAAATATAAGGCCTGACATTCGGCCGATTGTTGTCATAGTTATAAGACAAGTGTTACAATTATCATTAGGTATATACATTTTAGTTTTTTTAATTAGGAGAAAAATTGGCATAACATACATTTGATTTTTATGACGACTGATTGTAATAGAGAAAAAGAAAAACAATCGGAAGTTTTATTTTAATAAAAAGAGGAGCGTATTTCCTATGATCGGTATTTTAAAAAAGGTGTTTGATGTAAATCAACGCCAAATTAAACGTATGCAGAAGACAGTTGAGCAAATTGATGCATTAGAGTCATCTATTAAGCCTTTAACTGATGAACAATTAAAAGGAAAGACGGTTGAATTTAAAGAACGTCTAACAAAAGGTGAGACAGTAGATGATCTACTACCTGAAGCTTTTGCGGTTGTTCGTGAAGCTGCGACTCGTGTTCTTGGAATGCGTCCGTATGGCGTACAGTTAATGGGTGGTATTGCCTTACATGAAGGGAATATCTCTGAGATGAAAACGGGTGAAGGTAAAACATTAACATCTACATTACCTGTATATTTAAATGCTTTAACAGGAAAAGGTGTTCACGTTGTTACAGTCAATGAATACTTAGCACAACGTGATGCGAACGAAATGGGACAACTTCACGAGTTCCTTGGCTTAACAGTAGGAATTAACTTAAACAGTATGTCACGCGAAGAGAAACAAGAGGCTTATGCTGCTGATATTACGTATAGCACAAATAATGAGCTTGGATTCGATTACTTACGTGACAACATGGTTTTATATAGAGAACAGTGCGTTCAGCGTCCACTTCATTTTGCTATTATCGATGAAGTCGATTCTATCTTAGTCGATGAAGCGCGTACGCCGCTTATTATTTCAGGACAAGCACAAAAATCAACAGAGCTATATATGTTTGCAAATGCATTCGTTCGTACATTAGAAAATGAAAAAGAATATTCATTTGATGTGAAAACGAAAAATGTAATGTTAACAGAAGATGGTATTACGAAAGCTGAGAAAGCTTTCCATATTGAAAACTTATTCGATTTAAAACATGTAGCACTTCTTCACCATATTAATCAGGCGCTTCGTGCACACGTTGTTATGCATCTTGATACAGATTATGTTGTACAAGAAGGCGAAATCGTAATTGTAGACCAATTCACTGGTCGTCTTATGAAAGGTCGTCGTTATAGCGAAGGTTTACATCAAGCTATTGAAGCAAAAGAAGGCGTAGAAATTCAAAATGAAAGTATGACACTCGCAACAATTACGTTCCAGAACTATTTCCGTATGTATGAAAAGTTATCTGGTATGACTGGTACAGCGAAAACGGAAGAAGAAGAATTCCGTAGTATTTACAATATGAATGTTATCGTAATTCCAACGAACAAAGATATTATTCGTGATGACCGTGCTGATTTAATCTTCAAATCAATGGAAGGTAAATTCAATGCAGTTGTTGAGGATATTGTAAATCGTCATAAACAAGGGCAACCTATTCTTGTTGGTACAGTTGCAATTGAAACGTCAGAGCTTATTTCAAAAATGTTAACACGTAAAGGTGTACGCCATAACATTTTAAACGCGAAAAACCATGCGCGTGAAGCAGATATCATTGCAGAAGCTGGTATGAAAGGTGCTGTAACGATTGCGACGAATATGGCTGGTCGTGGTACGGATATTAAGCTTGGAGACGATATTAAAAACGTTGGTCTAGCAGTTATCGGTACAGAGCGTCACGAAAGTCGTCGTATTGATAATCAGTTACGTGGTCGTGCTGGTCGTCAAGGGGACCCTGGTGTAACGCAGTTCTACTTGTCTATGGAAGATGAACTAATGCGCCGCTTCGGTTCTGACAATATGAAAGCGATGATGGATCGTCTTGGTATGGATGATTCACAGCCAATTGAAAGTAAAATGGTTTCTCGTGCGGTAGAATCTGCACAAAAACGTGTAGAAGGAAATAACTATGATGCACGTAAGCAGTTACTGCAGTACGATGATGTACTTCGTCAGCAACGTGAAGTTATTTACAAACAGCGTCAAGAAGTAATGGATTCTGAGAACTTACGCAGTATTATTGAAGGTATGATGAAATCCACGGTAGAACGTGCTGTTGCGCTTCATACTCAAGAGGAAATTGAAGAAGATTGGAACATTAAAGGTCTTGTTGACTACTTAAATACAAACCTTCTGCAAGAAGGCGATGTAAAAGAAGAAGAGTTACGTCGTCTTGCTCCAGAGGAAATGAGCGAGCCAATTATCGCGAAATTAATAGAGCGTTACAACGACAAAGAAAAGCTTCTGCCAGAAGAGCAAATGCGTGAGTTCGAAAAAGTTGTTGTATTCCGTGTAGTAGATACGAAATGGACAGAGCATATTGATGCGATGGATCACCTTCGTGAAGGTATTCATTTACGTGCTTACGGTCAAATTGATCCACTTCGTGAGTATCAAATGGAAGGGTTCGCAATGTTCGAGTCAATGATTGCTTCTATTGAAGAGGAAATCTCTCGTTACATTATGAAAGCTGAAATTGAACAAAACTTAGAGCGTCAAGAAGTTGTCCAAGGTGAAGCTGTTCATCCATCTAGTGATGGCGAAGAGGCGAAGAAAAAACCAGTTGTAAAAGGTGACCAAGTGGGCCGTAACGATTTATGTAAATGTGGTAGTGGCAAGAAATATAAAAACTGCTGTGGCATTGTAAGCTAATAAAAAATGCGGCTGCTGAATTCAGCTTGTTTTGCAAGTTATAATAAAAAGGATTAAACTCTCTCCCTAGTAAGTGGAGAGAGTTTCCCTTGTTTTCATACGAAAGTAACAGCAATTACATAGAGGTGAAGGAAATGGAATTAGTAGAAATTAGACAAGAATTAGAGAAAATGGCTAAGAGATTAGCGGCTTTTAGGGGGTCTCTTTGACCTTCCTACTAAGGAAAAACAAATTGCAGAATTAGAAGAGACAATGATGGGTGCTGGATTTTGGGATGACCAACAAGGCGCACAAGTTGTAATTAACGAAGCTAATGCACTGAAAGAGATGGTTGGAAAGTTCCGTCAGTTAGATGAAACATTCGAAAATTTAGAAATCACGCATGAGCTTTTAAAAGAAGAGTATGATGAAGATTTACATGAGGAGCTTGAATCGGAAGTGAAAGGCTTAATTCAAGAAATGAATGAGTATGAGCTTCAGTTACTACTAAGCGATCCTTATGATAAAAATAACGCGATTTTAGAATTACACCCAGGTGCTGGTGGAACAGAGTCACAAGACTGGGGTTCTATGCTATTACGTATGTACACACGTTGGGCTGAAAAACGTGGATTTAAAGTAGAAACGGTTGACTACTTACCAGGTGATGAAGCTGGTATTAAGAGTGTTACTTTATTAATTAAAGGTCATAACGCTTACGGTTACTTGAAAGCAGAGAAAGGTGTACATCGTCTTGTGCGTATTTCACCATTCGATTCTTCAGGCCGTCGTCATACATCGTTCGTATCTTGTGAAGTTGTACCTGAGTTCAATGATGAAGTTGAAATTGAAATACGTTCAGAGGACTTGAAAATTGATACGTACCGTGCAAGTGGTGCAGGTGGACAGCATATTAATACGACAGACTCAGCAGTTCGTATTACACATACACCTACAAACACAGTTGTAACATGTCAGTCAGAGCGTTCACAGATTAAAAACCGTGAGCACGCGATGAAAATGTTAAAAGCGAAATTATACCAAAAGAAATTAGAAGAGCAACAAGCAGAATTAGATGAAATTCGCGGTGAACAAAAAGAAATCGGATGGGGTAGCCAAATTCGTTCTTACGTATTCCACCCGTATTCTCTTGTGAAAGACCACCGTACAAATACAGAGGTTGGTAACGTGCAAGCAGTTATGGATGGAGAAATTGATCCATTTATTGATGCTTACTTACGTTCTCGCATCTAATAAAGTGAAACTTTAATCAGTGGGGGACATCCCCACTGATTATTAGCCTTCACCAATCGGGCTTTTACAGACAGTTGATTCCGCACCTAACTTCTTTGCTTTCGCTGAATTTTGAGTTGGGGATCTTACTGCCCGTTAATGCGGGGGAAGCGAAAAAAAGCCAACAGAGTTGTCGGCGTATGCTGAGGGTAATCGAGGATATAAAGAATTTGATTTTATTTCTATAAATGAAGTAAAGAGGAAGAGAAGTTGGAAACGACAACTTCTCTTTTTGATGGGATTATATGTAGCATATAATGTTGTATATTGTTTTGTAAAAAGAAGAGAATAGTAAAACAGAGCGGCAATAGAGTAAGACTTTAACAGAACTTTTCTGATTTTCTGTTCAAAAAGAATTCTTTATAGAAGTTTTTACGTTGTTCACAGAATTGAAACAACTTATGAAAGCTTTATATTATCAGGATTCTTACTGTATTTTTGAAAAATATGAAATATACCTTAGTTTTTCTATATAAAGATAATGCTTATAATGAAAATGAGTGTGTTAGGAATGAAAAGAATATCAACAATGGGGAGCGATAGAAGTGAAAAAGAAATTGTTGGCTATTGCGCTAGGAACATCAGTTGTTTTTGCTTTAGGAGCATGTGGAAATAAAGAAGAGAGTAAGCCTTCGAAACAATCTGCAAGCACGGATAGCGCCGAGCAAATTTACCAAAAAAGTTGTATAGGCTGTCATGCGAAAGATTTATCGGGAGCAACTGGACCAGATTTACGAAAAGTGGGACAGAAATATGATGCAGCAGAGATTGAAAAGATTATTGAAAAAGGTCGCGGTTCCATGTCACCAGGAATTATTCAAGGTGAGGATGCGAAAAAAGTAGCTGAGTGGTTAGCTGAACATAAATAAAAAGGGTAAAATGGACGAGTTGATTACATAATCTTATCCCAAAATGATTTTGGATAAGAATTATGACAGCTCGTTTCCTTTTTTGGAGTGTAACATAACTGTAACAAAATTGTATCCGAACTGGAAACCGTTTGATGTTACAATGGGGTTTGTAGAATTTTGCTGAAATATATTACATAGTAGTATTGCTTATAAAAAGATTGTAAGTAGACTACCTTCAACAAGAGTGGTTAAGCGAGAATAAAAGGTTATCTTTTATTTTTAGATGTACAGAAAAGTATTTCGAAAAAAAATCATTAAGTATTGGGTGATAAATAATGATAAAAATGACGAATGTTTATAAGGAGTACCCGAATGGTATGAAAGCCATTGCTGGTCTCACAGTTAACATTAAACAAGGTGAGTTTGTATACGTAGTTGGACCGAGTGGAGCCGGGAAATCTACATTTATTAAAATGATGTATCGTGAAGAGAAGCCATCTACAGGATCGATTAATGTAAATGGACTTGTTATTGAAACATTAGCAGAAAGAGATGTTCCATATTTCCGTCGTCAATTAGGCGTAATTTTCCAAGATTTTAAATTGCTACCTAAGTTAACGGTATATGAGAATGTTGCGTTTGCCTTAGAGGTAATTGAAGAAGAAAAAGAAGCTATTCGCGAGCGTGTAACAGAAGTTTTAGGTCTTGTAGGTCTTGAAGATCGTGCAGACGCACTTCCAAGTGAACTTTCAGGCGGAGAGCAGCAACGTGTTGCGATTGCGAGAGCAATTGTTAATAGACCAAAGGTTGTAATTGCCGATGAGCCAACAGGTAACTTAGATATTGAAACAGCTCTTGATATTATGAAGATTTTCACACGTATCAATGAACGCGGTACAACGATCGTTATGGCGACACATAACGCAGATATCGTAAATACAATCCGTCATCGTGTAATCGCGATTGAAGGCGGAAAAATTGTTCGAGATGAGATTGAGGGAGGATACGGATATGAAGGCTAAGACCCTTAGTCGACATTTGCGAGAAGGTGTAAAGAATCTATCACGTAACGGATGGATGACGTTTGCTTCTGTTAGTGCAGTAACAGTTACATTATTACTTGTAGGTGTCTTTTTAACAGCGATTATGAATATGAACCATTTTGCGACGAAAGTAGAGCAAGATGTAGAGATTCGTGTACACATTGATCCAGCAGCAAAAGAAGCTGATCAAAAGAAATTAGAAGATGATATGAGTAAGGTTGCAAAAGTAGACTCTATTAAATATTCTTCTAAAGAAGAAGAGCTAAAACGCTTAATTAAAAGCTTAGGTGATAGCGGAAAAACGTTTGAGTTATTTGAACAAGATAACCCACTTAAAAACGTATTCATTGTAAAAGCAAAAGAACCAACAGATACAGCGACAATCGCGAAAAAGATTGAGAAAATGCAGTTTGTAAGTAATGTTCAATATGGTAAAGGGCAAGTTGAAAAATTATTTGATACTGTAAAAACAGGACGTAATATCGGTATTGCGTTAATTGCAGGTCTTTTATTCACAGCGATGTTCTTAATCTCTAACACAATTAAAATTACAATTTATGCTCGTAGTACAGAAATCGAAATTATGAAACTGGTAGGTGCAACAAACTGGTTTATTCGTTGGCCATTCTTATTAGAGGGATTATTCTTAGGAGTATTAGGATCAATTATTCCAATTGGCCTAATTCTAGTTACGTATAATTCATTACAAAGTGTGTTTAATGAAAAACTTGGCGGAACAATTTTCGAACTTCTACCATACAGTCCTTTCGTGTTCCAATTAGCTGGTTTATTAGTGTTAATCGGGGCTTTAATCGGTATGTGGGGAAGTGTAATGTCAATTCGTCGCTTCTTAAAAGTATAAAAAGTTGCAAACATAATTCGTACAAGCTTATCATATAGTAGAAATAGGTAAAGGCATCACACACTGTGTGATGCCTTTTGCTACACCACCTGTGTGTTTTGGAAAGGGGAATTCCGCATTGAAACGTAGAGTTGCAATTATTGGAATGGTTGTTGCATTTTTAATTGGTGCTGGCGGAATGTTTGCAGGTATGTCTTTATTTGGGGTTAACCCAGCAGAAGTAACGCAAACAATTTCGAGTGGAAACGCTAGCACCGCGCAAGGGAATTTGGCAAAAATTAATGAGGCGTATGCACTAATTGATTCACGTTATGTGGAAGACGTGAAGGATGACAAGTTAGTCGAAGGTGCAATACAAGGCATGTTGTCTACGCTGAAGGACCCTTATTCCACGTATATGGATAAAGAAACGGCTAAACAGTTTAGTGAATCACTTGATCCTGAGTTAGAGGGGATTGGGGCTGAGGTGAACAAAACAGACGGTAAGCTTATTATCGTATCTCCAATTAAAGGCTCACCAGCAGAAAAGATTGGAATTAAACCGAATGACCAAATTTTATCTGTAGATGGAAATAGTGTGAAAGATTTATCACGTGAAGAAGCGGTATTAAAGATTCGTGGTAAAAAAGGAACGACTGTCGCGATTGAAATTAAGCGTGCAGGAGTAGCTGATCCGATTGTATTTAAAATTAAGCGTGAAAAAATTCCAATCTTCACTGTGTTTAGTTCTGTGAAACAAGAGAGCGGAAAAGATATCGGTTATATGCAAATCACTTCTTTTGCTGAAAATACGGCGAAAGAATTTAAGGATCAGTTAAAAGAGTTAGAGAAGAAAAATATCAAAGGCTTAGTTATTGACGTGCGTGGCAATCCTGGTGGCTACTTAAATAGTGTAGAAGAGATACTAGGGGAAATTATGACGGATAAAAAGCCGATGCTACAAGTAGAGCAACGAAATGGTGAGAAAAAGAAATTCTCTACGGAACTGAAGGAGAAAAAGCCATATCCAATTTCAGTATTAATTGATAACGGAAGTGCTTCTGCTTCAGAGATTTTAGCGGGTGCGCTAAAAGAGGGAGAAGGATACGATTTAATTGGTGAAAAAACGTTTGGTAAAGGTACCGTGCAGCAGGCCGTTCCATTTAAAGATGGCAGCAACATTAAATTAACGATGTTTAAATGGTTAACACCGGATGGAAACTGGATTCATAAAAAAGGAATCGCGCCTACAGTAGAAGTGAAGCAACCAGATTATTATCATGCGACACCAATTCAAATTGAAAAAACACTTTCATACAATTCAAATGATGTGCAAGTAAAACACGCACAAGAAATGCTTAAGAGCCTAGGATATGTACCGGGGCGTGAAGATGGATACTTTAGTAAAGAGACAGAATCAGCGCTGAAAGCATTCCAAAATGCGAATGAGATGGAAGCGACAGGGCAGCTGGATAAAAAGACAGCTGAGGCGATTCAAACGAAAATTATTGAAAAAATCCGTTCTGGAGAAAATGATTTACAATTACAGTCCGCATTAAAATTAATAGCGAAATAAAGTGAAATACAGGCAGTTTGCTGCCTGTATTTTTTTGTGTTAAACAAACGTTTGTCCAGTTATGATAATATAAAAAGAAAGAATGATATAAATGGTGGTGAATGGGTTCGTGGAGGCATGGATTTTTGAAATAATGCGGGCAGTTGGACGTTTTTTCTTACACCCTGCTGTCTATGTATTTTTAATAAGTAGTATCTTCGTTGGATACTTACGTATGTTACGTGAACGAAAGGATTTTTCCTTTAAAGTTTATGATATTTGGTTTGAACTGCGAACATCTCTATTCGCAGGAGTTAAATACGGATTAATCGTATCTATTATTACGATTGGACTTGGACTTGTTGTTTCTAAAGCAAGCTTATGGGTCATCTTATTATGGACGTTTCTATTTGGATTAACTGCTATGTATCGATATTTATCAGCGGCTTATACGCTTAGTATCGCGATTGTATGCGTTCTATTATCTTCTAAGCTACCAGTTTCCTTCTTACAGCTTGGAGAGGGTGAAGAGAATACGATTGTATCTCTTGCTATTTTACTAGGCGTCATGCTCGTTGTAGAGGGCTTGTTGATTTCTAAAAATGCAGTAGGATATTCGACGCCGAAGATTAGGAAGGGTAAGCGCGGATTAAAGATTGGTTTACACGAATCAAAGCGTTTATGGATCGTTCCTATTTTTATTCTTGTACCAGGTGACGCGGTAACACAATTTATTTCATGGTGGCCTGTCGTTTCAATAGGTTCAGATACATATTCTCTATTCCTCGTTCCATTTTTAATTGGATTTATGAGAAGGATTAGAAGCTATGAGCCAACGGAAGCTTTATTATTTACAGGAAGACGTGTGTACGGATTAGCAGGACTTGTGCTTGTTTTAGGAATCGCAAGTTATTGGTGGCACGTACTTGCCATTATCGCGATGGGAGTTGCGATGCTTGGACGTTTCACGATTTCCATGCAAGAAAAAATTGCCGATGAAACAAGACCGGCGTATTTCGCTGCACGTAATGATGGACTTGTTGTATTAGATACAATTCCGAATACAATTGGGGCAGAGCTGAATTTGCTGCCTGGAGAAGTGATTACGAAAGTAAATGGAGTCATTCCAAGAAGTGCTGAGGAATTTTATGATGCGCTTCAAACGAAGACGACAGGAGCATTTTGCAAGTTAGAAGTATTAGATACAAATGGAGAGATTCGCCTTGCCCAAACGGCATTATACGCTGGGGGACATCATGAATTAGGTATTGTGTTTGTTCAGCAGGAGCATGAGTGGGATTCGGAAGCGATGTAATAGAAGAAAGGGTATCACCTTGTGGTGATACCCTTTTTTGTTGTTGGGCGGGCGGAGTTAGTAGTAACTGAAATTTATATCGGCGATTATTCCAATATATCAGCGCAACTCGAAATATATCAACGATTATCCGAATATATCGGCGCAACTGAAAATATATCAGCGATTATTCCAATATATCGACTTTCCGGCAAAAAACGACAACTATCGCAAACCTTATTTTGAATTTTGAAGTTTCATAGACGAATAACTTGAATAATTATTTGATAATGGTTATCATTTAGAGAGTCTTTTTAATTTTGGAAAATGGAGGGGAAATATGCTACGTAAATTTTTTTCTTACTATAAACCGTATAAAGGTTTATTTATACTCGACTTTTCTTGCGCGGTTGTCGCAGGGTTACTAGAACTTGGCTTCCCACTTATCGTAAATCAATTTATTGATAAGTTATTGCCAGGACAAAACTGGACACTTATTTTATGGGCTTGTTTCGGTTTACTTGCAGTGTATATATTAAATGCAGGCTTACAATATGTCGTTACATATTGGGGACATATGCTTGGTGTTAACATTGAAACGGATATGAGGCAGAAATTATTTGATCACATTCAAAAGCTATCATTCAGATTTTTTGACAATAATAAAACAGGTCATTTAATTTCACGTCTTACAAACGACTTAATGGAAATTGGAGAAATTGCTCACCACGGGCCAGAAGATTTATTTATCGCTGTAATGACTTTAGTTGGGGCATTCTCATTTATGATGATGATCAACTGGAAGTTAGCGTTATTAACGTTCTTCGTTATTCCATTCTTATTATGGTTAGCGCTTTACTTCAATAAAAAAATGACAGGTACGTTTAGACGTTTATTCTCAGATGTTGCTGATTTCAATGCATGTATTGAGAACAACGTTGGTGGTATCCGCGTTGTACAAGCATTCGGAAATGAAAAGTTTGAGAAAGAGCAATTCGCTGTTAACAACGCTCGTTTCCGTACAACAAAATTAATGGCCTATAAAATTATGGCGTTAAATTCGTCGATTAGCTATATGCTCATGCGTCTCGTAACGCTCTTCGTCTTAATATGCGGTACATGGTTTGTTCTGCAAGGTGAATTAACGTACGGTGGATTTATCGGATTCGTTTTATTAACGAATATTTTCTTCCGCCCAATTGAAAAAATTAATGCAGTAATTGAAAGCTATCCGAAAGGGATTGCTGGTTTTAAGAGATATGTAGAGCTTCTTGAAACAGAGCCAGACATTGTAGACTCTAAAGATGCGATGGAAGTGAAACATGTACATGGTGATATTCAATATAGCAACATTACATTCGGATATGAAAACAAAGAACCGATTTTAAATGATATTAGCTTGAAAATACATGCAGGTGAAACAGTTGCGTTTGTTGGACCATCAGGAGCTGGAAAAACAACGTTATGTAGTTTACTCCCACGTTTTTATGAACAATCGTCTGGGTCAATCCAAATTGATGGTATTGATACGAAAGATATGACGTTATCTTCACTTCGTAAGCAGATTGGGATTGTGCAGCAAGATGTGTTTTTATTCTCAGGAACGATTCGTGAAAATATTGCTTACGGAAATTTAAAGGCGTCAGAATCTGAAATTTGGCAGGCGGTAAAACGTGCGCAGTTAGAAGACTTAATTTACTCACAACCAGACGGTTTAGATACTGTTATCGGTGAGCGCGGCGTGAAACTTTCAGGAGGACAGAAGCAGCGTCTAGCGATTGCTCGTATGTTCTTGAAAAACCCGCCCATTTTAATATTGGATGAAGCGACTTCTGCATTAGATACAGAGACGGAACTAGCGATTCAAAAATCACTTGCTGAACTATCTGTCGGTCGTACAACATTAGTTATCGCTCATAGACTTGCAACGATTAAAAATGCAGATCGTATTGTCGTTGTAAATAAAGATGGTATTGCAGAACAAGGTTCACATGAAGAATTAATTGAGCAAGGCGGAGGATACAGTAGGTTATACGAAGCTCAGTTTAGTTCGTAAATATAATTTGTACGGAATTAGCACATCATATAAGTAGATGAACATCTTATATGGGAGGCTATAAAGTATGATTGTAACAACAACGTCTACAATTCAAGGGAAAGAAATTATTGAGTATATCGATATCGTCAATGGAGAAGCGATTATGGGCGCGAATATCGTTCGTGACCTTTTCGCCTCTGTTCGTGACGTTGTCGGCGGTCGTGCAGGTGCTTATGAAAGTAAATTAAAAGAAGCACGCGACATTGCAATGGAAGAGATGAAAACTTTCGCAAGACAAAAAAATGCGAATGCAATTGTTGGTATCGACGTGGATTACGAAGTAGTTCGCGAAGGGATGCTAATGGTTGCAGTGAGCGGAACTGCTGTCCGTATTTAAAGTAAAAAGCCGTGCTGATGCACGGCTTTTTTGTTATCATGTCGAAGGTCAAATATTTCTTGGGAAATGCGGAAGGCCTTGTCGATATATAGGGAAGACATTAGAGCGCTTCTTTACATTTTCGTATTTGAACTAATAATGTTTCGTATTCTTGTTCGAGAGACGTGATGTCATCGTGATGATTTGGTATGGAAATTCGGCCGATGATTTCTGTTAATTTTGTTTGTAATCGTAATAATTCTTGTTCAGTAACGTTTACAGAATCCCCTGTTGTTCTTTTTGTGTATTGCTCGTAATTACCGTGGAATACTTTTGGTTCACTTTCGTCTACTTGTAGAATATGGTCTGCAACAGAGCGAATAAAGGCACGGTCATGGCTAATGAAAAGTATTGTGCCAGGGTATTCTTGTAACATGCTTTCTAATTCTTCTTGCGTCGCTAAGTCTAAATAGTTTGTCGGTTCATCAAGTAGAAGCATATTATAGTTTCCTAAAAATACTTTTGCGAGCGCAACCTTCATTCGTTCGCCGCCACTTAAGACATGCACAGGTTTATGAACATCTTCACGACGGAATAGAAGCCGGGCGAGTATTGTTCGAACGAATGCTTCTGTATAGTTGGTTTCTTCTAGAACGTTCTCTAAAATGGTTTTATCTGTTTTTAAAATGGATAGTGTTTGTTCAAAGTATCCAATTTTGCAACTCTTCGAAAGCTGAATGCCACGCTCGTTTGCGAGAAGCATGTTGAACACAGTTGTTTTGCCGCTTCCGTTTGCACCTAAAATAGCAAGTTTTGCACTAGGGGCAATAGTTCCATTCATATTTTTAAATAGTGTGCGGTCGCCTATTTTCTTTGTTGCTTTATTGAACTGTACTGCCACTTTACTATGAATGGGTGTATGGTATTGCACGTCAAACTGAGCCTGAGAAAGATCTTTTGGTTTTTCTTTCTTTTCTAGTTTTTCGAGACGTGTTTCTAATGCTTTTGCTGCTTTGCTAACCTGTTCTTGCCCGTGAGCCCCACTTAACTTATAAAGTTTAGATTCAGATGAACTGAACCGAGTTGGTATTTTTGTCATGCTAGAAGCACGTTTCTTTTTTTGTGAAATTGATTGCTCTAAACGGTTTTTTTCTTGTATATATTGCTCATATTCTGCTTGTTTTTGTATTCGTTCACGTTCTTTTTGCTTTCGATAGTTGGAATAGTTTCCTTTATACTCTTGAATCATGCCGTCTTCAATTTCAATGATTTTTGTACATATATTATCTAGAAATTCACGATCATGCGATATTAAAACAAGAGCCCCTTTATAAGATAAAAGTGCTTTTTCTAATTGCTCTGTACCGACCATATCTAAGTGGCTTGTTGGTTCATCAGCGAATAAAATGCCTGCATCTTGTTCGAGAGCATGGGCGATCTTTAGCCGCATTCGTTCACCACCGCTCATTGCATCTGTAATATTTGAAATACTCCATTTTCCCTTTGCGAGAGAAGAAGCGGTTTCCGGTAGTTCCTCGCTAAGCTGAGGAATGATGCTGATAGAACTATGATGAGTTACTATGCCAGTGTCAGCTTCTATTTCTTTACTTAATATTTGTAATAACGTAGATTTACCAGCTCCGTTGACTCCGACAATTCCTATGCGATCCTGTGCTTGGATTTCCAGTGACGGTAACGTAAATAGTGTGCGATCACCAAAGCTCTTTTCAATATTGCGTGCGAATAAAATGGTCATAAAAAAACCTCCCTAGTTTCACTAGAGAGGATAAACGTCGCCCTTGCATGTAAAAATCGTACATAAATAAACGATTTTTTTACATGATCGTTTCGAAAGAAAGTATCGACAAATGGACAGACTAATCCCCTGCTAGTTTTCATCATTTTTTGTTCACTGTTTGTGATGGATGAAATAAATAAGAGAATTAGAACTTCATTGGTCAAAGTACCTTCCTTTCATAATATTACTTTTATTGTATGCGCATACAAAATGGTTTGTCAAACTTATTTCTGTTTATGATTTTTGATTTCATCTAATCCATTTGCGCCCCTAATGATATATCCTTCAAATGATGAACCAACAAAATCAAAGATGTATTGAAACTGAGTGATAAGCGCACTCCTTTTACATGTATTGTAAACCTTCACATTAATGTGAAGGTCAACTCTGTTTTTTCGCAAAGGAATCTACATGATTTAAAAAAACTTGAATAGCTTTAGACGGAATAAAATATTTGCCGCGCACGATGGAGAATGGACGGATGAGTTGTTCATTTGGAACTTCAACGTGGAATAGCTCTTTTGCCAGTAACTCTTTCCGTACGGTCCAATCAGAAAGGATAGCGATGCCAAGTCCGGCACTAACAGCTTCCTTCACGCTTTGGATACTACTGAATGTAAAGAAGCGCTTCAGTTTTAAATGGTGTTGATGAATAAAGCGGTCACTATAAGCGCGTGTACCAGAACCACTTTCTCTTAATACCCATACTTGATCTTGGAGTGTGCTTTCATTTATTTCTTTTGTGCGGAGCAGTGGATGATTTGGCGGGACGACGAGCTTCATTTCATCTTGCATAAACGTTTCAACGTCAACATCGGCGTATACGACTTGCCCTTCCACCAAGCCAATATCAATTTGATTAGAGCGAAGGCTTTGCAAAACGTCTTCTGTATTTGAGATAAAGGTATGAACTTCGACGTGTGGATTTTCATTCGCATAGTTAGCCAGTATTTTTGGAAGTAAGTATTCGCCAATTGTAAAACTAGCACCGATGCGAAGATTTCCTGTTACAACGTTATGTAGCTCGTTAATTTCTTGCTTAGCATCTTCATAAAGAGAGAGCATTTGCTTTGCATGTATATATAATATGTTTCCAGCCTCCGTCACTTGAACGTGCTTCGGAGAGCGCTGAATAAGTGTAGTGCCAAATTCGTTTTCTAAGTTGCGTATATGCATACTTACGCCGGGTTGTGAAAGGTTTAATAATTCTGCTGCACGGGAGAAGTGTTTCTGTTCAACGACAGTAACAAAAATTTTTAAAATGTCTACGTTCATGTAATGGTCTCCTTTCGTTTTTCTTTCATCTTATCATAAGTATTTCTGATGATAGAGATTCAATATTGATATTAAACTTATTATAGAAACTCTCTTATAATGTAAGTAGAAAGAACATGCATGTTCCAATACGATTATTGGAGTGGTTCAAAATGGAACAAACACTTGTTATACAAAAGAAGAAGGGCTTTGGATTTTCGCAAGGAATTGGGATTACACTATTAATCGCAATTGCTGCGAAATATTTAGCAGAGCTTCCGTTTTTAAATATTATGGGACAATTAGTAATTGCTATTCTAATTGGGATGGTTTGGCGTGCGGTAATTGGAGTCCCGCAAGAAGCGATAGCTGGAACGAACTTTGCGAGTAAGAAGTTACTTCGCTTCGGGATTATCTTACTTGGAATGCGATTAAATCTTGTTGATATTGCGAAGGCAGGGCCGAAAGTATTGGTCATCGCAGCGGTTGTTATTACATTTACGATTTTCGTTGTATATGGACTAACGAAAGTATTTAAAGTAGAGAAGAAGCTAGGGATTTTAACAGCGTGCGGAACTGCAATTTGCGGCGCGGCTGCGGTCGTGGCAATTGCGCCGCAAGTGAAGGCGAAAGATGAGGAAACGGCAGTCGGCGCAGCGATTATTGCAATTTTAGGTACAATATTTACACTTATTTATACGCTATTATACCCAGTGCTTGGCTTCTCACCGTACGGTTACGGTGTATTCTCAGGTGCGACGCTGCACGAAATCGCTCATGTCATCGCAGCTGCGGCGCCAGGAGGAAGTACGGCTGTAGACATCGCAGTTATCGTGAAATTAACGCGCGTAGCAATGCTTGTGCCAGTAGCGATTTTAATTGGATTATGGTTTGGTAAGAGTGAAGGAAGCGAGGAAAAAAAATCGTGGCGCGACCTTCCAATTCCGTGGTTCATCTTCGGATTTTTAGCGATGAGTGCAGTGCATTCGCTCGGGGTTATACCAGAAGTTGTTGCGGGATACATTGTTGTCATTGCTTATATGCTTATTGCAATGGCGATGGCGGGGCTTGGTTTAAATGTAGAGTTTAAAACGTTCCGTAAGTTAGGAAGTAAAGCATTCATGGCGGGGCTGATCGGCTCGGTTTGCCTTTCTATTCTTGGATACGTTCTTGTATATGCGTTAGGATTTATGTAGTAGGAAAAAGCTGCTCCCAAAGGTACTTGGGGCAGCTTTTTCTTATGATTATAGTGCTACGGATGTCGATATATTAAAAAAATCGCCGATAAAAATTGAGTTACGCTTGCTTGTACGTTGTTAGGGAAGATGCTCGGTGAAACGTTTTTCTAAAATTTGTAAAGATATCTTTACTTGTAAATGGAAAATATTTATAATTAAAGTAAAGATATCTTTACTTTCGAAGGTGGAGCTTATGGGTGTGAAAAATACAATAAAAGAGTTAAGAAAGCAACATCATATAACGCAAGTTGAAATGGCAAAGGCGATGCAGGTGACGCGACAGACGATTGTGGCGATTGAAAACCATCATTATAATCCGAGTCTAGAGTTATCCTTAAAAATCGCCAAATATTTTGGGGTGAAGGTGGAGGAAATATTTACGCTAGAGTAAGGGGAGAAAAAATGAACGATACTAAAAAGTTATTTACTGGTGCAACTTTTGGATTATTTTTGGGAGACATTGTAGTTCATATTATGAATCCGGCTATACCAATTTTATCACTCGTAGTGAGTAACGTTTTAGCAATTGTATTTTTGATAGTGTGTGTGTATTACAAAAAGCGTAAGTACAGAAAAGAAGAACTTCCAGATGTAGATGAGCGAGTAAATGAAAATATAAAAAAATATGTAAATGTCTCATTTGTATTCGCATTTCTATCATGCCTTTCGAGAGGACTCCCACCTCTAAATGTAAGTGAAGGTGGTGAGGTGAATCGAAAGAAATATTTTATTTTCAAGAAAAAATAGGAACGTACGTTCTATTTTTTGCTATAATATCCTTAACAAGGAGGTGAATAAAATGACAAAGGAAAATCCATCAAACTATAAAACTCTTCAAATTTGGATTAAAAAAGGGCAT